>NZ_KB895846.1:0-102640 GCF_000374985.1 Micromonospora sp. CNB394 | reverse complement strand
GTCAACACGATGGTGGACCAGCTGTCGTCGTTCGCCGACGAGGTGACCCGGGTGGCCCGCGAGGTGGGCACCGAGGGCAAGCTGGGCGGTCAGGCCCAGGTCAAGGGCGTGTCCGGTACGTGGCGTGACCTGACCGAGAACGTCAACCAGCTCGCCTCGACCCTGACCACGCAGTTGCGCGCGATCGCGCAGGTCTCCACGTCGGTGACCCGTGGCGACCTGACCCAGCGGATCAACGTGAAGGCGCAGGGCGAGGTCGCCGAGCTGAAGGACAACATCAACCAGATGATCGTCACCCTCCGGGAGACGACCAAGAAGAACGCCGAGCAGGGCTGGCTCGACTCGAACCTGGCCCGGATCGGTGGTCTGCTCCAGGGGCAGCGCGACCTGGGCGAGGTCTGCCGGATGATCATGCAGGAGGTGACCCCGCTGGTGGACGCGCAACTCGGCGCGTTCTTCCTGGCGGACAGCTCCGAGGGCAGCATGCGGCTGCGGCTCACCGCCTCCTACGGGTACGTGGCACGCGGCCACGACGTCACGTTCGGCCCGGGTGAGGGGCTGGTCGGGCAGGCCGCCCTGTCGCGCCGGACGATCCGGGTCAAGGCGCAGCCGGACGGCCGCCTCGTCGTACGGTCCGGGTTGGCCGACACGCCTCCGGCCGACCTGGTGGTCCTGCCCGTCCAGTTCGAGGGCGAGCTGCTCGGCGTGATCGAGTTCGCCGGCGTGGCCACGTTCTCCGAGCTGCACCTGGCGTTCCTGGAGCGGCTGGTGCTCACCATCGGCGTCGCGGTCAACACCATCCAGGCCAACCGGCGTACGGAGGAGCTGCTGGCGCAGTCGCAGCGGCTGGCGCACGAGATGCAGGACCAGTCGGCCGAGTTGCAGCGAACGAACGCCGAGCTGGAGGACAAGGCGAAGCTGCTGTCCGAGCAGAAGGCCAACATCGAGACGCAGAACCGGGAGATCGAGCTGGCCCGCCTCGGCCTGGAGGAGAAGGCGCAGCAGCTCACCCGCGCGTCGGCGTACAAGTCGGAGTTCCTGGCGAACATGAGCCACGAGCTGCGTACGCCGCTGAACTCGCTGCTCCTGCTGGCCCGGCTGCTGGCCGAGAACCCGGAGCGCAACCTCAGCGCGAAGCAGATCGAGTTCGCCCGGACCATCCACGGCGCCGGGTCCGACCTGCTGTCGCTGATCGACGACATCCTCGACCTGTCCAAGATCGAGGCGGGCCGGATGGACGTGGAGCCCACCGAGATCCAGTTCGCCGAGATCCGCGGCTACGTCGAGCAGGCGTTCGCGCCGCAGGCCGAGGAGAAGGGCCTGGACTTCCAGGTGCGGGTCAGCCGCGACCTGCCGCCCGCGCTGGTCACCGACGCCCAGCGGTTGCAGCAGATCCTGCGCAACCTGCTGTCGAACGCGGTGAAGTTCACCGACAACGGCGCGGTGACGCTGCGGATCGGCCCGGCGGCCGACAACGCCGTCTTCGACGTGCCCGCGCTGACGAACGCGCAGCGGGTGATCGCGTTCACCGTGATCGACACCGGCATCGGAATCTCCGACGACAAGCTGTCGCTGATCTTCGAGGCGTTCCAGCAGGCGGACGGCACCACCAGCCGGCGTTACGGCGGCACCGGCCTCGGGCTGTCCATCAGCCGGGACCTGGCCCGCCTGCTCGGCGGCACGATCACCGTCTCGTCCGCGCCCGGTCAGGGTTCGACGTTCACGCTCTTCGTACCCGATGTGCTGGCACCGGACGCGGTGGTGGCACCGGCGCCGCCGTCGCCGAGCCGCGCGGGCCTGCCGTCGTCGCTGCTCATGCCCATGGAGCTGCCGCAGCCGCAGGAGACGCCCGCCACCCGCCGCCTGGACGGCGTGACCGTGCTGATCATCGACGACGACGTGCGGAACGTGTTCGCGCTGACGTCCGCGTTGGAACTGCACGGGATGACCGTGTTGTACTCGGACAACGGGGCGGACGGCGTCCGCCAGCTCGCCGAGCACCCGGAGGTGGACATCGTCCTGATGGACGCCATGATGCCGGACCAGGACGGGTACGAGACGACCGCGCAGATCCGCCGCAACCACCGGTTCGCGGACCTGCCGATCGTGTTCCTGACCGCGAAGGCGATGCCCGGTGACCGGGAGTCGGCGCTCAGCGCCGGCGGCAGCGACTACATCACCAAGCCGGTGGACCTGGACGAGCTGATCGAACTGATGGCGTCCTGGATCGGCCGGAGCCGAGGCGAGGAGAACGCGTGACGCAGACGGCCAAGGCCCTGCTGGTGGACGACCGGCGGGAGAACCTGATGGCACTGGAGGCGATCCTCCAGGGTCTCCCGGTGCAGTCGGTCGCGGTGGAGAGCGGCGAGGCGGCGCTCAAGCAGCTCCTGGTGGACGACTTCGCGGTGATCCTGTTGGACGCCCAGATGCCGGACATGGACGGGTTCGAGACCGCCACCCACATCAAGCGGCGTGAGCGTACCCGGCACGTACCGATCATCTTCCTGACCGCCGCGGACAAGGACGCCCAGCTCGCGCTGCGCGGTTACGCGGCCGGTGCGGTCGACTACCTGACCAAGCCGTTCGACCCGTGGGTGCTGCGGGCCAAGGTGACGGTCTTCGTCGACCTGTGGGTGAAGACGCGGCAGCTCGCCGCCCAGTCGGACCTGGTGCGGGAGCGCGACCTCCAGTGGCGGCACCTGACCGACGCGGTGGACGAGGCCACGGCGCTGCTGCGCGCCGACGACGACCCGTCGACCCGGGAACGCGCGGTTCAGCTGCTGGAGCAGGCGCGCTGGGGCAACACCCGCTGACGGTTCAGCCGCCGGCCGGGCCGCCGTGCCCGGTCGCGCGTCGGCCGCCTGGGTGGTGCTGGCGGTCTGCGGGCTGCTCGGGCAGTCGGCGCGGTGCTGGAGCTGGACCAGTGGCTGCGACGCGGGGCCGCACGTGCAGGATCGCGGGGAGGAAGCGGCGGGGCTACGGGGTGGCTTCGTTGCGGATCATCAGGGCGCTGCGGAGGCCGGTGATGTCCAGGACGCGGATCAGGAAGTCGCCGACGTTGGTGAGGATCAGCAGGCACTGGGTGTGACTGGCCTTGCGGCTGAGCACCACGAGCGTGCCGAGACCCTGCGAGTCGCAGAACGTGACTCCGCCCAGGTCGAGCACGATGCGCGGGGGCGGATCCGTCAGCACCTCGTTGACCACCGTCGAGAGCTGGGCGGCCGTGAGCATGTCGATCTCACCGGCCAGGCGAAGCACTGCTTCGTCACCCGTCCGGTGTACGGTGATGGACAGCTCGGCACGATCCACCCGGTCAGCCTATCGCGATCTCGACCGGCGGGCCTGTCGAGCGGATCGCCGTCGGCCCGTCGCGCCGCTCAGGCGGGTGAGCCTGGTAACCCCCGTCGCGGGGTGGCTGCCGGGCAGCACTCCGGCGCTGACACAATGGCCTCATCGTGACCGAGACGCATTCCGCCGGATCCGGCCGCTACCCGGCCGACGCCCCGGCCTCCGAGGCCCTGTTCGACCGCGCCAAGGCCGTCGTGCCCGGTGGGGTCAACTCTCCCGTGCGCGCGTTCCGTGCCGTCGGCGGCACCCCGCGCTTCATGGTGCGGGGGGAGGGTCCGTGGCTCTTCGACGCCGACGGTCGTCGCTACGTCGACCTGGTCTGCTCCTGGGGCCCGCTGATCCTCGGCCACGCGCACCCGGCCGTGGTGGAGGCGCTGCGTGCGGCGGCAGGGCTCGGCACCAGCTTCGGCACCCCGACGCCGGGCGAGGTCGACCTGGCCGAGGAGATCATCGCGCGGACGCCCGTGGAGCAGGTCCGCCTGGTCAACTCCGGCACCGAGGCGACCATGTCGGCGATCCGGCTGGCCCGCGGCTTCACCGGCCGGTCCAAGATCATCAAGTTCTCCGGCTGCTACCACGGCCACTCCGACGCGCTGCTCGCCGCGGCCGGCTCCGGCGTGGCCACGTTCGGCCTGCCCGACTCGCCCGGCGTGACCGGCGCGGCGGCCGGCGACACCATCGTGCTGCCGTACAACGACCTGCGCGCGGTCGAGGAGGCGTTCGCCGCCGAGGGGCAGCACATCGCCGCGATCATCACCGAGGCCGCCGCCGGCAACATGGGCGTCATCGCGCCCCGCGACGGTTTCAACGCCGAGCTGGCCCGGATCGCACACGCCAACGGCGCACTGCTCATCGTCGACGAGGTGATGACCGGGTTCCGGGTCTCCCGCGCCGGGTGGCACGGCCTCGACCCGTCGGACGCGGACCTGTGGACGTACGGGAAGGTCATGGGTGGCGGCCTGCCCGCCGCGGCGTTCGGCGGGCGCGCGGAGATCATGGCGAAGCTCGCCCCGGCCGGCCCGGTCTACCAGGCGGGCACGCTGTCCGGTAACCCGCTGGCCTGCGCGGCCGGGCTGGCCACGCTGCGGCTGGCCGACGACGCGCTCTACCGGCGGCTCGACGAGACCGCCGCCACGCTGGGCAAGCTGACCACCGAGGCACTGTCCGAGGCGGGCGTGCCGCACCGGCTCTCCACCGCGGGCAACATGTTCTCGGTCTTCTTCACCGACGCGGACGTGCACGACTACGACAGCGCCCGCACCCAGGTGGTGCCGGCGTTCAAGACGTTCTTCCACGCGATGCTCGCCGGCGGCGTCTACCTGCCGCCGAGCGCGTTCGAATCGTGGTTCGTCTCGGCCGCGATCGACGACGCGGCGTGGGAGCAGATCGCCGCCGCACTGCCGGTGGCGGCGCGGGCGGCGGCAGCGGCAGGAAGCGGGGGGTAACTAATGGCGGAGACCGTGGTACACGTGCTGCGGCACGGCGAGGTGCACAACCCGGACGGCGTCCTCTACGGCCGGATGCCCGGGTTCCGCCTCTCCGAGCTGGGCGTGCAGATGGCCAAGGCGGCAGCGCAGGCGCTCGCCGACCGGACCGTGGTGCACGTCGTGGCCAGCCCGCTGGAGCGCGCCCAGCAGACCGCCGAGCCGATCGCGGCGCAGTTCGGCCTCTCCGTCGGCGTCGACGAGCGGCTGATCGAGAGCGCGAACTGGTTCGAGGGCAAGAAGGTCTCGCCCGGTGACGGCTCGTTCCGCGACCCGCGCAACTGGTGGGTGCTGCGCGACCCGATGACCCCGTCCTGGGGGGAGGCGTACCGGGCCATCGCCGAGCGCATGTTCGCCGCCCTGCACGCCGCCCGGGTCGCCGCCGAGGGGCGGGAGGCGGTGCTCGTGTCGCACCAGCTCCCGATCTGGACGCTGCGCCGGCACGTCGAACGCAAGCGACTCTGGCACGACCCGCGCCGCCGCCAGTGCGGTCTGGCCAGCCTCACCTCGTTCCACTTCGACGGCGCCAAGATCGTCGGAATCGGGTACTCCGAGCCGGCGGCCCACCTCGTGTCGATCTCGCCGACCGCCCGGACGGCCAAGGGGGCCTGATGCTCACCCGGAGGATCGCTGCCGCCCTGCTCGCCGCCGTGACCGCCGGTACGGCGCTGGTCGGCTGCTCCTCCGGCACCCAGGAGAGCCGGTGCGCGGCCGACGGCTCGACCGTCACCTGCGCTCCCGACCAGCGCTCCAAGACGCCGAAGGTGAGCGGTGAACTGCTCACCGGCGGCAGCTACGACATCTCCCGCGACCGCGGGCAGGCCGTCGTGGTCAACTTCTGGGGCTCCTGGTGCGCGCCCTGCCGCGCCGAGGCGGACGACCTGGAGGCCACCTACCAGGCCACCAAGGGCTCCGGCGTGACGTTCCTCGGCATCAACGTGCAGGACAGCAAGGACAAGGCGATCGCCTTCGAGGAGGGCCGGGTCACGTACCCGAGCATCTTCGACCCGGCCAGCCGGCAGGCGCTGAACTTCGACATCCCGCCGAACACCACCCCGGCCACCGTCGTGCTCGACCGCGAGGGCCGGATCGCCGTCGTGATCCGCCGGGCCGTCACCCGCGACGAACTGCGGCCGATCGTCGAGGAGATCGCCGCCGAGGCGCCGCCGCCGAACGGCGCCCGCTGATGGGCGAGACGTTCCGCCAGCTCGCCGAGTCCGGCCCGCTGCTGCTCGCGGTCGGTGCGGCGACACTGGCCGGACTGGTCAGCTTCCTGTCCCCGTGCGTGCTCCCGCTGATGCCCGGCTACCTGTCGTACGTGACGGGTTTGGCCGGCTCCGACCTGGAAGGTGCAAGGAAGGGCCCCCTGTTAACGCCTCCGGTAGAGGAAGGGCCCCCTATTAACACCGCCGCCAGCGCAGGCGGCGCAGGCGGCGCAGGCGGCGCAGGCGGCGCGGGCGGCGGCGTGAGCGTCGCCGAGCGGGCGGCGCCGCAGCGGACCACCGCCGCCGTCAAGGGCCGGGTGCTCGCCGGCACGCTGCTGTTCATCGCCGGCTTCACAGTCGTGTTCGTCGCCACCGCGATTCTCTTCTCCGGCGTCGGCAAGCTCTTCTTCCGGTACGAGCGCACGCTGGAGATCGTCATCGGTGTGCTCGTGGTGGTGCTCGGCCTCGGCTACCTGGGTGTGATCCCCGGGATGCAGCGCGAGTTCCGTATCCGCTGGCTGCCCGCCGCCGGGCTGCTCGGCGCGCCGGTGCTCGGCGCGGTATTCGCGCTCAGTTGGCTGCCCTGCACCGGCCCGACGCTCGGGGCGGTGCTCGGCATGGCGGCCACCGAGGGCGGGACCGACCGGGCCGTGCTGCTCGCCGTGGCGTACTGCCTCGGGTTGGGGATACCGTTCGTCGTCTTCGGGCTGGGCTTCCAGCGCCTGCTCGGGGTGTTCCGCGCCGTCCGGCGCAACAGCCGCTGGGTCACCCGGATCGGCGGCGCGCTGCTGATCGCGATCGGCCTGGCGCTGATCACCGGCGGCTGGGTGAACGTGGTGATCTGGCTGCAGACGAACGTGGGCGTGGGCGAGGTGAGCATCTGATGACGACCGTGGACGATCGGCCGTCGACCCCACCCGCACAGGCGCCCCGGCGGGTCAACCCGGTGCTGGCCCTGCTGCGCAACTCGTGGCGGCAACTCACCAGCATGCGTACGGCGCTGATCCTGCTGTTCCTGCTCGCCGTCGCGGCCATCCCCGGCTCGGTGCTGCCGCAGCGCGGCGTCAACCCGGAACGGGTCGACCAGTGGTTCGTCGACCACCCCGATCTGGCGCTGCGGCTCGACCGGATCGGCGCGTTCGAGGTCTTCGGGTCGGTCTGGTTCTCCGCGATCTACCTGCTGCTGTTCACCTCGCTGATCGGCTGCATCCTGCCCCGGGCCCGGGACCACGTCCGCGCGCTGCGGATGAAGCCGCCGGCCGCGCCGAAGCGGTTCGCCCGGCTGCCCCAGCACGCCGTGCTGGAGGCTCCGGCCGCCGCCGATCCGGAGGCGATCGCGGCGGTGCTGCGCCGCCGCCGCTGGCGGGTCGTCGTGCGCGGCAACGAGGTCTCCGCCGAGAAGGGCTACCTCAAGGAAACCGGCAACCTGCTGTTCCACGTGTCGCTGGTCGCCGTCCTGCTCGGGGTGGCGCTCGGTTCCTGGTACGGCTGGCACGGCAACCGCATCCTGGTCGCCGGCGCGGACAACGCGTTCTGCAACACCCGCCAGCAGTACGCCGAGGCGTCGCTCGGCCCGCGCGTGGACAGCTCCGACCTGCCGCCGTTCTGCCTGACGCTGGAGAAGTTCGAGGCCGACTACCTGCCGTCCGGGCTGGCGTCCCGCTACTGGGCCACGGTGACCGTGGACGAGCCCGGCGGCGCGGAACGGACCGCCGGGTTCTCGGTCAACTCGCCGCTTCGGCTCGGCTCGGCGAACGTCTACCTGCTCGGCAACGGCTACGCGCCGGTGCTGAGGTACACCGACAAGTACGGCCGGAGTCAGACCAGCCGGACCCCGTTCCTGCGAACCGGCGACTCGAACGCGACCGAGGAGGGCGTGGCGATCTTCCCGGACGCCAACGTCGACCCGGCGACCGGCGTCCGCGCCGCCGACCAGCAGATCGCCTTCGACGGGTTTTACCTGCCCACCGTGCCGGCCGAGGGCCCTCCCGTCCGCTCCGCCTGGCCCGAGGAACGAGATCCGGCGGTGAACCTGCTCGCGTACCGGGGCAACCTCGGGCTGGACGCGGGCATCCCCGGCTCGGTTTACGAGCTGGACAAGCGGCAGCTCGACGACGGCAAGCTCAAGGAGATCGGCACCAAGCTGCTGCGGCCGGGGGAGAAGTGGACCCTGGACGACGGCAGCACGCTGGAGTTCGTCGGCACCGAGCCGTACATCACGATCTCGGTGCGGCACGCACCCGGGCAGACGCTGCTGCTGGTGGCCAGTGGGACGCTGCTGTTGGGCCTGATGGGCTCGCTGTTCGCCCGGCGGCGCCGGGTCTGGTTCCGGGTTCCGCCCCCCGAGGGTGGATCTCCGACGGGCGGTAGTAGTTTGGTGGAGGCCGGTGGGCTGCCGCGCACCGAGCACCCAGGGTTCGCCGACGAGTTCGCGCAGCTCGTCGCCGCGGTGAGCGGCGACGCGCCGGACGCGCGGCGGGCGCGAGAAGGAGACGAGTGATGGTCGCACTCTCCGACCAGTTGGTCACGTTCGCGATCCTGGCGTACCTGATCGCGATGATCAGCCACGCCGTGGAGTTCGCGCTGGGCAACGCGCGGAGGGTGCCGGCGGCCGCACCGGCGCGGGAGCTGGTCGGCGCGGGTGTCGGCGGCGGCGTGATCGACGAGCCGGTCGTCCCGGCCGCGCCGCAGCGTCCGGACCGCTCCGCCGCGCGGGCCGTGCTGGCCGGCCGGATCGCCGCCTGGCTCATCGTGCTGGGCGCCGCGCTGCACCTGGGCGCCGTGGTCACCCGGGGCCTGGCCGCCGACCGGATGCCCTGGGGCAACATGTACGAGTTCGTGCTGACCGGCACCTGGATCGGGGTGGCGGCCTGGCTCGTGGTGCTCTGGAAGCAGCCGGGGTTGCGCCGGCTCGGGCTGTTCCTGACGCTTGTCATGGTGCTGCTGCTGGCGTTCGCCGAGCTGAAGCTCTACGTGCAGGTCGAGCCGCTGATGCCGGCGCTGCAGTCGTGGTGGTTCATCATCCACGTCTCGACGATCATCTTCGCCTCGGGCATCTTCCTGCTGGGCGTGGTGCCCGCCGCCGCGTACCTGATGCGGAACGGCTGGGAGCAGGGCCGGCGCAGCTTCCCGTACACCCTGGCCCGCCGCCTCCCGGCGGCGGCCGGGCTGGAGCGGCTGACCTTCACGCTGCACGCCTTCTCGTTCCCGGTCTTCACGTTCGCGGTGATCGCGGGCGCGATCTGGGCCGAGGCGGCCTGGGGCCGCGCCTGGGGCTGGGACCCGAAGGAGACCTGGGCGTTCATCTCCTGGGTGGTGTACGCGGGCTACCTGCACGCCCGGGCCACGCCGAGCGTGAAGCGCAACGTGGCCACCTGGATCGCCATCGTGGGCTTCCTGACCGTGATGATGAACCTGTTCGGGGTGAACTTCTTCTTCACCGGTCTGCACTCGTACGCCGGGGTGGAGTGACCGGGCGAGCGCTGAGCACCTCGTCCACCCGGCGCGTGACCTGGTAGGCCACCTCCGGCAGGTCGGCCAGTTCGAGGCGGTCCGCCCGCAGCGCGAACTGGGCGTGCAGCTCGCGGGCCACCGCGTCGCGGATCTCGGCCTGGAGCTGGCTCAGGCCGTCCGGGTCACCCACCACGTACGCGTCGTCCATCCGCCGATGATGACCCGCGCCGGGTGAGGCTGTCAGTGACGAAGTCATCCGCCGAACCAGCCGGGCACGTCCAGGCGGAACACGTCGGCGGGAACCATCCGGCGCAGGTCGTCCTCGATGGCGGCGATCCGGTCCGCGCCGAGCGTGGCCGCCCATTGATCGCGCAACTCGTCGAAGACGGCTGCCGAGCGGTGCAGCCCGTCGCGGCCCTTCGCGGTCATCCGTACGAGCTTGCGGCGGGCGTCGGCGGGGTCGTCCACGCGTTCCAGGTAGCCGAGCGCGACCAGCCGGTCCACCGTCTTGCCCGCGGCCTGCTTGGAGACGCCGAGGCGTTGCCCGAGGTCGGAGGCGGTGGTGCCGGCCGGGCCGACGGACTGGAGGACGAAGCCGTGGGCCGGGCGCAGTTCGGGGTGCCCCTGCCGGGCCAACTCGGCGTGCAGGTCGTCGACGAGCGTACGGAAGCCGGCGAGCAGGAGCAGCGGCAGCGCGAAGCCGGGGCGGTCAGGCGTTGCCATGTTCGACAACCACGTTTACTGTTTCGTCAACCACGTTGACCATCTTACGAGAGGGGCCCTGTCATGTCCCGCTTCATCGCGTACGAGCCGGACACCGCGCCCGCCGCCGCCCGCCCGGTCATGGCCGGCGTACGCCGCATGCTGGGCCACCTGCCCGCCGCCGTGCGCCTGATGGCCGGCTCGCCCGAACTGCTCAAGGGTTTCCTCGCCGCCAACGCCGCGTTCGAGGCCACCGACCTGGACCCGGTCGCCCGGGAGGTGGTCGTGCTGACGGTCGCCACCCGCAACGGCTGCCACCTCTGCGTCGCCATGCACACCGCGACGCTCGTCCGGCACGCCGCCGCGCCCGAGCTGATCGAGGCGCTGCGGACCGGCGCGACGCTGCCCGACCCCCGGCTGGAGGCGCTGCGCCGGTTCACCGTCGCCGTCCTCGACCACCGGGGCGCGGTCCCCGACGCCGACCTGGACGCGCTGCTCGCCGCCGGATGGCAGCCCCGGCACGCGCTGGACGTGGTGCTCGGCGTCGGCACGTACACGATCTCCACGTTCGCGAACCGGCTCACCGGGGCCCCGCTCGACGAGCCGCTGATGGCGTACGCCTGGACGCCCGCGGCCTGAGCTGCGGATGTTAAGAAGGGGCCCTTCCTCTACCGGAGGCGTTAAAAGGGGGCCCGTCCTTACCTCCGCAGGAGGGTACGGGAGGATGGTGGTATGGCGGCTCGCTTCCCGTACACCGATCTGAAGGACTTCCTCGCGGCGCTGGAGCGTGCGGGCGAGCTGCGGCGGGTGAGCGCGCCGGTCGACCCCACGCTGGAGATCAGCGAGGTCGTCACCCGCACCGTCCGGGCCGGTGGGCCGGCACTGCTGTTCGAACGGCCCACCCGGGGCGAGATGCCGGTGGCGATCAACCTGTTCGGCACCGAGAAGCGGATGGCGATGGCGCTCGGGGTGGAGCACCTCGACGAGATCGGCGAGCGGATCGGCGACATGCTCAAGCCGGAGCTTCCGCAGGGCTTCTCCGGGATGATGGGCGGCCTGGGCAAGGTCATGCAGCTCAAGTCGATGCCGCCGAAGAAGGTCAAGACCGCCCCCTGCCAGCAGGTGGTCTACCGGGGCGACGACGTCGACCTGAACCGGCTGCCCGGGTTGCAGGTGTGGCCCGGTGACGGGGGGATCTTCCACAACTTCGGGCTGACCCACACCAAGCACCCGGAGACCGGCAAGCGCAACCTCGGGCTCTACCGGCTCCAGCAGCACTCGCACAACACCATCGGCATGCACTGGCAGATCCACAAGAACTCCACCGCGCACCACGCGGTCGCCGAGCGGCTCGGCCAGCGGCTGCCGGTGGCGATCGCGATCGGTGCCGACCCGGTGGTGGCGTACTCGGCCAGCGCGCCGCTTCCCGCCGACATCGACGAGTACCTGTTCGCCGGGTTCCTCGCCGGTGAGCGGGTCGAGATGGTGGACTGCCTGACCGTCCCGTTGCAGGTGCCGGCGCACGCGCAGATCGTGCTGGAGGGCTACATCGAGCCGGGCGAGCGCCTGCCCGAGGGCCCGTTCGGCGACCACACCGGCTTCTACACGCCCGTCGAGCCGTTCCCGGTGATGCACGTCGAGTGCATGACCATGCAGCGTGACCCGGTCTACCACTCGATCGTCACGTCCCAGCCGCCGCAGGAGGACCACGGCCTCGGCAAGGCCACCGAGCGGATCTTCGCGCCGCTGCTGCGCTTCCTGATCCCGGACATCGTCGACTACGACCTGCCCGCCGCCGGGGTCTTCCACAACTGCGCGATCGTGTCGATCCGCAAGCGCTACCCGAAGCACGCGCAGAAGGTCATGAACGCGATCTGGGGCGCGCACATGATGTCGCTGACCAAGCTGATCGTGATCGTCGACGAGGACTGCGACGTGCACGACTACAACGAGGTCGCGTTCCGCGCCTTCGGCAACGTCGACTACGCCCGTGACCTGATGGTCACCGAAGGGCCGGTGGACCACCTCGACCACGCCTCGTACCAGCAGTTCTGGGGTGGCAAGGCGGGCATCGACGCGACCCGCAAGCTGCCCGAGGAGGGCTACACCCGGGGCTGGCCGGAGGAGATGCGGATGTCGCCCGAGGTGGTCTCGCTGGTCGACAAGCGCTGGAAGGAATACGGGATCTGATGACGGCGGCAGTACAGGAACGACCCGGCCGGGTCGCGTCCTTCCTCAAGCTCGTCGCCATCGAGCACTCGATCTTCGCGCTGCCGTTCGCGTACCTGTCGGCGCTGACCGCCATGCAGCTCGACGGTGGCCGGGTGCACTGGGGAGACCTGCTGCTGATCACCGTGGCGATGGTCGGCGCGCGGACGTTCGCCATGGCCGCGAACCGGATCCTCGACCGGCGGATCGACGCGCGGAACCCGCGTACCGCGAACCGGGAACTGGTCACCGGCGCGGTGAGCGTGCGGACGGCCTGGACCGGCGCGGCCGTCGCGCTCGTGGTGTTCCTGGCCGCCGCCGCCCTGCTCAACCCGCTCTGCCTGGTGCTCGCGCCGCTCGCCGTGGTGCCGCTCGTGGTCTACCCGTACGGCAAGCGGTTCACCAACTGGCCGCACGCCATCCTCGGGGTGGCCCAGGCGGTCGGCCCGGTCGGCGCCTGGCTGGCGGTCACCGGCACGTTCGAGGGGTCCGGCCCGGCCTGGCTGCTCGGTGTCGCGGTCGGCCTCTGGATCGGCGGCTTCGACCTGATCTACGCCTGCCAGGACTCGGAGATCGACCGGGAGATCGGGGTGCACAGCGTCCCCGCCCGGTACGGCCGCCGCTTCGCGCTGCACGCCTCCACGGTCGCCCACGTGGTGACGTTCGCGTTGTTCATCTGGTTCGGCGCGTGGGTCGGCTTCGGCTGGCTGTGGTGGATCGGGCTGGCGCTCACCGCTGTCGCCTTCGCCTACCAGCACATGGTGGTCAGCCCCACCGACCTGAGCAAGGTCAACCGGGCGTTCTTCACCGCCAACGGCTTCGTCGGCATCGCGCTGTTCGTCCTCGCGCTGCTCGACCTGGTGATCCGGCTCGGCCTGCGGCCCTGAGCCGGAACACCGGAGCGCCGGAGCGCCGGGCGCCGGATCAGGTCGCCGCGGCGACCGGGTAGCGGGCGCTCTCCAGCGTCCAGTCGACGGTGCCTCGCACGGCGGCGGCCAGCCCGTCGAGATGGGAGGCGACGGCGTCGTCGAGCGTCGGGCCGAACGACGGCGCCGCCGCCCGGAGCACCACGAACCGGTCCATCTCGGCACGCCAGTGCCCGGCCACCAGGTCGACCGCCGCCGCTAGTGGCACACCTCGTTCGGCGGCCGTCGCGAGCACCAGATTGTGCCCGCCGCCGGTGGCCCGGTCGTGCTCCAGCGAGGCGATGTCGTTGAACCAGGACAGCAGGTCGTTGGCGAGGGCGGCGAGCCGCCGCAGCGCCGGATGGTGGTAGACCGCGTCGGGCAGCGCACGCCCGGACGCGAACTCGATCAGCGGGTACGACACGTATGCCGCCGACGTGGCCCGGCGCAGCCGCACGTACTCGGCGACGCCCGGTGGACGGCCGGACGTGGTGGCGGTGGCCTCCCGGTACACCCCGTCGAGGTGGTCGGCGACCGCGTCGGCGAACCGCAGCCGCCAGCGGGCCGGCATCCGGCGGCGCGGCTCGCGCCACGCCTGCACCAGCAGCCGGCGCAGCGGGCCGGAGAAGCCCGGATGGCGGGCGCGCGGACCCTCGCGCAGCAATGCGAGCGCGCCGTCGCGCAGCGTGCGGATCTGCGGCGGGGTCAGCCCGTCCCGCCCGTCGCAGGCGTCGTCGACGAGGAAGAACCAGGTGAACAACGCGGTCAGCACGCGCAGGTCCGCCTCGGTGGCGTCCGGGTAGAGGCGGCCGGCGTACCGGGCGAAACCGGCCCGGGCCAGCCGACGCCGCTTCGCCGGGTCAGCCGGCAGGCCGAGCCGGTCGACCTGCTCCACCAGCCAGCCCTGCACGTCGTCCGCGTACGGGGAGAGGCGGGGCGGGATGGGGCAGCCGGAGCGGAGGCTCCGCAGCACCGCCGCCGTCATCACCGGCCCTTCCGTGGACATTTATCGCCGAGCGAAGAATTTCACGTCGCGGGAAGTTCCGCGAACCCGCCGGACATCCCGGGCGTGCCGCCCGAACGGGGGGTCGTCGTCCGCCACCCGCGACGACCAGGCACGCTTGAGGCATGCGTGAACCATGGGTGGTGGGGGTCTCCGGCGCGTCCGGGACGCCGTACGCGGCGGCTGTCGTCCGGGGCCTGCTCGACGCGGGCCAGGCGGTGGACCTGGTCGTCTCCCGGGCGGCCCGGCTGACAGTGCTGGACGAGACCGGCCGGCCCTTCCGGGACGCACACTGGACCGAGGACCTGGCTGCCTGGCTCGACCGCGACCTCACCGGCGCGGACCTGCGGCACTGGCCCGCCGGTGACCTGGCCGCGGGCCCCAGCAGCGGCTCCTACCCGGTACGCGGCATGGCGGTGGTGCCCGCCAGCACCGCCGCGTGCGCCGGCATCGCCATCGGGCTGTCGAAGGATCTGCTCCAGCGCGCCGCCGAGGTGAACCTCAAGGAGCGCCGCCCCGTCGTCGTGGTGCCCCGGGAGACGCCGGTCACCCGCAGTCACCTGGAACACCTCATCGCGCTGCACGACGCGGGCGCGGTGGTGCTGCCGGCCAGTCCCGGCTTCTACGGTGCCGGTGCGGCGGCGTCCGCCGGGCAGCTCGTGGACTTCGTGGCCGGGAAGGTGCTCGACGCGCTCGGCGTCGAGCACACGCTGTTCCGGCGGTGGTCCGGCGAACTGGCCGCCGGTCGCCGGGAGACGGATCCGGACTGACGGACCCGGTTGCCGGCGTACGGGGCGCGGCCCTCGGCCGGACCGCGCCCCGTACGTTCAGTACATGCCGGCGTTGGCCGGTCCGGGGCCGGTGGAAGCGGTCGGGCCCATGTTGCGGGCCTTGCCCATGTCCTCCGCCTCGTCCAGCATGCCCTCCCCCTCGAGCAGGGCCCGCACCTCGGATTCCCGAAACCGGCGGTGCCCTCCTGGAGTCCGGATACTGCCGATCCGGCCGGCCGCTGCCCATCTGGTCACGGTCTTCGGGTCCACCCGAAAAAGCGCAGCGACCTCACCCGGTGTCAGCAGGCGATCTCCAGTGTCCACAGCCCCCTCCTCGCGTCGACGAAGCCCCCGGCTGAACACACTGCCCCCGGCCGGTGCGAGCCCAGAGCCGTCATGAGGGACGTATGGCAATTACAGCACCGGCTACCGGACGTGTCCGCCAAACGCGAAAAACGCACACACTGGGAAGGTTAGGAAATGGTACCGGCGGAGAACCCCCGTGATCGTACGTTTGTGCAGGGTTGATCCACGGGTACCGACAGTGTTCCGTGCCCGACAAACGGATAGGGTCACTCTCCGTGGACACGATCGACCTGAGCCTCGTGGAGCTGTTGCGGGGCAACGCCCGTCTGTCGTACGCCGAGCTGGCCCGTCAGGTCGGCCTCTCCGCCCCGGCCGTGCACGAGCGGGTCGGCAAGCTGGAGTCCAGCGGCGTGATCCGGGCGTACCGGGCCGAGGTCGAGCCGGAGTCGATCGGGCTCGGCGTGACGGCGCTCATCGGGATCATCGAGGACTCCGACGCGGACACCGACGACGTGCTGGAGTCGTTCCGCCGCATCCCCGAGATCGAGTCCTGCTACTTCATGGCCGGTGTCGAGTCCTTCCTGCTCAAGGCGCGGGTCGGCACGATCGCCGAGCTGGAGCAGTTGATCGTCCGGCTGAACCGGACGGCCGGTGTGGCGTCCACCCGCACCAGCATCGCCCTGTCGACCAAGTGGGAGAACCGCCCGCAGCCGCTGGAACCACCCACCGCCTGACGCCTCTGGCCCAGGGCCGGGGGTTGCGGTTACCGTGCGCCGATGACGAGCGCGGGACGCGGTGCCGCAGTGGTGACCGGAGCGGCCGGCGGGCTGGGACGGGCGATCGCCACCGCGCTGCACACCGACGGCTGGAACGTGCTGCTCACCGACACCGACGCCGGGGCCGTGGCGGCTGCCGCCGCGCCGCTGGGTGGCTGGTCCCGCCCGCTCGACGTACGCGACGAATCCGCATGCGCGGAGGTCGCCGCCGAGGCGGCGGCCGCGCCCGGCGGCCTCGGGCTCTGGGTGAACAACGCGGGCGTCCTGGTCACCGGCCCGTCCTGGGCGCACGACGCCCGGACCCGCCGCGCGCTGGTCGAGGTGAACGCGCTCGGCGCGATGAACGGCACGCTCGCCGCCGTCGCGGTGATGCGGGAGCAGGGCCGCGGCCACGTACTCAACGTCGTCTCCCTGGCCGGGCTGATCGCCGCACCGGGCGAGACGGTGTACGCGGCCAGCAAGCACGCCCTGCTCGCGTTCAGCCTCGGCATCCTGAGCGACCTGCGGATGGCCGGTGTCCGGGGCGTACACGTGTCGTGTCTGTGCCCGGACGGGATCTGGACGCCGATGCTGCACGACAAGCTGGACGACCCGGGAGCGCTGGCGTCGTTCACCGGCTCGCTGCTCACGCCGGAGCGGGTGGCCGCGCGGGCCGGTCAGCGGCGGCAGGCCCGCCGGGTCCGGGAGAACCCGAGCCCACCTCGCTTGTAACGTTGCCGACGTGACTCATCTCGACCGGTGCGACGAGGCCAGCCGGCGCTGGGTGACCGAGGCGATCGCCACCGTCGAGGCGGACGCCAACCGTTCCGCCGACACCCACCTGCTGCCCTTCCCGCTGCCCCGCGAGTGGGGGATCGACCTCTACCTCAAGGACGAGTCGGTGCACCCCACCGGCTCGCTGAAGCACCGGCTGGCCCGCTCGCTGTTCCTCTACGGCCTCTGCAACGGCTGGATCGGCCCGGACACCACGATCGTCGAGGCGTCGTCCGGCTCGACGGCGGTCTCCGAGGCGTACTTCGCCCGGATGCTCGGCCTGCCGTTCATCGCGGTCATGCCCGCCTCCACGTCGCCGGAGAAGATCGCCCAGATCGAGTTCCAGGGCGGGCGCTGCCACCTGGTGGACGACCCGTCGAAGGTCGTTGTGGAGGCGCGCTGGCTCGCCGAGGACAGCGGCGGCCGGTTCATGGACCAGTTCACCTACGCCGAGCGGGCCACCGACTGGCGGGGCAACAACAACATCGCCGAGTCGATCTACGCCCAGCTCGCGCTGGAACGGCACCCGGTGCCCGCCTGGATCGTGGTCGGCGCCGGCACCGGCGGCACCAGCGCCACCATCGGCCGGTACGCCCGCTACCGGCGGCTGCCCACCAAGCTCTGCGTGGTTGACCCGGAGAACTCCGCGTTCTACCCCGCCTGGCAGGCCGGTGACTGGTCGGTGCGCACCGGCCGCGGCTCCCGGATCGAGGGCATCGGGCGGCCCACCGTCGAGGCGTCCTTCCTGCCCAGCGTGGTGGACCGGATGGTGCAGGTGCCGGACGCCGCGTCGCTCGCCGCGATGCGGGCTGGCTCGGCGGTGCTCGGCCGCCGGGTGGGCGGCTCCACCGGCACCAACCTGTGGGGCGCGTTCGGGCTGATCGCGCAGATGCGCGCGGCCGGGCGTACCGGTTCGGTGGTCACGCTGATCTGCGACCCGGGCGACCGGTACGGCGACACCTACTACTCCGACGAGTGGGTGGCCACGCAGGGCCTCGACCTCGCCCCGCACCTCGCCACCATCGACCGGTTCCTGACCGAAGGCGCCTGGCCGGCGGCGTGAGCCGGGTGGTCAGAGCGGGTCGGCCCGCTCGGCCAGCCCCGGGTAGCGCACCACGAAACCGTCCGGGTCGACCTCCAGGTCGGCGGTGAACGTGCCGCTCGCGAACCGGACCCGGCCCGGACCCAGCGAGGTGTAGACCTGCTCGGCGGGCACCACGGCCAAGCCGGGCAGCAGCACCCAGGCCACAGTCACGGCGGTCGCCAGGTCGGCGGGTAGCCGCCCCAGCCCGATCCGCCGGATCGGCAGCGTGTTCGTCAACAGGGAACCGCCCAGGTCGACGTCGAGCGCCTCGGCCAGCCGCCCCGGGTCGTCGGTGCCCGGCAGGCCCGCCGGTGGATGGCCCGCCGCGCTCAGCGCCGCGTCCAGGTCACCCTCCTCGCCGGTACGCACGCGCCACCCGTCCCGGCCCCGCTCCAGGCGTACGCTCCGCGACCAGCCCGCGCCCTCGGACTCGACCTCCAGCCGGTTCGTCGACCAGTCCGGCCCGACGCTGAGGCGGTACCGGCACGTGTACGGGATCGGATCGACGGCGAGCGCCACACCCTGCGCGGTGAGCCCTGGGCCGTCGAGCACGACGTGCTCGGAGCCGGCGGTGTCGGTCCGGGTCCAGAAGAGCGACTTCGGCATGGACCGGACGTTACGCGACCCGGCGGGGCCCGTACGGGCGTGGTCGTCTCACCCGCCGAAAGGAGTCGGGAGACGTACTGGTCATGCCTCGTCGGGCCTACTCGTCGTCGTCCGCTGCCCGGGGCTGTCGGTACTCGCGGATGTACTCCTCGACGTCGCGCTTCAACCAGACCGCGCCTACCGACAGTTCTTGATACGGCGCGGGGAATGCGGGGTGCCGCCGGATCTCGCGGAACCTCGACCTGCCCACGCCGAGCATCTTCAAGATCTCACCGGCCGCGACAAGTTCGCCCGGTCCCGTCTCCTTGGTCACGACTTCGAAGGTAGGAGCGGACTGACCCGACTATGGCGACGCGAACAAATGACCCCACCTACGTTGGCCCGCCGATATTGGCACGAGGTAAGCCGAGGGGCGCCCCAACGCCTTGGTGCCCCTCGCGAATCGGGCTTGGATCCCGCAGGGGCCGTGGACCTGATGCAGGGGAGGGTGGCGGGTTGGTTGCCGGCCGCCAGCAAGGACGAGTGCGACCTGCGGCAGGCTCGCAACTGCCGGCAGGTCTGGCTGGTCGCCGATGAACCGTCGAACTGGGCAGACCTTGGAGGAGCAGCCGCAGTCGTAGTGATTGACGGAGCCCTCGGGCTCGTCTGAGGGTGGCCACGGGAGGCGGGCCGTGGGGCCTACTCGTCGTCGTCCGCTGCCCGGGGCTGTCGGTACTCGCGGATGTACTTCTCGACGTCGGAGCGCAGCCACACCGAACCGCCGATCAGTGTCTGGAACGGCGCGGGGAAATGGGGCATCAGGACGATCTGCCGGAACCGTGAACGGCTCACGCCCAGCATCGCCTGAATCTCAGCCGCTCCGACGAGCGGGCCCGGAACCTCGCCCATGACCATGAAGGTAGGCACCGTCGGGCCTACCCATTAGGGCCTGCCCTAAAGGGCCTGCCATTTAAAACACCTGCCCTATAGGGCGTGCCATGGTTGACAGGGGGTATTCGCCGGGGTGCGATGGATCAGGCCCCCCGTCCGGTGGCGAGTTTCGCGGCGGGCGGGGGTGCCACCTGGAAGCCGACCCATGCAGGAGGCCCCGAGTGACCCAGCGCCACGCTCCGCTGAAACCCCTGTGGGTCTGTACGGCAGACCTGCTCAACTGGCCGTGCGAGAACGCCAAGGTCGAGTTGGTCGCTGACTACGAGCACGACCGACGCCACCTCGCCGTCGATCTGGCTGCCCTGATGCGGCAGGCAACCGATGACCTGACCAGGCTCCACTCCGAGCCGCCGGACCCCGCCGAGATGCACATCCGGTTCCTGGGCTGGCTGCGGTCGGTGCGCAATGTCTGACCCGATCGGCACCGGGCTGCTGCTGGCCGCCGTCATCGCCCAGGCGTTCGGCTGCTGGGTCGCCTGGTCGTGGGGCCGGTCCGCCCGGCGCAGCCTCCGGCAGACCATCGAAAAAACCATCCCGACGCCACCGCCCGACTGGCGGCCTCGTCATCGCCTGTCACTGTGGAATGAGCCGACCCGGCGGTATCCAGTCCTCACCCCGCGCAGCTAGAACGGGAGCCGACATCATCCCAGACGCACCGCCGCCGCCGAGCGGATGCTCGGCGGCGGCGGTGGGTGCGCTCAGATCAGTGGGTACGTGCCGGCGGGCGACCGCCGAAGCCGCGCCTGTCGTCCCGGCCCCGCCCCTCGGCCCGGAAACCGCCGGCCCGGCGCTCGGCCGGACGCGCGTCGCCCCGGTCAGCGAAACGCCGCTCGGCGTGCGGACGGTCGTCCTGGCGCCGGTCACCGAAGCCGCGCGAGCCACTCGGCCGGTCGTCGTACCGCCGCTCGTCGCGGTCGTACCCGTCGCGTCCGGTCGCCGGGCGCTGCCGGTCGCCGTACGGCCGGTCGGACCGCTCGCCGAATCGCCGGTCGTCGCCGCGCTGGCCGCCGAAGCGCTGGCCGCGGTCGTCGGACCGCTGCTCGCCGAAGCTCCGGCCCTCGGACCGCCGGTCAGCGAAGCGCTCGCCCCGGTCGCCGAAGCTGCGGTCGTCGCGGCGCTCCGGCCGCCCGAAGCGGCGCTCGCCGCCGGACCGCTCGCCCGAGTAGCGCTCGCCGGCCGGCCGGTCGCCGAACCGGCGGTCACCGTCGCGGTCCGCGAACCGGTCACCGGACCGCTCACCCGCGGGCCGGTCGCCGAACCGGCGCTCGCCCCGGCCGTCACGGTCGCCGAACCGGCGCTCGCCCCGGTCGGAGAAGTCGCGTCCGCCGCCGAAACCGCGTCCGCCCCGGTCGAAGCCGCGGCCGTCGCGGTCGCCGAAGCGGCGCGAGCCGCCGCCGCGTCGCGGCTCCGGCTCGTCCCGGACCGGTACGCCGCTGGGCTCACGCGCGCCGGTCAGCTCGGCCAGCGCCTCGTCGCCCGCCCGGACCCGGGTCTCGGCCGGCTCGACGCCCGCCTTCTCCATCATGGCCAGCGTGGTGCGGCGCTGCTTAGGCAGCACCAGCGTCGCCACCGCGCCCGACTCACCGGCGCGGGCCGTACGGCCGGCCCGGTGCAGGTAGTCCTTGGGGTCCTTCGGCGGGTCCACGTGCAGCACCAGCGAGACGCCGTCGACGTGGATGCCCCGGGCCGCCACGTCGGTGGCGACCAGCACGGGCGTCCGGCCCTCGCGGAACTCGGCGAGCGTCCGGGTGCGCATGCGCTGGGTCTTGCCACCGTGCAGCCCGCCGGCCCGTACGCCGACGGCCGCGAGCTGCTCGACGAGCCGGTCCACGCCGAGCTGCGTACGGGCGAACAGCATGGTGCGGCCCTCGCGGGCGGCGATGGACGCGGCGACCGCGAACTTGTCGTGCGGCGGGATCAGCAGCAGGTGGTGATCCATGGTGGACACGGCGGCGGTGGCCGGTGCGGTCGAGTGGGTGACCGGGTCGGTCATGAACCGCTTGACGAGCGCGTCGACGTCGTTGTCCAGAGTGGCCGAGAACAGCAGTCGCTGCGCGTCCGCCGGGGTCTTCGCCAGCAGCTGGGTGACCTCGGGCAGGAAGCCCATGTCGGCCATCTGGTCGGCCTCGTCCAGCACGGTGATTTCGACGTCGTCGAGGCGGCACACGCCGCGCTCGATCAGGTCGCCGAGCCGTCCCGGGGTGGCCACGATGATCTCCACGCCGCGGCGCAGCGCGTCGATCTGCCGGTCGTACGGCACACCGCCGACGGCGGTCTTCAGGAACACGCCGGCCGCCTTGCCGAGCGGCACGAGCGCGTCGTTGACCTGCATGGCCAACTCGCGGGTGGGGACCAGGACCAGGGCGCGCGGGTACAGCGGCCGGGCGCGGTTGCGGTCGGCGAGCCGTGCGATCACCGGCAGGCCGAAGGCGAGCGTCTTGCCCGAGCCGGTCTGGCCGCGGCCGAGGACGTCGCGGCCCGCGAGCGAGTCGGGCAGTGTGGCCCGCTGGATCTCGAACGGGGTGGTGATGCCCTGCCGGGCGAGCGCCTCGACGACCTGCCGGGGCAGGCCGAGCGAGGCGAAGTCGACGGTGTCGGGCGTCGGGTCGACGGACGGGGACGTGCTGGATTCAGCGAACGTGGTCAAGAAATACCTCTCGAGCGGGGCGCATCTTCGCGATGGCCCGCCGCGGCCTGTCACGCCGCCGAATCGCCCGCAAGATCGCCCATGGGCGCGCAGTCGGGGCGCGCCGGGTCAGTGATCGCAGACAAGTGTACGGCGCACTGCCGACTCCGCCACGGCAACGCGAGGAGGTAGTGGGCGGGCTCACCCCTGTCACTCGATGAGCGCGGTCCCGGTCAGCCCGCTCAGCGCGTCGTTGGCCAGGAAGACCACGAGCAGGCTGATCGCGATGAGCATGGTCATCGCGACGGCCAGCACGATGATCACCTTGGTGTTGCCGGCCCGGGCCGCCGGGCTCTCCTCGGACCAGCCCTGGGCCAGGATGTGCCCGGTCAGCGATCCCGAGTTCTCCAGCGGGTTGCCCTGCGGGAACGACACGGTGGCGAAACCGGGCCCGTCGGTCCCGCCGTACGCGGTGGTGCCGAGATCGGGGCCGGCGGGCTGCGGGCGTACCGGACGGGTCGTGTCGGCGTCGCGGGCGGGCGTGGCCGGCGGTGGCCAGGTCGGCAGCGCCGGGGCCGGCACCACGGGCGGCGGCGGTGCCGACACGGGCGCGGCGGCCCACGACGGCAGCGCACCGTCCGGCGTGCCGGGCGTGGCGGCCCGCGCGGGCGGGAACGACGGCCCGGCCGCCGGGGCGGGGAACAGCGGCGCGGGCAGCGGGCCCGGCCCGCCGGTCATCGCCGGTGGCGGCGGGAACGGCGGCGCGGGCATCGGACCCGGCGGGGGCGGTGGCGGAGGTACGGGCGGACCCGGCGGCGGCACCGGCGGCCCGGGGACCGGTGGCACCGGCCCGGGCGTGGGCTTCGGCGGGGTGGGCGCGGGGGCGGGCGCGGGCGGCGTGGGCAGGGGCGGCGTGGGCCGGAGCGGGGGCTCCGGCTCGGGCGACGGCGGCTCGGGCGAGGGCGGCGTCGGGCCGGGCACCGGGGTCGGTGCCGGCTCGGGCTCCGGGCCGTTTGGCGCCGGAGGCTGCGCGGGCTCCGGCGGCTGGACCGGCTCCGGCGGTTCCGGGTGCACCGGTCCGGCCCGGTAGACGGTGGCGGCGGCGGGCGGCGCGGCCACCACGGAGGCGGCGACCTCCTCGGCGGAGACGCGGCTCAGGCCGGGCACCGACGCGCTGGCCCGCGCGGGCGCGGGCGCGGCTGGCTCAGCGCCGGTGGGTGAAGCCGGGCGGTCGGCCGCGGAGGACGGCGGAGAATCGGTGGACTCATGCGGCAGGGAGCCGGCGGACGTGACCGGCGGGGAGCCAGCGGGCCCGGCCGACGGCGCGGTGACCGGCGTGGCCGGCGAGGACTCGACGGGCCCGGCCGCCGGGCCCCCGGTGGTTCCGGCGGGGGAGGTTGCCGAGTCGCTGCGTGGTTCGGAGGCGGTCCCGTCGGCCCGGTCCGGTGCGGTGTCGTGGTCCGGCCGGTCGTCCGGCCGGCTCCCGGCGCCGGCCGGCTCTGCGGCGCCCACAGCCGCCGAATCGGCGACGGGCGGAGCGGGCGCGGGCACGCGCGCGGAACCGGAGACGCGGGGCGCCGGGATGGCCGCGGGAGCGCTGGCGGGCGTACCCGGAGAGGCGTCGTCGTCCCCCGCCGATGCGGCGGCGGGCTCGGATGCCGTGCCGGACGGCGGGACGGCGGGCGGGGGCGTCGACTGGCGTTCTGCCACCTCGAAGGCGGACCAGCTCGACGGCGGCACGGTGGCGCCGGGAAGGCGCCGGTCCAGCGGCGGTGGGGTGTCCGCCGGGGTGCCCGCCCGGTACGTCGTGGGACCGGCCGGCGGAATCGGCAGTTCGTCACCGGCGGGCGGCGGCACGGCCGAGCCGGCGACCGACACCCGCGCCCGCGCGACGGCTACCGGCCCGGGTGTGGCCGAGCCGTGGTCGTCGTCGCCGGCCGGTTCGGCGGGGCCGGGCGTCGGTCCGGGGTGGACCCTCTCCGCCGGAACGTCCTGCTCGCCCATCTCGCCCCTCCGCACCCACGCTCGCCTCCGGCCGTGGCGCCGACCGGAAGTGCCTGGATCTCACCGTGCCATATTCCGGCCCGGGAGCACAGCCGGAGTGGCGGTTGGGTCAGTCGGCGCTGCTGGTCGGGCTGGCCGAGCCGCTGCCGGACGTGCTGCTCGACGGGGCGACACTGCTTCTCGACGGGGCGGCACTGCTGCTGCTCGGCGCGGCGCTGCTGGTGTCCGGCTCGGCGCTCACGCTCTGGCTCGGCGTCGGGTCCGGCGAGTCGGTCGGGCTCGGCGGCGGCGTGCTGTGCGCCGGGCTGGACGTCGTCGGCGTCGGCTTCGGCGTCGGCGTCGGCGTGGTGGGCGTCGGCGTGGTCGGCGTGGGCTTGGGCGTGGCCGACGGCTTCGGCGTCGTCGGCGTGGGCTTGGGGGTCGTCGACGGCTTCGGCGTGGCCGGCACGGTCGGCGGCGGGGCGGGGGTGGCCGGGGCGGGTACGGCTCCGATCACCCGGGTCGCGGCGTAGAGCCGGGACCAGCGGACCACCGAGATCTTGACGACGTCGCCGGTCCGCGGCGCCTCCACCATCTTGCCGTTGCCGATGTACATGGCGACGTGGTGGACGCTGGTCCAGCTGCTGCCCGAGGCGAAGAACAGCAGGTCACCGGGGAGCAGGGCGTTCGGCGAGACGGTGCGGGAACGGGTGGCGAAGTACTGGTCCTTGGCGACGCGGGGTAGACCCCGGTAACCGGCCGCCTGGTAGGAGGCGAGCACCAGGCCGGAGCAGTCGAACCGGTCCGGGCCCTCCGCGGCCCACAGGTAGGGGTCGCCGAGCTGGGCGAGGGCGTAGCGCACGGCGGCGAGCGCCCGCGGTTCCGCCACCAGGCCGTCGATGCTCTGGTCGACCACGTACGAGGTGCCGAGCTTCTGCTCGGCGGCCTCCGCCAGGCGCTCGATCTCCAGGAGCTTGGCCGTGTTCTCCTTGCGCAGCGCGACGAGGGTGGTCTCCTGCCTGCGGAGGTCGCCTTCGGCACGGGTGTACTCCCCGGCCTTCTCGGTGGCCCGGCGCTGAACCGACTCGTGTGCCTTCCGGGCGGCCTCCTCGGCACCGGTGGCGCGGAGGAGTTCGCCGGTCACCGACGTGGTGGCGCCCTCCGCCCGGTCGCCCCGGGTGATCCGCTGGAGGTTGGCGAAGTCGCGCAGGCTGGCGCCGAACTCGCCGGGCGGCAGCGCCGCGTCGGCCTTGACCGCGTCGGCGGCGGCGCTCTTGGCGTTGTCCCGGGCGCGGGCGAGCGCGTCCTGGGCCTCCTTGAGGCGGGCGGCGGACTGGGCCAGCTCGGTCTGTACGGCGTCCCGCTCGGTCTTGATCCGGAGCAGTTCCTCGCCGAGCTGGGTGACCCGGGCGTCGAGCTGGTTGATCTGCGCGATCAGCGGGCCGTCGGCCGGGTCGGTGACGCCGGTGGTGCCCGGCAGGCCCGCCGTGCCGCCCGGGACGGCGACGCCGGGCAGAACCGGGACGGTGCCCGGGACGGTGCCCGGCACGCCGGGAACGGTGCCGGACGAGCCGGGCAGTTGCAGGGGGCCGGTGGCCTGGGGCCGGGAGCCGGTGTCGGGCACGACATCGGGTAGCGGGTCGGCCCAGGCGGGTGTGGCGAGCGCCGCGGCCGCGACCGCCCCCAGGAGGGCGGACCAGAGCGCCGGGCGCAGGACCGGTGAGATCACCGGCTGCCGTCCTCGTCGCCGCCGGGCCTTGGTGCTGTGAGCCATACCGCTCCCCGTCCGGTTTGGGGTCCGGTCACGCGTGCTTGGGGCGTGTCGGGACAGGACGGCCCTGGTGTGTGTTCCGCCCCACCCTGTCTTACCTCACGGGTGCGACGATGTCGATGTGCGGAGCGTGACCGCCGGCGAACCGGCGCGACCACGCCGGCGCCCGGTCGGACCCGCGACGTACGCTCGATCGGAACCCAGGTGGAAGGACGTGGCTTTCGGATGGACGCCGGACTCAAGCGCGAACTCGAGGCGAAGGTGTACGCGGGGGAGCGGCTGACCCGCGAGGACGGCATCGCCCTCTACGCCAGCGACGACCTGACCTGGCTGGGCCGGCTGGCCCACCACAGGCGTACGGAGCTCAACGGCGACCGGGTCATGTTCAACGTCAACCGGCACCTGAACCTGACGAACGTCTGCTCGGCATCGTGCGCGTACTGCTCGTTCCAGCGTAAGCCGGGCGAGAAGGACGCCTACACGATGCGCATCGACGAGGCGGTCCGCAAGGCCAAGGAGATGGAGGACGAGCAGCTCACCGAGCTGCACATCGTCAACGGCCTGCACCCGACGCTGCCCTGGCGTTACTACCCGAAGGTGCTGCGTGAGCTGAAGGCCGCGCTGCCGAACGTCAACCTCAAGGCGTTCACCGCGACCGAGGTGCAGTGGTTCGAGAAGATCAGCGGGCTCACCGCCGACGCGATCCTCGACGAGCTGATGGACGCCGGCCTGGAGTCGCTCACCGGCGGCGGCGCGGAGATCTTCGACTGGGAGGTCCGGCAGCACATCGTCGACCACAACTGCCACTGGGAGGACTGGTCGCGCATCCACCGGCTGGCCCACTCGAAGGGCATGAAGACGCCGTCGACAATGCTCTACGGCCACATCGAGGAGCCCCGGCACCGGGTCGACCACGTGCTGCGGCTGCGGGAGCTCCAGGACGAGACCGGCGGTTTCCAGGTCTTCATCCCGCTGCGCTACCAGCACGACTTCGTCGACTCGGCGGACGGCAAGATCCGTAACCGGATCCAGGCCCGGACCACGATGGCCTCGCCGGCCGAGTCGCTCAAGACGTTTGCGGTCTCCCGGCTGCTGTTCGACAACGTGCCGCACGTCAAGTGTTTCTGGGTCATGCACGGGCTGTCCGTCGCGCAGCTCTCGCTGAACTTCGGCGTCGACGACCTGGACGGCTCGGTCGTCGAATACAAGATCACCCATGACGCCGACTCGTACGGCACGCCGAACACCATGCACCGCGACGACCTGCTCCACATGATCTGGGACGCGGGCTTCCGTCCGGTCGAGCGGAACACCCGCTACGAGATCGTCCGCGAGTACGACGGGCCGCCGTCGCTGGCGGAACGCCGGTCCGAGCCGCAGCAGGTCTGGGCCTGACCTGGCGATGAGCGGCGAGGAACAGCAGCGCACCTTCCCGCGGCGGGACGCCGAGGGGCGCATCCTCACCCTGGGCGACCTGCTCGGCGTGAGCCTGGCCGGCCTGGTCATCGGGGTGCTGGCGCTGCTGGTCTTCGAGTGGGCGTTCGCCACCGTGGGCGACAGCGGCTTCGGGGGCACGAACGGCTGGCTGGCGGTGATCCTGCCGCTCTGGCTGTTCTGGGACGAGTTCCGGGCCTGGGAGTTCGGTGCCGCCCGGGTGGTGGCCGCGCTCGCCGGCATCGCGCTCGGTGTCCTCGCCGGTCTGCTCGCCGCCGGGCTGGCCTCGGGGCTGCCCGCGTTGTTCACCGGAGCGTTGGCCGCGGCGGTGTTCACCGTGGTCTACGCGGTCGTCTGGTTTCATGGCGTGCACTGGCTGGCCCGGCGTACGGGCTGAGGCACGAAGAGAGTGGGAATGCGGGAATGAGCGCGGCGCTCAAGTACACGCTGGGCCGGATCGGGCTGTTCGTCGTCGTGCTGGCGGCCCTCTGGTTCGTCGAGATGAACATGTTCCTGCGGCTGATGCTGGCGCTGATCTTCTCCGCCACACTGTCGTTCTTCCTGCTCAAGGGTCTGCGGGACGACATGGCCGAGGAGATGGCGGAGGCCGCGGAGCGGCGGCGCACGGAGAAGGAGCGGCTGCGGTCCGCGTTGGCCGGTGACGACCAGACCGAGCCGGACGGCGAGCGCCGCGAAAGCTGAGCGGACCGGGCCGGGCGCGCGGTAGAGCGTCAGCCGCAACTTGTACGAGCGCAGCAGCACGTCGGCGTCGTCGACGGAGAAGGTGTCGGTCCAGATGCTCGACCACGGGTCGCCCTGGCCGTCCATTGTGGAGCGTGCGGCGTTGCCGTTCACTGTCGCGCTTGGCGGGAAGTTCCGCCAGATGTTGGAGCCAGGAAAATCATTGCCGAAATGAGGATCAGGACGGGATGGTCAAAGAGAAAGACGGATATTGATATGACCATGTGTCTCCTGGTGGAGTGTGTGGACAACGGGAGTTCTCCCGTACCCCCAGGAGGTTGTCCATGGCCTTCCGCACCTCTCCGCTCCGCCGCCGGCTGGCGCTCGCCGCCGCCGTCGGCCTGACCATCGTCCTCACCGCGGCCGCCGCTCCCGCCGTCGCCCGGCCCGCGCCGGAAGGCTCCGGCGAACCCTCCACCGTCGCCTACCGGGTGCTCGGACCGCGTACGGCGGCCGACCGCACCGCGGTCGCCTCCACCGGGGCCGCGATCGACTACGCCGAGCACGGCGTGCTGCACATCACGGCGACCAAGGCCGAGGCCAACGCGATCACCCGCCTCGGGTTCCGGCTCGAGAAGGACGCCGTGCCGGAACACGACCACGCCGACGGGGGCATGACCGCCAGCGCCTTCCCGCCCGCCGACTCGAACTACCACGACTACGCCGAGCTGACCGCCGTGGTCAACAAGGTGGTCGCCGACCACCCGACGATCGCCCGCAAACTGAGCATCGGCACGTCGTACCAGGGCCGGGACCTGATGGCGGTGAAGATCTCCGACAACGTCGCCACCGACGAGGCCGAGCCGGAGATCCTGTTCAACGCCCAGCAGCACGCCCGTGAGCACCTGACCGTGGAGATGGCGATCTACCTGCTGAACCTCTTCACCGACAACTACGGCAGCGACTCCCGAATCACCAGCATCGTCAACTCCCGGGAGATCTGGATCGTCCCCACCGTCAACCCGGACGGCAGCGAGTACGACATCGCCTCCGGGTCGTACCGCTCCTGGCGCAAGAACCGGCAGCCGAACAGCGGCTCCTCGTACGTCGGCACCGACCTGAACCGCAACTGGGGCTACCAGTGGGGCTGCTGCGGCGGCTCGTCCGGCTCCAAGTCGTCGAGCACCTACCGGGGCCCGTCCGCCTTCTCCGCCCCGGAGGCCGCGGCGCTGCGCGACTTCGTCAACGGCCGGGTCGTCGGCGGGGTGCAGCAGATCAAGGCCAACATCGACTTCCACACCTACTCGGAGCTGGTGCTCTGGCCGTACGGCTACACGTACAGCAACACCGCCACCGGGATGAACGCCGACCAGTACAACACCTTCGCCACCATCGGTCAGCAGATGGCGGCGACGAACGGCTACACCCCGGAGCAGTCGAGCGACCTCTACATCGCCGACGGCACCAGCATCGACTGGATGTGGGGCGCCCACAAGATCTGGGCGTACACCTTCGAGCTGTACCCCGGCTCGGCCTCCGGCGGCGGCTTCTACCCGCCGGACGAGGTGATCCCGGCGCAGACCTCACGCAACCGGGAGGCCGTGCTGATCCTGTCCGAGTACGCCGACTGCCCGTACCGGGCGATCGGCAAGCAGAGCCAGTACTGCTGACCTCCCACCGGGCGGGAACCCCGGTTCCACCCCCACCGGGGTTCCCGCCCACCCCTCCCGTCCGGACGATCTCCGCTGGTCGTGCGCTACCGTGGCACCGACCGTGCCACAGCGAAGCCGGTGCGAAACCGGCGCTGTCCCGCAACTGTGATGCCCCGTACGCGCGGCGCCGGCCTCCACCGGCGCCGACGGACGTGGGACGAGCCAGGTCGCCTGCGGCCCGGTCGCGACACGCGCTCTCGAGGAAGGGCGCCTCGCGGACGGGCCTTCCACCTGTCGGCGAAGCATCACTCCTCGACCGACAGGAGGCTCCATGTCCCGACGTACCCCCCGGCTCTTCGCCACCGCGCTCGCGGCCGGCGTGCTGCTTCTCGGCGGCTGCGCCGAGAAGACCTCGACCGACACCCCCGCCTCCGGCGGCTCCGGGGGTGCGTTCCCGGTCACCGTCGGCAATCTCACGCTGGAGAAGCGGCCGGAGAAGATCGTCTCGCTCTCGCCGACCGCCACCGAGATGCTCTTCGCCATCGGCGCCGGCAAGCAGGTCACCGCCGTCGACGACCAGTCGAACTACCCGGCCGAGGCGCCCCGCACCGACCTGTCCGGCTACCAGCCGAACGCCGAGGCGATCGCGGCCAAGAGCCCCGACCTGGTGGTGCTCTCCAACAACCTCAACAAGATCGTCGACCAGCTCGTCGCGCTGAAGATCCCGGTCCTGCAGACGCCGGCCGCGACCACGCTCGACGACTCGTACCGGCAGCTCACCGACCTGGGCACGCTCACCGGCCACCGGTCCGAGGCGGACGCCGTGGTGCAGAAGATGAAGGACGAGATCACCGCGCTGACCAAGGACCTGCCGAAGCGTACGGAGAAGCCGACCTACTTCCACGAGCTGGGCCCGGAGCTGTACACGGCGACCAGCAAGACGTTCATCGGCACCATCTACGCGCTCGCCGGCCTGGAGAACATCGCCGACGCGTCCGACGCCGACGGGAAGAACGGCGGCTATCCGCAGCTCTCCCAGGAGGTCATCGTCAAGGCGAACCCCGACTTCATCTTCCTGTCCGACACCAAGTGCTGCAAGCAGAGCGCCGACACGGTGAAGGCGCGCAGCGGGTGGTCCGGCATCACCGCGGTGAAGAACAACCAGATCGTGGAGCTGGACGACGACATCGCCTCGCGCTGGGGCCCGCGTGTGGTCGAACTGCTCAAGGTGATCGTCGACGCCACCGCCAAGGTCCCGGCCTGACCGTGGCCCTCCGGCAGGCCGACCCCGCACCGACGAGCCCGGCCGGGACGCCCGACGCGTCCCGGCCGGGCGACCGGCAGTTGTTCCGCCCCCGGCGGCGTACCGCACGCGGTGCGCCCGGCGGCCCGATCCGGCCCGCCGGGCTCCGCAAGCGCTGGCTGCTCGCCGGTGTCGTCGCGGTGCTCGTCGCGCTCGTGGCGGGCGTCTCCCTCGGCCCGGTCAGCCTGCCGCCCGGCAGCGTCGCGGCCGAACTGCTCAACCTGCTGCCCGGCGTGCATCTGGACAGCGGGCTCACCGAGCGGGAAGTCGCGATCATCACCGAGCTGCGGCTGCCCCGGGTCGTGCTCGGACTGCTCGTCGGCGCGCTCCTCGCCCTGGCCGGCGGCTGCTACCAGGGCGTCTTCCGCAACCCGCTGGCCGATCCATACCTGCTCGGCGTGGCGGCCGGAGCCGGGTTCGCGGTCACCGCGGCGATCGTCCTCGGCGCCGGAGCGGGCGGGGCGCTGACCGGGCTGCCGATCACCATTCCGCTCGCCGCGTTCGTCGGGTCGCTCGGCGCGGTCGTGCTGACGTACCTCCTCGGCGCCGCCGGCGGGCGGGACCGGTCCCCGGCCACGCTGATCCTGGCCGGGGTGGCGGTCTCCGCGTTCTTCGCCGCCGGGCAGACGTACCTGCTGCAACAGCACTCCGACAACATCCAGCAGGTCTACTCCTGGCTGCTCGGGAGGCTGGCCACCGCCGGCTGGCACGACGTGTGGCTGGTCCTGCCGTACTTCGTGCTCACCTCCGTGGTGGTGCTGCTGCACCGGCGCGAGCTGGACGTGCTCTCCGTCGGCGACGACGAGGCCGCCGGTCTCGGCCTGCACCCGCAGCGCTCCCGCTACCTGCTGATCGCCGCCGCGTCGCTGGGCACCGCCGCCGCCGTCTCCGCGTCCGGGCTGATCGGCTTCGTCGGCATCATCGTGCCGCACACCATGCGGCTGCTCGCCGGTTCCAGCCACCGGGTGATCCTGCCGCTGTCGATGCTGTTCGGCGGCGCGTTCCTGGCCCTGACCGACGTGGTCGCCCGGACCGCAGCCGCCCCCGCCGAGATCCCCATCGGCGTGGTCACCGCGCTGCTCGGCGGACCGTTCTTCGTGCTGGTCCTGCGGACCGCCCGCCGGGTGGCGATGTGAACGCCCCCGCGGTGCGCGTCCACGATCTGCGCGTCACCCTCGGCGGCACACCGGTCCTGGCCGGCGTCGACCTCACCGTCGCGGCAGGCGAGTGGGTCACCGTGATCGGACCCAACGGCGCCGGCAAGTCCACCCTGTTGCGCGCCGTCGGCGGCCTGCTCACCGGCCCGGGCGAGGTGACCCTCTTCGGTACGCCGATCGGCTCGCTGCGCCGCCGCGCCCGCGCCCGTGTGGTGGCCACAGTGGCGCAGTCCCCGGTCGTACCGATCGGAATGTCGGTGTTCGACTACGCGCTGCTCGGGCGTACCCCGTACATCCCGCCGCTGGGCCGCGAGTCGGCGGCCGACCTGGCCGCCGCGCACGAGGTGCTGGACCGGCTCGACCTGGGCCCCTTCGCGCACCGCGAGCTGGCCACGCTCTCCGGCGGCGAGCGGCAGCGCGTCTTCCTGGCCCGGGCGCTGGCCCAGGGCGCCACCCTGCTGCTGCTCGACGAGCCGACGAGCGCGCTGGACATCGGGCACCAGCAGGAGGTGCTGGAACTGGTCGACCAGCTCCGCCGCGAGCACGGCCTCACCGTGCTCGCCACAATGCACGACCTCTCCATCGCCGGCGAGTACGCCGATCGCCTGGTCCTGCTCGCCGACGGCCGGGTGGCAGCCGCCGGGCCGCCGGAGGAGGTGCTCACCGAGGAGCTGCTGGCCCGCCACTACCGCGCCCACATCCGCGTCATCCCCGGCGACCACGGCCCCCTGGTGGTCCCCGTCCGCCCCACCTGACCCCCACCCCACCCTCCCTCGCGCCCCGTCCCGGCCCGCCCGCCCCGTCGATCTTGCACTTTTCGCCCCGACAGCAGGTGTGTATGCCTCGTTGGGCGGGCCGCAACTGCAAGATCGGCGAGGTAGGGCTGGGGTGGGCCGTCAGCGCAGCGTCGAGACGGAGAAGAGGGCGCCGGACGGGTCGCGCAGGGCGGCGCTGCGTCCGGCCGGGTTGTCGCGCGGCGGGACGAGGATGGTGCCGCCCAGCTCGGTGGCCCGGGCGGCGGTCGCGTCGGCGTCCTCCACCGCGAAGTAGACCGCCCAGTACGCGGGCAGGTCCTCCGGAAGCGGCTCGGCCCGGGGCAGCATCCCGGCGACGATCCGGGCCCCGCAGCGCCAACCGGTGTACGCGACCGGCCCGACCGGGCGCTCCTCCGGATGCCAGCCGAACACCAGCGCGTAGAACTCCTTCGCGCCCTCCGGGTCCGGCGTGACCAACTCGTTCCAGCACATCGCACCCGGCGCGTTGTACAGCTCCGCCCCGCGCATCGCCATCGGCTGCCACACGCTGAACACCGCGCCGGCCGGGTCGGCGAGCACCGCCATCCGGCCCTGCTGGGCGACGTCGAACGGGGACACGACAACCTGCCCGCCGGCCGCCTCCACCCGGGTGGCGACCAGGTCCGCGTCGTCGGTCGCCACGTACGTGGACCAGACCGGCACCTGGTCCGGCGTACCGGGTGGCCCGGCCCCGGCGACCGCCTTGCCGTCCTTGCGGAAGACCGTGTAGCCGCCGGCGTCCGGCTCGGGGGAGATCTGCCCGGTCCAGCCGAACAGCTCCGGGTAGAACCGTCGTGCGTCGTCCAGCCCGGGCGTGGCCAGGTCGGTCCAGCAGGGCGTGCCGGGCTCGACGCCGTTCACGGTGACCCCTCTCGCCGGGACGGGCTCCGCTCGCCCGCCCTGTCGGCATCGTGGCACCGCCCGTACGGTCGCCGGGCCGGAACCGGACAAACTGTCAGCTGAAGCGGCGTCCCTCGTCCCGCCGGTACGCCCAGCCGGCGAGCGCGGCGAGCACCAGCACCCAGACCACCAGCATCACCAGCGCCCGGATGTCCGGCCGGAAGTCGGTGACCGCCGTCCAGATCAGTTCCACGGCGCCCCGGGTCGGCAGGTAGGGGGCGATCGCCTTGATGAAGCCGGGCGCGTCGTCCGGCCCGGAAAGCAGGCCACCGCCGAACGCCAGCGGGAAGAAGATCACCTGGGCCACCACGATCGCCGCCTTGCTCGGCAGCGAGTAGCCGATCGCCAGGCCGAGCAGCGTGAACGGCACCGAGACCACGGCGACCGCGCCGAGCCCGAGCAGGAACTGCACCGCGCTGACCCGGGCCTCGGTGGCGACCGCCGCGATCAGCACCACCGGGATCATCGACACGTAGGTCAGCACCAGCCCGGCCAGGATCCGCCCGGCCAGCCGCGGTGCCGGTCCGGCCGGCAGGGTCCGGGTGTACGGGTTCCAGGGCTGGTCGCGGTCCTCGGCGACGCCCACGCCGTACTGGAAGATGTTGGCGCTCATCACCGCGAACGTCACCATGGCGGCGGTCGCGTAGGTGGCGCCGACCGGGTCGTCGCCGGCGAACGGCACCACGAAGAAGAGCATCGCGGCGGCGGGGAAGAAGGCGCTGCCCACCACCGCCACCGGGATCCGGATGATCTCCAGGAGCTGGTAGCGGGCGTGGACCAGGGCGAGCGGCACGGCGGTCTCCTAGGCGGCTGTGGGCGCGGGCCGGTCGTCGGCCGTGATGGCGAGGAACGCCTCCTCCAGCGAGGTGGGGCGGACCTCCAGGTCGTGGAACGCCACCCCGGCGGTGACCAGGTCGCGCACGAGCTGGTCGGCGTCGCTGGTGAGCAGGTGCAGCCGCCCGTCGGCGCGTTCGGTGGCGACCACTCCCGGCAGCGCCGGCAGGTCGTCGGCGACAAGGCTGACCCGGCGTACGCCGACGATCCCGCGGATCGCCGCCACCGAGTCGTCGGCCAGCACCCGCCCGTGGCCGATCACCACCACCCGCTGCGCGAGCGCCTCCACCTCCTCCAGATAGTGGCTGCTCAGCAGCACGGTGCCGCCGTCGGCGTGGAAGCCACGGATCGCGTCCCAGAGCGCGTGCCGCGCCTCCACGTCGAGGCCGGTGGTCGGCTCGTCGAGCACCACCAGCCGGGGACGGCCGACGAACGCCAGCGCCACTGCCAGCCGGCGACGCTGCCCGCCGGAGAGGCCGCCGGTCTGCCGGCGCACCTGGTCGGCGAGGCCGAACCGGTCGAGCAGCTCGCCGCGCGGCACCGGGTCGGGGAAGTGCGCGGAGACGAAGTCGACCACCTCGCCGACCCGCAGCGTGCCGGGCAGGCCGGTCTCCTGCGGGGTGACCCCGAGTTGCCGCCGGCTCGCCGGGTCGCGCGGGTCGCCGCCGCACAGCTCGACCCGGCCGGCGGTGGGGCGGCGCAGCCCGACCAGCAGGTTGATCAGGGTGCTCTTGCCGGCGCCGTTCGGGCCGAGCAGGCCGACCAGTTCCCCGGCCCGGACGGTCAGGTCGACCCGGTCCAGTGCCAGCACCTCGCCGTAGCGACGGCTGACCTGTTCGGCGCGGGCCAGGATCATCGGTGGTCTCCTCGGGGCGGAAGGACTGTGCCTCCCTGTCTACCGTGCGTGTGCCAGCGGCGGTGACCCCTGGCCGGGTGCCCACATCCCCTAGTCTGGTGGCGCCGTCGACGACGGTGGAAGTTCCAACCGGACACCGGGGAGGGTCCGTGACCAGTCCGAGCAGGAATCTCGACGCCCAGCCGGAGGCGTTGCGGGCGTTCGCCGCCGCCTCCCGGGACCGGTCGTCGCGGTTCCGCGAGCTGGAGCGGGCGTTCCGCGACGGCCACGTGGCCCGGCACTCCTTCGGCGTGATGCCCGCGTCGTTCAGCCTCGCCGCCGCGTACGAGCAGCAGTTCGAGGCGTGCCTGCAGGGGCTGGCGGACGGCGCCGAGACCATGCTGACCATCGCCACCGGGCTCACCGAGACAGCCGCCGCCTACGACGAAACGGACGCGGCGAACGACACCATGTTCACCGCGGGCGGCTGAGGGGGGCGGGGTTGAGCACCGAGGCGCTCCAGCGCAACAAGACCTACTTCGAGCAGATCGTGTCGGGCACCCCGGACCCGTTCAAGCCGCTGTCGAACGCGGTGCTGTGGCCGTTCGAGCAGCTCCTGGAACTGGTCGCCGGTGAGCCGGACGACCTGATGCGGGCCGGCCAGCTCGCGATGACCACCGGGGAGGCGGTTCGGCGGATCGCCGGTGACCAGGTCGCCGATCGGGCCCGGCTGCGCGGCGCGTGGGACGGCGACGCGGCGGACAAGTTCCACGCCTCGATGCAGTCCATCGAGGACGCGATGGACGATCTCGCCAACGGGCTGGACGGCACCAAGGAGGTGCTGGTCGACGCCGCGAACGCGGCGGTGGACGCGTTCAACCTGCTGGTCGAGTTGATCCTGGAGTTCCTGCTCTGGTTCCTGACCGAGATCATCATCGCCGCGGTGGCGGCGGCGCTGAGCGCCGGGGTGAGCCTGGCCGCCACAGTGGTGCGGGTGCTGGCCCGGCTGGCCACCACCGTCGGCCGCATGGTCAAGATCGTGGCCCGGTTCGCGGAGATCCTCACGAAGCTCGCGACCAGGCTCCAGAAGGTCGCCAACCTGCTCGACCGCTACGCCAAGGTCGTGATGGAGCTGCGCCGGGCCAAGAAGGCGTACAGCGCGTTCAACAAGTCCGGCTACACGAAGGCGGCGCTCGCCTTCAAGGTGGAACGCGCCGCCGTCCTCTTCCCGGGCAAGTTCGTCATCAACCAGGCGTCCCCGGTGAACGTCCCCGGAATGGGTGGCGCCCTGCTCGACACCGGGATGGGCCTGCACGACGTCTCCGACGGGCGCAAGGACCGCAACTACCTGGTGGACGGCACCTACCGCGAGGATCTCGGCCCGTACACCACGGGCGTGCAGAACGTGTTCGACTCGATCGTGAACTGAGAGGCAGCAATGACGTTCCCGGCCCTGGACCGGATCGAGGCGCTGGCCCGCAACCTGGACGGTTGGCAGCGCGAACTCGGCGCGCGGATGGCCGAGCTGGAACAGAGCAGCGCCGAGGGGGTGAGCGACTCCGGCCTGGTCACCGTCGTGGCCGCCGCCGACGGCAGGATCCTCTCCACCGACATCAACGCGCGGGCCATGCGCTTCGACTCGTACACGCTCGCCGAGGAGATCACCTCGGCGGCGAACCGGGCGCAGGAGGCCGCCGCCGCCCGCGTACGCGAGATCGTCGGCGAGGTGATGGGCAACGTGCCGGGCGCGGAGCGCCCCGCCGACGACGGCTACGGCCACGACCGATACTGAGCCGATGGACGAGACCAGATTCCGCGACCGGATCGGCCTGCTCGTCGAGCCGGGCGAGCGTGTCCTGGCGCACGCCAAGGCCGACGTCGGCCAGGGGCTCGCTCCGGCACCGCCGCCCGAGCCGGAGCCGGACGCCGAGCCGAGCCGGCGGACGATCGGCTCGGTGCTGCTCAACGTGCTGCTGCCACTGGCCACCTGGGACCGTGGCGACCGCCTGGTCGACGCGATCGGCTGGGGGATCGCCGGGCGCGGCGCCCCCGGCTCGGCCGCCTCGCGCCTGCACCGCGCGCTCCGCCCGCCCCGGCCCGACCTCCAGGTCCGGGAGACGCTGCTCGCGGTCACCGACCGGCGGCTGCTGGTCTGCCGCACCGGCGGGGTCGAGTTGCTGGCCGGGCGCGAGGCCGAGGAACGCGCGCTGACCGAGACCGCAGTGGCCTGGTCGACCGCGCGCGCAGAGATCGCCTCCGCACGGGTGGGCTGGCACCGGCTGAACCCGAAGCGGCTGCGGATCGACTTCACCGACGGTTCCTGGCTGTCGTTCACCGTGCCGATCGCCGAGTCCGGCCGCCCCCTGCGTGCGGTCGCCGCCGCACTGTCCGCCTGACCGGTCCGGCCGCCCGGACCGCGGCCGGGCCGCCCAGAACCGTGGCCGGGCGGCCACGGCAGCGCAGCCGAGGCCCACGTCAGGCGGCCAGCGGCGCGGGCAGCGGCTCGCGGTGCAGCACGGCCAGGCGGGAGACCGCCCGGGTCAGCACCACGTACAGGCGGTGCAGTCCGCGCGGCTCGGCGGCCACGATCGCGGCCGGCTCGACGACCACCACGTGGTCGTACTCCAGGCCCTTCACCAGCGTCGCCGGGACCACAGTGACACGCGCCGCGGCCTCGACGTCGTCGGCGGTAGCGGTCTCGACGCCCGCGTCGGCGAGCGCCGCGCGGAGCCGGTCCACCGCGTCGTCGGCGGCGATCACACCGACCGAGCCGTCGTGCGCGAGCGCCGCCCGCACCTCGGCCACCGTCGCGGCCGTCAGGTCCTCGGTGGTACGCACATCCAGCGCGCCGTCGTTGCGCAGCGACCGGGCCGGGGGTACGTCGACAGCGAGCGCCGGCAGCAGCCGGTTCGCGAACGCCACCACCGCGGCCGGCACCCGGAAGCCCACGCTCAGCGGCACCACAGCCGCGTCCGGCTTGCCCAGGTGGGCCAGCGACTCCCGCCAGTCGGTCGCGGCCCAGGGCGCGGTGCCCTGGGCCAGATCGCCGAGCAGCGTGATCGAGCCGTGCTCGCTGCGCCGGGCGATGGCGCGGCACTGCATCGGGGAGAGGTCCTGCGCCTCGTCGACCACCACGTGCCCGAAGCCGGCGGGCCGTTCCAGCAGCCCGGCCACCTCGTCGATGAGCACCGCGTCGGCGGCGGTCCACCGGGTCGCCTTCGCGGTGCGCCCGGTCCTGCCGGCGCGGAACAGCTCCTGCTCCTCGGGCGTGAGCAGGTCGTCCGCGGCGGCGGCCAGCGCGTCGGCGTCGGTACGCAGCCGGTGCAGCAGCCCCTCCGGGGTGAGCGCGGGCCAGACCGCGTCGAGCAGGTCGGTGACCGGCTTGATCCGGCTCATCCGGCGCAGCCAGGCGTCGCTCGGTGACTCCGCCCGGCGCGCCTCGGCCTGGCGTTGCAGCAGCCCCACCACCCGCGCCCGCACCCGGTCCCGGCCGGTCGCGTAGGGCAGAGCCTCCGCCCGGGTCTCGGTGACCAGCCGGCGCAACGGGTCGAGTCCGATCCGCCACCGGTACGAGCCGTCCGACACCACGATCGGCTCGGTGGGCGTACCGATGTGGGCGTCGACGGCCCGGCGCAGCACCTCGGCCATCCGGACGTCGTGCTTGAGCGCGGCGGCGGCCGGGTCGTCGACCGCGCGGACCGGAACCCGCGCGACCAGGTCCTCCACGGTGGCCTGCTCGACCTCGACCTCACCGAGGGTGGGCAGCACCGCCGCGATGTACGACAGGAACGCCCGGTTCGGCCCGACGATCAGCACGCCCGAGCGGCGCAGCCGTTCGCGGTGCAGATAGAGCAGGTACGCGGCGCGGTGCAGCCCGACCGCCGTCTTCCCGGTGCCGGGCGCGCCCTGTACGCAGATCGAGTCGGCCAGGTCGGCCCGGACCAGCTCGTCCTGCTCCGGCTGGATGGTGGCGACGATGTCGCGCATCGGGCCGACGCGGGGACGCTCGATCTCGGCGGTGAGGATGCGGCTGGCCGTGCCGAGTTCCTCGCCCCGGTCCAGGTGCTCGTCCTCGAAGCTGGTCAGCGTCCCGGCGCTGAACCCGAACCGGCGGCGTACGGCGACACCCTGCGGGTCACGCGCGCTGGCCCGGTAGAACGACCGGGAGACCGGCGCCCGCCAGTCCAGCACCAGCGGTTCGCCCAGCTCGTCGGTGACGTGCCGCCGCCCGACGTGGTACTCCCGCCCGGCGTGGTCCGGGTCGTCGCCGCCGAAGTCCAGGCGGCCGAAGAACAGCGGGGTGGTCGGGTCGTCGGCCAGCTCCTTGACCCGCCGGGCCATGTGTCGGCCGAGCTGTTCGGCGGTGTACGAGTCACCGGCCACCTTGTCGCCGGTGGCGAAGAGCGCCTGGGCGCGTTCCCGCATCCGGGTCAGCGCGGCGCGGGAGGCGTCGAGGTGGACACGTTCGGCTGCGAGTTCGGCGTCGAGGGCGGGTGTGGCGTCAAGGTCGGTTGCGGGCACGATGAACTCCGATGGCTCAACTGAGGCTCGCTCGCGTGTCCGGGGCGGTTGGCCTGCTCCCGGCGCGGGGACGTCCGCTGCGGTGCATGCTCACCGCGGCCGTCGGGCGGCCCTCCACGCTACGGGAGCACCGGCAGGTCGCGCCAACGAATTTCGTGGTGGCAGGCGATCCGCTCGATCCATCTCCGCTCTGCGGGCAACGTCGCGACCAGGAGGTGCTCGCGCGCTACATCGGCGCGCTCGGTGGCACCCTCGAGCTGATCGCCGACTTCGGTGACGAGCAGCTCGAGGTCGCCTGATCCGATGGGTTGCACCGCTGGATCCCGGCGTCCTCGGACGCGGGATCATTGCGGTATGACCGAGGCGCTTCCCGGCGGCAGCCGGGTGACGATCAGTGATCCGCAGGTGATGCGGGCGCTCGCTCATCCGGCCCGCATGGCGATCATGGAACATCTCGGCACGCTGGAGGGCGGTACGACGGCCACCGAGTGCGCCGAGATCGCCGGGCTGTCGCCGAGCGCGACCAGCTACCACCTGCGGGAGCTGGCGAAGTTCGGGCTGGTCCGGCAGGCGCCCGGCCGGGGTGACGCCCGGGAGCGGGTGTGGCAGGCGGTGAATCCGTCGTACCACGTCGAAGCGGGGCCGGACGCCGATCCGGAGGCGCGTGCCGCCGAGGCGGCCCTGGTCGAGGCGCACCTGGTCCGCGACGCCCAGCGGGTCCGGGAGTGGTTGCGCCGTGCGCCGGACGAGTCGCCGGAGTGGTACGCGGCGACCTGGTTCAGCGACAGCGTGCTGCTCATGACCGCCGGGGAGTTGACCGAGCTGAATCAGGCGATCCAGGCGCTGATGGAGCCGTACCGGCGACGGACCCGGGCCGATCCACCGGCCGGGGCCCGGCCGGTGGCGACGCAGTACCGGGCGATGCCCCTCGACTGAGGGGTTGCACCCGGCATTTGTGAAGGATTATTTTCGAAGTGTGTCCTTCACAACTGTCCCGTCGCGCTGGTCGGACGTCTGGCTCGCGGCCACCGCGCGCGGCATCTCCAGTTGCGGGAACTTCCTCGTCACCAGCGCCCTCACGCTCGCGCTCCAGTCCGCCGGGGCCGGCGGCCTCGCCGTCTCCGGGCTGCTGCTGGCCGCGACGCTGCCGCTCGTGGTGCTCGCGCCCCTGACCGGCCGGCTCGCCGACCGGGTGGACAGCCGGGTGCTGCTGATCGCCACCGGGGCCGGCCAGGGAGCGACCTGTCTGGCGCTCGCGTACGCCCAGGCCCCGGCGCTGGTGATCGCTCTGGTGGCACTGCTCGCCACCGGCCTCGCGGTCTCCCAACCGGTGATCTCCGCGCTGGTGCCGGTCATGGTGCGGACGGAGGACCTGCCCCGGGCCGGCGCGCTCAACCAGACCGCCGGCACGCTCGGCGCACTCGCCGGACCGGCACTGGCCGGGCTCCTGGTCGGCCAGTTCGGCACCCGGGTGCCGCTGCTCCTCGGCGCGCTCAGCTATCTCTCGCTGGTGGTTGCCGGGCTGCTCGTGCGTACCCGCAGAGGTGGCCGCCGGGCGACGGCCGCAACCGCCACCGCGGTGGCGCCCCCGTGGCGGTTCCGGCGCGACCCGCTGCTGACGGTGATGGTCGGCAGCGTGGCCGCGGTGATCGGCGCGGTCGGCGCGGTGAACGTCATCGAGGTCTTCTTCATCCGCGAGACGCTCGGCAGCAGCGCCACCGTGTACGGGCTGGTCACCGGCTCCTGGACGCTCGGCATCGTGCTCGGCGCGTGGCTGTTCGCCCGCGTCGCCCGGCGGCTCGCCGACGACGGCGCGCTGCTGGGCGCCGGGCTGGTGCTGCTCGGCGGCTGCGGCCTGGCGGTGCTGGTCTCGGCGGCGGTCCCCTCGGCCTGGCTGCTCGTGCCCATCTGGCTGCTGGGCGGCGTGGGCAACGGCGGCGACAACGTCTTCAACAACCTGCTGCTGGCGCGACGGGTGCCGGAGGCCGCACGGGGCCGGGCGTTCGCCGTCTTCGGCGCGGCCGCGCAGGGCGCAGCGATGGGCGGCTACCTGGTCGGGGGCCTGCTCCTGGAGGTGGCCGGCCCGCGCATGCTCGTCGCCGGTTGCGGCGTGGCCGGACTGCTCGTGGTGGCGGCGCTGGCCTGGCCGGTGCGCCGGGCGGTACGCGCCGAGCGGGCCGCCGCCGCCATGGCCTCGCCTGCCGCCGCAGCCGTGGCGGCGGGGGCCGCATGACCGCTGGTGTTAAGAAGGGCTCCTTCCGCTACCGGAGGCGTTAACAGGGGGCCCTTCCTTTCCGTCGGGTGCGGGGTTCACCACTCGATCGGATCCCCCGGCGGCAGGGTGGCGGCCACGGCGATACGGTCGGATCATGGCCGACCGCATCGCCCGCCCCCGGGTGGGGCACATCCAGTTCCTCAACTGCCTGCCCATCTACTGGGGGCTGATGCGGTCCGGCGCGCTGATCGACGTCGACCTGCACAAGGACTCGCCGGACCGGCTGAGCGCCGACCTGGTCGCCGGTGACCTGGACATCGGCCCGATCACGCTGGTGGAGTTCCTCAAGCATGCCGACGACCTGCTGCTCCTGCCCGACCTGGCGGTCGGCAGCGACGGGCCGGTGCTCTCGGTGAACATGGTGTCGACCCGCCCGCTGGGCGAGCTGGACGGCGCCCGGGTGGCACTCGGCTCCACGTCGCGAACCGGGGTGCTGCTGGCCCAGCTGCTGCTCGCCGAGCGGCACGGGGTGCGACCGGAGTACTTCCGCTGCCCGCCGGACCTGACCCAGATGCTGCTGGAGGCCGACGCCGGGGTGCTCATCGGCGACGTGGCGCTGCGCGCGCTCTACGAGGCCCCGGCCAAGGGCCTCGAGGTGACCGACCTGGGCCAGGCGTGGCACGACTGGACCGGCCTGCCCATGGTGTTCGCCGTCTGGGCGGTCCGCCGCGAGTTCGCCGCCGCCCACCCGGGCCTGGTCAAGGAGGTGCACGAGGCGTTCCTGCGCTCGCGCGACCTGTGCCTGGCCGAGCTGGACCAGGTGGCGGAGGCGGCGGCCCGCTGGGAGACGTTCGACGCGGCCACGCTCGCCACGTACTTCCGGGCGCTCGACTTCTCGCTCGGTGAGCGGCAGGTGGCCGGGCTGCGCGAGTTCGCCCGCCGGGCGGCGGCGTACGGGGAGGTGCCGGCGCTGCCGGCCGGCGGCCCGGAGTTCTTCCAGGGCTGAGCGCGCCGGGCGGGGCTCGGGTTGCCGGCCGCATGGCTCAGGTCGAGGGCCGCAGCAGCGCCTTGGTGATCCGTTCGCAGGCGTCCATGCCGTACTCCCAGCCGCCCTCGACGCCGAACGGGGTGCGCAGCATCACGCCCATCGTCCAGGTGTCGCCGATGGCCAGGCAGTTGACGTGGTACTCCTCTTCCTTGTCCCGGTCGATCCAGCCGTTCTTGATGGCGATCTCCTTCTGCTGGGCCGCCGGGAACGCCTTGCGGATGCCGAAGTCGCCGGAACCGCGTACCAGGCGCATCTCGTCGAGCAGCCACTCGGTCCATTTCGGCCCGGCCGCGCGGCCGTCGTCGATGCAGAGCCCGAGCCGGGCGGCGTCCCGGGGGGACAGCTCGGTACGGCTCCAGCCGCCGTCGGAGGCGACCTCGCTGTCGGTCAGCTTGCAGATCGAGATCATCCGCTCGATCGAGTCCGAGCCGCCGACGCTCTCGTAGAACTCCTGCGCCCGGGTGTTGTCGCTGTCCCGGATGATCCTCGTGGCGTCGGCCAGCTTCGCCTCGCTCGGAGTCTTGCCGCCCTCGGCGCGCAGGCGCAGGTAGTCGGCCACCACCCAGGCTTTGATCAGCGACGCGGTAGTGCTCGTCTGACCCATGTTCGCCGAACCGATGATCTTCCCGGTCCGCTTGTCCAGCACGGACCAGCCGTACCAGCCCTTGATCTTGAGGCTGTCCAGGTCCTTCGCCTCGAACGGCAGCGGTTCGAGCGACGGCGAGGGAGCGACCCGCGGTTTCGCGCCGCGATCGACCGGCTGCTGCTCGGACCGTTCGCTCGTCGGTGCGGGACGTGAGTTCGCGGTGGCCTCCAGCGGGGAGCCGGGAATCACACGCAGGGAGAGGCCGAGCAGGCCGACGAGGACCGCAGCCAGGGCGCTGAACGCGAGCGGACGCCGATAGCTGCCGGGCCGACGCCGGGCGCCGGCCATCAGAGCTTTCCGACCGGCTGTTGCGGCACCTTGAGCGCGGCGCCGGGCTGCGGTGCCACGAGCTGGGTGGCGACGGCGGCGCACATCTTCGCGCCGTACGACAGGCCGGAGCCGCCCGGGTACCGCATCATCACGGAGAGGCTCCACTTGTCGGTGAACGCCAGGCAGCTGATGTGCCAGTTGCCGTCGTAGGCGAGCTGGGTCCAGCCGTTCTTCATGTGCACCGGGCCCTGCGACTTGATCGTCGCGGGCAGGCCGTCGATGATGCCCCAGCGGCCGCCGCCGGACCGCGCGCTCTGCTTGCTGACGCTGCCGGCCACCTTGGTCATCTCGCTGAGCAGCCACTTGGTCCACGTGGGACCGGCGGCCCGGCCGTCGGCGATGCAGTCGCCGAGGCGGGCCGCGTCCCGGGGGGACATCTCGGTGAAGCTCCACCAGCCCTTGTACTGGGGCACGCTGCCGGGCCTGGTGTCGGTCAGGCCACAGATCTGGATCGCCCGTGCGATGACCGGGTCGGGCCGGCCGCCCGGCTGTGGCACGTAGGAGCCGCCGGCCGCCCGGTAGACCTGGTTGGCGCCGTCGTCGTCGCTGTTCCGGATCGCCAGGGCCGCCGCCTTCTTGAGCTCGGCGGTCGGCTGCTCGTCGCCGAGCTGGCGCAGGTAGTCCGCGACGATCCAGGCCTTGAGCATCGACTCGGTGGAGCTGGTCTGGGTCATGTTCTCCGCGCCGGTGACGGTGCCGGTTTCCCGGTCCATCAGAGCCCAGGAGAAGAACTCGCCTTCGAAGTTCACCGACACCGGGGCGTCGGCGAGCGTCGGGGTCGCCGGCGCGGTCGGGGCCGGCGCCGGGACCTGCTCGCCGCCGCCGACGCCGCCCGTGCCGTTGCCGCCGGCGAGCTTCGCGTACGCGGCCGGCACCAGCATGACGCCGCCGACGAGGACCGCCACGATGGCGAGCACCAAGGTCACGCGAGGTCGCATGAGTGGTGAGCTCCAGATGTCTGGCCGGGGGGACCGGCGCTTGTGCATGAGTTCGACGCCGGTCGTCAACAGGCCGGGGGATGGTGGCCTGAACGGTGACGATCATGAAGACGAACGGTTTGCCGGGGGGAAGTCTACTTCCGGACAGCCCTGATGCCAGGTCTCGACACCCGTGACTTTGCCGGGTGGGTGAGATATTGAACGCCTTTGTCATTCTTGGGCGGTTTCCTCACCTTGAGGTAATCGACATCACAGCTACCAGGGCCGATGGCGGCGCGTGCACGCCCGGTGACGCCAGTAGCTCCCCGAAACCTGTTACACCCTCTGGTGTCATCCGTGGCGAGCTGTAACACTGGCTGCATGTATGGCAATGACTTCGCCCCGCCGGAGGACGCTCCGGGCGGCGGCCTGCTCGGCGAGGTGGAGGCGGCGGAGGCGGCGCTGCGCGAGGCGGCGGCGCGGGCCCGGCGCGGCGGTCCGGCACCGGACGAGGACGTCGAGGCGTACTTCACCGACGTCATCAACGCGGACCAGAAGATCGAACCCCGCGACTGGATGCCCGAGGCGTACCGCAGGACGCTGATCCGGCAGATCGCCCAGCACGCCCACTCCGAGATCATCGGCATGCAGCCCGAGGGCAACTGGATCAGCCGGGCGCCGTCGCTCAAGCGCAAGGCGATCCTGCTCGCCAAGGTGCAGGACGAGGCCGGGCACGGCCTCTACCTCTACGCGGCCGCCGAGACGCTCGGCATCAGCCGCGACGAGCTGGTGGACCTGCTGCTCGACGGGCGGCAGAAGTACAGCTCGATCTTCAACTACCCGACTCTGACCTGGGCCGACGTGGGCGCGATCGGCTGGCTCGTGGACGGCGCGGCGATCGTCAACCAGGTGCCGCTGTGCCGCTGCTCCTACGGGCCGTACGCCCGGGCGATGATCCGGGTCTGCAAGGAGGAGTCGTTCCACCAGCGGCAGGGCTACGAGATCCTGCACACGCTGGCGCACGGCACCCCGGCGCAGAAGGCGATGGCCCAGGACGCGGTGGACCGCTGGTGGTACCCCTCACTGGCCATGTTCGGCCCGCCGGACGGCGACTCGACGCACAGCGCCCAGTCCATGGCCTGGAAGATCAAGCGCTTCTCCAACGACGAGCTGCGCCAGCGGTTCGTCGACATGTGCGTCGGTCAGGCGGAGGTGCTCGGCCTCACCCTCCCCGACCCGGACCTGCGCTGGAACGACGAGCGGCAGGCGTACGACTACACCCAGCCCGACTACGCCGAGCTGATGCGCGTGATCAAGGGCGACGGGCCGTGCAACCGGGAGCGCATGGCGCACCGGCGCAAGGCGCACGCCGACGGCGCGTGGGTACGGGAGGCCGCTGCGGCGTACGCCGCGAAGCGGGCGGAGCGAAAGGAACCGGTAGCGGCATGAGCGAACGCACCGAGCGAAGCGAGGGCCGTGAGGGCATGCCCAGCCAGTACGGCATGAGCGAACGCACCGAGCGAAGCGAGGGCCGTGAGGGCATGCCCAGCCAAGACGGCATGAGCGGTGCGTCCTCTCCCCTGTGGGAGGTCTTCGTGCGGGCCCGCCGTGGCCTGTCGCACACCCACGTCGGCAGCCTGCACGCCCCCGACGCCGAGCTGGCCCTGCGCAACGCCCGGGACCTCTACACCCGCCGCCAGGAGGGCGTCTCCATCTGGGTGGTGCCGGCGAGCGCGATCACCGCGTCCAGCCCGGACGAGAAGGACGCGTTCTTCGACCCGGCCGCCGACAAGGTCTACCGCCACCCGACGTTCTACGAGGTCCCCGAAGGGGCGGCCCACCTATGAGTCTCGACTTCACGCTCGCCATCGGCGACGACGCGCTCGTCGCGGCGCAGCGCCTCGGTGAGTGGACCTCCCGCGCGCCGGAGATGGAGGAGGACATCGCGCTCGCGAACATCGCCCTCGACCAGCTCGGCGCGGCGCGGCTGCTGCTCACGTACGCGGGCGAGCTGGAGGGCGCGGGCCGCGACGAGGACGACCTGGCCTATCTGCGCGGCGACCGCGAGTTCCGCAACTGCCTGCTGGTCGAGCTGCCCAACGGCGACTTCGGCGTGACCATGGCGAAGCTGTTCTTCCTGGCCGCGTACCAGTCGCCGCTCTACACGGCGCTGGCCGGCTGCGCGGACGAACGGCTGGCGGCGGTCGGGGCGAAGGCGCGCAAGGAGTCGGCGTACCACCTGGACCACGCCGCGCTGTGGGTGAAGCGGCTCGGCGACGGCACCGAGGAGTCGCACCGGCGCATGCAGGACGCGGTCGACGAGGTGTGGCCGTACGTCCACGAGCTGTTCGCCCCGGACCCGGCGGCGCCGGTCGACCCGTCCACCCTTCGGGCCGACTTCGACGCCACCGTCTCCGCCGTGCTGGACGAGGCCACGCTGACCCGGCCGGAGACCGGCTGGGCACCGGGTGGCGGCCGGGACGGCCTGCACACCGAGCACCTCTCGTACCTCCTCGCCGAGATGCAGGTGCTGCACCGCGCCCACCCCGGAGCAAGCTGGTGAGCGCGAGGAGTGCAGCGGAGCGGAGCCCCGCAGTCGCGAACGGAGGGTGGCGCTGGTGAGAAGCGCGAGGGAGGCCGTGGCGGTGGTGGTGGACCCGGAGATCCGGGTCGTCACCATCGACGAGCTGGGCATCCTGCGCGCGGTCGACGAGGAACCGGGCACCGGCCGGGTCGTCGTCACCATCACCCCCACCTACACCGGTTGCCCGGCGATGGACGTGATCCGGGCGGACATCCGCCGGGCGCTCGCCGCCGCCGGGCATCCGGACGCCGAGGTCCGCACCGTCTACCATCCGGCGTGGAGCACCGACTGGATCTCCGACACCGGTCGGGCGAAGCTCGCCGCCGCCGGCATCGCCCCGCCCGCGCCGCGCGGCGACGGCACGGTGGTGCCGTTGACCCTGGCCGTGCGCTGCCCGCGCTGCGGCTCGCCGGAGACCACGCAGATCAGCCGTTTCGGCTCCACCGCGTGCAAGGCGCTGTGGCGCTGTGGCTCCTGTTCCGAACCCTTCGACCACCTGAAGGCGCTGTGACTGTCACCATCACCCGGCCGGTGCGCCGCCGGCCGGTCTTCCACCCGCTGCCCGTCACCGCCGTGGACCGGCTCACCGACGACTCGGTGTCGATCACGTTCGCGGTACCGGAGGCGCTGCGCGAGACGTTCGCGTTCTCCGCCGGGCAGCACCTCACCGTCCGCCGCCCGGCCGACGCCGACGGCGAGGAGGTGCGCCGGTCGTACTCGATCTGCTCCACCCCGGACGAGCTGGCCCGGCACGGCCGGTTGCGGATCGGGGTGCGTGAGGTCCCGGGTGGGGCGTTCTCCGCGTACGCCTGCGGCGCGCTGCGCGACGGCGACACCGTCGAGGTGCTGCCGCCGCTGGGCCACTTCACCTCCGCGTTCACCCCGGACCGGGTCCGCCGGTACGGCGCGGTGGTCGCCGGTTCCGGCATCACCCCGGTCCTCGGGCTGGCCGCGACCGCGCTGGCCACCGAGCCGCGCAGCACGTTCACGCTGGTGTACGGCAACCGCACGGCGAACACGGTGATGTTCGCCGAGGAGCTGGCCGACCTGAAGGACCGCTATCCGGCCCGGCTGCACCTGGTGCACGTGTTGTCCCGGGAGATGGGCGAGTCGGCGCTGCTGTCCGGGCGGATCGACGCCGACCGGCTGACCCGGTTGCTCGACACCGTCGTACCCGGCGCCGAGATCGAGGAGTGGTTCCTCTGCGGCCCGTACGGCATGGTGGTGGACGCCAAGGCGGTGCTCGCGGGTCGCGGTGTGCCGGACGCGGCGGTGCACACCGAGCTGTTCCACGTCGACGCCCCGCCGGAGCCGGTCCGGCGCGAGGCCGACCGGCCCGGGGCGGGCACCGAGGTGACGATCCTGCTGGACGGGCGCTCGTCCAGTTTCACGATGGGCCGGGACGAGCGGGTGCTCGACGCGGCCCTGCGGGTGCGCGGTGAGTTGCCGTACGCCTGCAAGGGCGGGGTGTGTTCGACCTGCCGGGCCAAGGTGACGGCCGGTGAGGTGACGATGGCGCGCAACTACGCGCTGGAGCCCGACGAGGTGGCCGCCGGTTACGTGCTGACCTGCCAGTCCAGCCCGGTCACCGACGAACTGACTGTCGACTACGACGCGTAGGGTGCCACCGGTGAGATCACCGGCGGCGGGTCGACCACCATCCGTGACGCGTAGAACGTTGCGTCCTACACTTGGCTCATGGAGCAGATCGCCGTCCGGGAGCTGAACCAGCACACCAGCCGGGTGCTGGCGCGGGTGCGCGCCGGTGAGACGGTCGAGGTGACCGATCGGGGTGAGCCGATCGCCCGCCTGGTCCCGGTGCTGGCCGGCGACGCGCTCCTCGGCCGGTTGGTGGCCGAGGGCCGGGCCACGGCCCCGACCACGACCGGTCCGGTTCCGATGCCGCCGGTGCTCGGGGATCCCACGGTGGACGCGGCGGCCGCGCTGGTCGAGGCGCGCGACGAGGAGCGCTGGTGATCTATCTCGACTCGGCAGCGGTCATCAAGATGCTGCGGCGGGAGGCGGAGACGCCGGATCTGCTCGGCTGGCTGAACGAGCGCGCCGGCACCGCCCTGGTGTCGTCGGCTCTCGTCGAGGTGGAGGTGCCACGGGCGTTGCGCCGTGCCGCTCCACAGGCGCTGGTGGGTGTCCCCTCGGTGCTGGGGCGTCTCTACCGGGTCGAGATCGACGCCACGGTCCGGGCGACAGCGGGCGCGTATCCGGAGCCGATGCTGCGCAGCCTGGACGCGGTCCACCTCGCCACCGCCGAGATCCTGGCCCGGCAGGCGGCGGCGGAGTTCGTCGCGTTCGTCACGTATGACAAGCGGCTGCTGGAGGCGGCCAAGGCGATCGGGCTGCCGGTGGCCAGTCCCGGCATGCCCTGACCGGGTGGGTCTCCCGTCACCGGGTGAGGAGTGGCGTTTCCCGCCGTCGGGCCCGCGACGTACGCTCGGGGATGTGACGGCGAACCGGGAGATCGACGACATCCTGCAACGCGGCGCGGACGGCGGGCGGATCACGCCCGAGGAGGCGCTGCTGCTCTACACCGACGCGCCCTTCCACGCGCTTGGCGAGGCGGCCGACGCGGTTCGGCGGCGCCGCTACCCGGACAACATCGTCACGTACCTGATCGATCGCAACATCAACTACACGAACGTCTGCGTGACGGCGTGCAAGTTCTGCGCGTTCTACCGGGCCCCCAGGCACAAGGAGGGCTGGACCCACCCGACCGAGGAGATCCTGCGCCGCTGCGGCGAGGCGGTCGAGCTGGGCGCCACCCAGGTCATGCTCCAGGGCGGGCACCACCCGGACTACGGCGTCGAGTACTACGAGGAGCTGTTCTCCTCGGTCAAGAAGGCGTACCCGCAGCTCGCCATCCACTCGATCGGCCCGAGCGAGATCCTGCACATGGCGAAGGTCTCCGGCGTGAGCCTGGACGAGGCCATCGCCCGGATCAAGGCCGCCGGCCTGGACTCGATCGCCGGTGCCGGTGCCGAGATGCTGCCGGACCGGCCGCGTAGGGCGATCGCGCCGCTGAAGGAGTCCGGCGCCCGCTGGCTGGAGGTCATGGAGTTGGCGCACCGGCAGGGCCTGGAGTCGACGGCCACCATGATGATGGGCACCGGGGAGACGAACGCCGAGCGCATCGAGCACCTGCTGATGATCCGCGACGTGCAGGACCGTACCGGCGGCTTCCGGGCCTTCATCCCGTGGACGTACCAGCCGGAGAACAACCACCTCAAGGGCCGCACCCAGGCGACCACGCTGGAATACCTCCGCCTGGTCGCGGTGGCCCGGCTGTTCTTCGAGACGGTGCCGCACCTTCAGGCGTCCTGGCTGACCACCGGCAAGGACGTCGGGCAGCTCGCGTTGCACATGGGCGTGGACGACCTCGGCTCGATCATGCTGGAGGAGAACGTCATCTCCTCGGCCGGCGCCCGGCACCGGTCCAACCTGCACGAGCTGATCGGCATGATCCGGTCCGCCGACCGGATCCCGGCCCAGCGGGACACGCTCTACAACCGGCTCGCGGTGCACCACACGCCCGCCGACGACCCGAGCGACGAGCGGGTGGTCTCGCACTTCTCGTCGATCGCCCTGCCCGGCGGCGGTGCCGGGAAGTCGCTGCCGCTGGTCGAGGTCAACTGACCGGGTTCGGCCGTTCGGCCGGTCGGGGACCGTCGTGCGGCCGGAGCTCCGCCCGTTTCCGGTGGAGCTTCGGCCGGGGCTCTTCACCCGCGTGATCACCGGCGGCTAGCCTGCCCGCGCGACACCACCGATCCGGGCCCCGAGCAGGCAGGTAACAGGTCGGCGGCGACCTGGTTGAGCACCGCCCAATGAGCTGGCGACGCCATTACGCTTGCGGCGTTCGTCGGACCGTCGTCCTCCATCGGCCCATGAGGGCCGTCCACATAACGCACCGCGGCAGGGGCGGGATGGGTGACCATCCCGCCCCTGCCGTCTGCCGGGGTCGATCGGAATTCCCGCCGCCGGGCGGTGGCGTGGCGACGCGTCGCTCCGGTACCGTCCGTTCGTTCGGTACCTGATCACGCGTCCCTACCCCCGGGGGAACAATGACCTTCCGCTACCGGTCCACGCTGGCCAGCGCCGGCGTGGCGGCCCTGCTCTCCACCGCTGGTCTCGGCGCGCTCGCCGGCCCGGCGCAGGCGGCCGAGAAGGCCGACGTCCAGCTCATCCCGCTCAGCTACCAGCTCGCCAAGGGCGTCAGCGAGGCCAAGGCCAAGCCGTTCAAGTTCCAGGTGAACAACACCGTCGGGACCGTCGACGCGAAGGACGTCCGGGTCACCGTCGAGACGAAGGGCCTCAAGACCGCCAAGGTCGGCGTGCTGGTCCCGAAGGGCTGCGACATCAGCGGCACCGCCTTCTCCTGCCTGTTGGGCGACCTGCCCGCCGGCACCACTGAGGACTTCGGCATCCCGCTGTTCTCCACCGGCGGCAAGGGCGCGGCGGGCACGCTCACGGTCTCGATCAGCGCGGCGAACGGCACCGGCGTGCTGGACACGGTCGACCACGACATCACCGTCACCGAGCGCGGCTACGACCTCACCACGTGGGTCCAGGACGTGTACGCCGGCGTGACCGTGGACGGCGACGACGCCGACGAGGCGGGCCTGCGCCCGGTCCGGCCGGGCGAGACCGCGCCGCTGGACTGGGCCGTGTTCAACGACGGCAGCAAGCGCGCCACCGGCATCGGCTACGGGATCACGCTGCCGGCCGGCGTCACCTTCGCCAAGCTGCCCGACGGCTGCGTCGCGCAGGACCTGGGCGGCTTCGCCAACGCGTACTGCGAGGACCTGGGCGCGGTGCTCAAGCCCGGTCAGTACTACACCGCCGACGTCCGGGTGACTGTCGGCGCGGACGTGACCGAGAAGCTGCTCCGGCCGGGCTTCGTCTGGGCCGCCGGCCTGGACGGCGCCACCGGCACGCCGGAGGAGGAGCCGCGGGCCGCCAGCTCGGCGCAGCGGCGCGCGTTCGCCGAGGCCGACGACAGTGACAACACCGCCCAGTTCGACGTCTTCGTCGACCAGAGCCCGCAGTCGACGCCGAGCCCGACGCCGACCGCCGGACCGACCTCGACTCCGACCGCCCACCCGACCCCGACCGGTGACGCGACGGCGGTGCCGACCCCGACCGCCGGTGGTGGCGCGGGTGGCGGCACCGGCGACGGCGGCCTGCCGGTGACCGGTACGCAGGTCGGCCTGATCGGCGGCATCGGCGCGGCGGTGCTCGCGGCCGGCGCGGCGCTGATGATGCTCTCCCGCCGCCGCAAGGTGGTCCTGGTGGCCCCGGGTGCGGAGCGCACCGGCGACTGACCGGGACCGGGTACGCGACCAGGGCGGGGTGGGTGACCACCTCGCCCGGTCGCGTACCCGGGGGCAGGCGGGGGCGGCGTGGCTGGCAGAGTGGAGGGGTGAGCCGTACCCCGCAGGGCCAGCGCGCCAGCCTGGACAAGCAGCCGCACGAGGTCGCCGCGATGTTCGACGGCGTCGCCGCCCGCTACGACCTGACGAACACCGTGCTCTCGTTCGGGCAGGACCGGTCCTGGCGGCGGGCCACCCGGGCGGCGCTCGGGCTGCGGCCGGGCGAGCGGGTGCTCGACGTGGGCGCCGGCACTGGTGTGTCGACCGAGGAACTGGCCCACTCCGGGGCGTACGCGGTGGGCGCGGACCTGTCGCTGGGCATGCTGCAAGCCGGCAAGCGCACCCGGCCGTCGGTGCCGCTGCTGGCCGGGGACGCGCTGCGGCTGCCGTTCGCCGACGCCAGTTTCGACGCGGTGACCATCTCCTTCGCGCTGCGCAACGTCAACGACACCGACGCGGCGCTGGCCGAGCTGGCGCGGGTGACCCGGCCGGGCGGGCGACTGGTGGTCTGCGAGTTCAGCACGCCGGTCAATCCGGCGTTCCGTACCGTCTACCTGTCGTACCTGATGCGGTCGTTGCCGGCGGTGGCGCGCGCGGTGTCGAGCAACCCGGACGCCTACGTCTATCTGGCGGAGTCGATCCGGGCCTGGCCGGGCCAGGCGGCGCTGGCCGCGCGGATCGGCGCGGCCGGCTGGGGCCGGGTGGCCTGGCGCAACCTGACCGGCGGCGTCGTGGCGCTGCACCGGGCCGTCCGAAACTGACCGTCCGGTCAGCGGTATCTGGTCATTTCGTGAATATCCGGTTTCGGTCTACTTTGCCCCGTAGGCTCGCCTCCATGACCGGACCAGACCAGGCCGCCACCGACGACGACGCCGCCGAGCTGATCGCGCAGCTCCGCGAGCTGGCCGGCGCGGATCCCGCCGACGTCCGGCAGGTCGTCGCCGAGGTGCTCGCCGCGCTGGACCGGGCCGCGGGTGGGGCGTTGCGCGACCATCTGCCCGAAACCATCCGGCTCGACGCCGGACTCGGACCGGCCGCGCAGGCGCGCCCCTGACCGGTCTCGACGCCCCTACCGGCGCGTTTCCGCGAAGTTAGGCCCCCCTCAGCGCGTACTGGTGTAACGCCGGTCATAGACTCCAACCGGATCGGCTTGTGAAGCATTTCACGAGCATGCGGGAGGAGGCGCGGATGACCGCGGTGGAGAACGACGCCGACGTCATCGTCGTGGGCGCCGGTCCCGGAGGATCGGCCACGGCGTACCACCTGGCGCGGCACGGCGTACGCGTGCTGCTGCTGGAGAAGACTGAATTTCCCCGGGAGAAGGTCTGCGGTGACGGGCTCACGCCCCGGGCCGTGCGGCAGCTGATCCGGATGGGCGTCGTCGGCGGGAGCGCAGCGACCGGCGACAGTGCCGGCGCCGCCGCCGCCGAGGACGGCTGGCAGGTCAATCGGGGCCTGCGGGTGATCGGCGGCGGAGTACGCCTGGAACTGGACTGGCCCGACCTGGCCAGCTTCCCCAACTACGGCCTGGTGCGGACCCGGCTCGACTTCGACGACCTGCTCGTCCAGCGGGCGGTCGCCGCCGGGGCGAAGTTGCGCACCAGCGTCAACGTCCTCGGGCCGGTGCTCGGCGTCGACGACCGGGTCGTCGGCGTGCAGGCCGAGGTCGGCCCGGACAGGGAACCCGCCACGTTCCACGCGCCGCTCGTGGTCGCCGCCGACGGTGTCTCCGGCCGCTTCCCGCTCGCCCTCGGGCTGGCCAAGCGGGAGGACCGCCCGATCGGCGTGGCCGTCCGCCGCTACTACCGCTCGCCCGCCAAGCACGACGACGACTACCTGGAGTCCTGGCTGGAGCTGCGGGCCAAGGGCAGCGACGCGCTGCTGCCCGGGTACGGCTGGATCTTCGGCCTCGGCGACGGCCGGGTGAACGTCGGGCTGGGCGTGCTGAACTCCTCCTCGGCGTTCGGCAAGACGAACTACCGCAAGCTGCTCACCGACTGGCTCGCGAACACCCCCGAGGACTGGGGGATGACCGACGAGTCCAACGCGGAGGGTCCGATCCTCGGCGCCGCGCTGCCGATGGGCTTCAACCGGGTACCGCACTACACCCGCGGCGTGCTGCTCGTCGGCGACTCCGGCGGCATGGTCAACCCGTTCAACGGCGAGGGCATCGCGTACGCGATGGAGTCGGGCGAGATGGCCGCGGAGGTCGTGGTGCAGGCACTCGCCCGCCCGGCCGGCGCGGAGCGGGAGCGGGCGCTGATGGCGTACCCGCAGGAGCTGAAGGCCCGCTTCGGCGGCTACTACCGGCTCGGCGGCGTCTTCGTGAAGCTCATCGGCCGCCCCGAGATCATGCGGATGGCGACCAAGCACGGCATGCCGCACCCGATGCTCATGCGGTTCGTGCTCAAGCTGCTGGCCAACCTGACCGACCCGCGCGGCGGGGACGCGATGGACCGGGTCATCAACGCGATGACGAAGGTGGCCCCGGCCGTGTAGGAGACGACGGCCCGAGGCCGGACGCCCACGGGCCGGACAGAGATCGACCCCGCCGACCGAGGTCGTGAGGGACGTGAATAGTGTGATTTTGGCCAACCACCGAGGTCAGGGAAGGACGAGCAGGGGACAACGATGACGCTCTCTCCTTACGCACCCATCATCGGGCTGTTCGCCCTCGCTGCGGCGTTCGCGCTGTTCTCCGTGGCCGCTGCCCGACTCGCCGGTCCGCGGCGTCTGAACAAGGCCAAGCTCGAGGCGTACGAGTGTGGCATCGAGCCGAGCCCGCAGCCGGTCGGCGGCGGCCGGTTCCCGATCAAGTTCTACCTGACGGCGATGCTCTTCATCGTCTTCGACATCGAGATCATCTTCCTCTACCCCTGGGCGGTCTCCTTCGACGCTCTGCCGATCTTCGGCTTCGTGGAGATGGTCCTGTTCATCGTCGCGGTCTTCGTCGCATACGCCTACGTCTGGCGGCGCGGCGGCCTGGACTGGGACTGAGGAGGTAGCAGATGGGCATCGAGGAGAAACTCCCCTCCGGCGTCCTGCTCACCAGCGTCGAGAAGCTGGTCAACTGGACCCGGAAGACCTCGGTCTGGGGCGCCACGTTCGGTCTGGCCTGCTGCGCCATCGAGATGATGGCGGCGGGTGGCCCGCACTACGACATGGGCCGCTGGGGCATGGAGGTCTTCCGCGCCTCGCCCCGCCAGGCGGACCTGATGATCGTGGCCGGCCGGGTGAGCCAGAAGATGGCCCCGGTCCTGCGCCAGATCTACGACCAGATGGCCGAGCCCCGCTGGGTCATCTCGATGGGCGTCTGCGCCAGCAGCGGCGGCATGTTCAACAACTACGCCATCGTGCAGGGCGTCGACCACGTGGTCCCGGTCGACATGTACCTCCCCGGCTGCCCGCCCCGGCCGGAGATGCTCATCGACGCGGTGCTCAAGCTGCGCGAGAAGATCATGCACGAGCCGCTGGGCCCGAACGGCCGCAAGATGCTGGAGGCCCGCCAGGCGCGCGGTGACGTGCCGGTGGTGCCGTACGGCTCGATGCCGTCGTCGTACCGCAGCGACAAGGCCCGGCGTGCCGAGTGGACGAAGGCGGTCCGCGAGGGGCGCGAGGAGCAGCTGCGGATCGAGAACTGGATGAAGGCGCAGAACCACCTCCAGGCGTCGCATAGGGGCCCGAAATGACCACTCCGAACGACAAGACCAACGACGGCGGGGTGCCGGTACCCACCACCCCGGCCGGCGCCAGCTCGACCGCCCCGGCGGAGTACCCGCCGGCCAGCCCGGCCGGCCGGGGCATGTTCGGCAACCAGGGCACCGGTGACGTCTCCGGCTACGGCGGCCTGGTCCGCCCGCGAAAGCCGATCGAGGAGGCGGCCCGGCCGTACGGGAGCTACTTCGACGAGGTGCGGGACGCGCTGGAGGAGGCGTACCCGGACTTCGGCGACGCGATCGAGAAGGTCGTGGTCGACCGGGGCGAGCTGACCCTGCACGTCCGCCCGGAGCGGATCGCCGAGGTCTGCCAGGTGATGCGCGACGACCTCGCGCTGCGCTTCGAGCTGCTCTCCTCGCTGTCCGGCGTGGACTACCTGGGTGCGGAGCGCCGCCTGCACGTGGTCTACCAGCTCACCTCGATGACCTACCGGCGCATGGTCCGGCTGGAGGTGGCGGTCTCCGCCGAACAGCCGCACGTCCCGAGCGTCACCGCCGTCTACCCGACCGCCGACTGGCAGGAGCGGGAGGCGTACGACATGTTCGGCGTCGTCTTCGACGGCCACCCCGCCCTGACCCGGATCCTCATGCCGGACGACTGGGAGGGGTACCCGCAGCGCAAGGACTACCCGCTGGGCGGCGTCCCCGTCGAGTACAAGGGTGCGGAGATCCCCCCGCCGGACCGTAGGAGGTCCTACCAATGACCACGTCGAACTACGCGACCGAGCGCGAGACGACCGAGGGCAAGGTCTTCACCGTCACCGGTGGGGACTGGGACGAGGTCGTCTCCGGCACGGACCCGATCAACGACGAGCGGATCGTCGTCAACATGGGTCCGCAGCACCCGTCCACCCACGGCGTGCTGCGGCTGGTCCTGGAGCTGGAGGGCGAGACGGTCCGCGAGGCCCGCTCGGTCGTCGGCTACCTGCACACCGGCATCGAGAAGAACCTGGAGTACCGCAACTGGGTCCAGGGCTCGACGTTCGTGACCCGGATGGACTACCTCTCGCCGCTGTTCAACGAGACGGCGTACGCGCTCGCGGTGGAGAAGCTGCTCGGGATCACCGACGACATCACCGAGCGGGCCACCACCATCCGCGTGCTGATGATGGAGCTCAACCGCGTCTCGTCGCACCTGGTCTGGCTGGCGACCACCGCCATGGAGCTGGGCGCGATCAACATGATGTTGTACGGCTTCCGCGAGCGGGAGTACGTCCTCGACATCTTCGAGACCATCACCGGCCTGCGGATGAACCACGCGTACGTGCGGCCGGGCGGCGTGGCGCAGGACGTGCCGGACGACGCGATCCGCAAGATCCGTGACTTCCTCACGCTGATGCCGAAGCGGCTCAAGGAGTACGAGAACCTGCTGTCCGGCCAGCCGATCTGGCTGGAGCGTACGCAGCACGTGGCGGTGCTCGACGTGACCGCCTGCATGGCGCTCGGCGTCACCGGCCCGGTGCTGCGGTCCGCGGGCCTCGCCTGGGACCTGCGCAAGACCATGCCGTACTGCGGGTACGAGACGTACGAGTTCGACGTGCCTACCCACACCGACGGTGACGTGTGGGGCCGCTACCTGGTCCGGGTGGCGGAGATCCGCGAGTCGCTGAAGCTGATCGAGCAGGCGCTGGACCGCCTGAAGCCCGGCCCGGTGATGGTGTCCGACAAGAAGATCGCCTGGCCGGCGCAGCTGGCCATCGGCGTGGACGGCATGGGCAACTCGCTGGAGCACGTCGCGAAGATCATGGGTCAGTCGATGGAGTCGCTGATCCACCACTTCAAGCTCGTCACCGAGGGTTTCCGGGTTCCGCCGGGCCAGGTGTACGTCGGCATCGAGTCGCCCCGTGGCGAGCTGGGCGTGCACGCGGTGTCCGACGGCGGCACCCGGCCCTACCGGGTGCACTACCGGGAGCCGAGCTTCGTCAACCTCCAGGCCCTCCCGGCGATGGCCGAGGGCGGCCTGATCGCCGACGTGATCGCCGGCGGCGCCTCGCTGGACCCCGTGATGGGTGGTTGTGACCGATGAGCTTTTCCGAAACGACTCGCGCCCGGGCCCGGGAGATCATCGCCCGGTACCCGGCGGACCGGTCCCGCTCGGCGCTGCTGCCGCTGCTGCACCTGGTCCAGTCCGAGGAGGGCTACGTGTCCCCGGCCGGCGTCGAGTTCTGCGCCGAGGTGCTCGGGCTCAACAAGGCCCAGGTCGGCGCCGTCGCCACCTTCTACACCATGTACAAGCGCAAGCCCACCGGCGACTACCTGGTGAGCGTCTGCACAAACACCATGTGCGACGTGCTCGGCGGGCAGAAGGTCTACGACACCCTCGCCGAGCACCTCGGCGTGGGGCACGAGGAGACCACCGCCGACGGGAGGATCACCCTGGAGCACGCCGAGTGCCTGGCGGCGTGCGACTACGGCCCGGTGATGACAGTCAACTACGACTTCTTCGACAACGTGGAGCCGCAGGCCGCGCTCGACGTGGTCGAGGAGCTGCGCGCCGGCGGCCGGCCGATGCCGACCCGCGGGGCGCGGCTGTGCACGCTCAAGGAGATGGCGGTCCAGCTCGCCGGTTTCGCCGACGAGCGCGACGGCGCGGTGGCCGACGGCGGGCCGGGCGAGCCGAGCCTGCGCGGCCTGCGCCTGGCCGAGCAGCACGGCGTCTCGGTGCCGGGCTTCGACCCGAAGACCCCGATCCGCAGCAAGGCCGAGGCCGACCGGGACGCCGCCGAGGCGAAGGCGAAGGCCGAGGCCACGAAGCCGGCCCCCGCGCCCGAGCCGGCCAAGACCGCCGAGCCGGCCAAGACCGCCGAGCAGGCCAAGACCGCCGAGCAGGCCTTGCCGGAGGCGGCCACGGGCAGCACCGCGCCGGACGTGAAGGCACCGGACGACAAGTCGCCGCAGGTGCGTACCGCGGAGACCCGGCAGCCGGACGCGAGCACCCCGGTGCCGGACGCGCCCGGCACCAAGGTCCCGGTGGACGGCCCGGCCCCGGCGTCCCGCGACGCGCGGGCGGCGGAGGCTGCCGGCGTGGCGGCGAACCCGCCGGCCGGCGACGGCAAGCCCGCCGGCGACGCGGCCGGCGCGCAGGAGCGCAACCTCAAGGAAGCGGAGTCCGGTACGGGCGCGGACGGCGCCGACCCGGCGGACGCGAACGGATCGGGGGTCCGGAAGTGACCACTCCTCGGCCGGAGACGCTGGCCAAGCTCACGCCGGTGCTGACCAAGCGCTGGCTGTCGCCGGACGCGTGGCGGCTCGGCACCTACGAGAAGCTGGACGGCTACGCCGCCCTGCGTAAGGCGCTCAAGGCGCACCCGGACGACCTGATCCAGCTGATCAAGGACTCCGGACTGCGCGGCCGGGGCGGCGCGGGCTTCCCGACCGGCCTCAAGTGGGGCTTCATCCCGCAGGGCGACGGGAAGCCTCATTATCTCGTGGTGAACGCCGACGAGGGCGAGCCGGGCACCTGCAAGGACCTGCCGCTGATGACCCACGACCCGCACTCGCTGGTCGAGGGCGTCATCATCGCCTCGTACGCGATCCGGGCCAACCGGGCGTACATCTACATCCGCGGCGAGGCGGTGCACGCCGCCCGGCGGCTGCGCAGCGCGGTCGCCGAGGCGTACGCCAAGGGTTATCTCGGCCGGAACGTCCTCGGCTCGGGATTCGACCTGGAGCTGGTGGTGCACTCAGGCGCCGGGGCGTACATCTGCGGTGAGGAGACCGCGCTGCTGGACTCGCTGGAGGGTTTCCGGGGTCAGCCCCGGCTGCGCCCCCCGTTCCCGGCGACCCACGGCCTGTACGCCAGCCCGACCGTGGTCAACAACGTCGGCACCATCGCCAGCGTGCCGTACATCGTGCTCGGTGGCGCGGACTGGTGGAAGACGATGGGCACGGAGAAGTCGTCCGGCCCGATGATCTACTCGCTGTCCGGCCGGATCGCCGACCCCGGCCAGTACGAGTGCTCGATGGGCATCACGTTGCGCGAGCTGATCGAGCTGGCCGGCGGCATGAAGCCCGGGCACAACCTGAAGTTCTGGACCCCGGGTGGCTCGTCGACGCCGCTGCTGACCGCCGAGCACCTGGACGTGCCGCTGGACTTCGAGGGGGTGGCGGGGGCCGGCTCGATCCTGGGCACCACCGCCACGCAGATCTTCTCCGACCAGGACTGCCCGGTGTACGCGACCTACCGGTGGCTGGAGTTCTACCACCACGAGTCGTGCGGCAAGTGCACCCCGTGCCGGGAGGGCAACTACTGGATGGTCCGGGTCTACCGGCGCATCCTGTCCGGCCAGGGCACCCACGAGGACCTGGACACCCTGCTCGACACCTGCGACAACATCCTCGGCCGCTCGTTCTGCGGTCTGGGTGACGGCGCGACCAGCTCGGTGACCTCGTCGCTGAAGTACTTCAAGCAGGACTACCTCGACTACATCGAGGGACGTACCGCGCCGAAGCTGTCGGACAAGCAGCTGGTGGGAGCCCACTAATGACCGACGTAGCCAAGCAGACCGAGACCGTCACGCTGACCATCGACGGCGTCGAGGTCACCGCGCCCAAGGGCGCGCTGCTGATCCGCGTCGCCGAGCAGCTCGGCACCGAGATCCCGCGCTTCTGCGACCACCCGCTGCTGGCCCCGGCCGGCGCCTGCCGGCAGTGCCTGGTGGAGGTGGAGGGCCAGCGCAAGCCGGTCGCCTCCTGCACCCAGACCGTCGCCGACGGCATGGTGGTGCGCACGCAGCTCACCTCCCCGGTCGCCAAGAAGGCCCAGGAGGGGGTGATGGAGCTGCTGCTCCTCAACCACCCCCTGGACTGCCCGATGTGTGACAAGGGCGGCGAGTGCCCGCTGCAGAACCAGGCGATGTCCACCGGCCGGACGGACTCGCGGTTCCACGAGCACAAGCGGGAGTACCCGAAGCCGCTGCCGATCAGCACCCAGGTGCTGCTCGACCGCGAGCGTTGCGTGCTCTGCCAGCGGTGCACCCGGTTCTCCGAGGAGATCGCCGGGGACAAGTTCATCGACCTGATGGGACGCTCCTCGCACGAGGAGATCAACATCTACCGGGACGACGCGTACGGCGAGGAGGGCGACGAGGGGGACGTCCCGTTCAACTCGTACTTCTCCGGCAACACCGTGCAGATCTGCCCCGTGGGCGCGCTCACCGGCGCGCAGTACCGGTTCCGGGCCCGCCCGTTCGACCTGGTCTCCACGCCCAGCGTCTGCGAGCACTGCTCCGCCGGCTGCGCGCAGCGCACCGACTGGCGGCGCGGCAAGGTGCTGCGCCGGCTGGCCGGCGACGACCCGGCGGTGAACGAGGAGTGGAACTGCGACAAGGGCCGCTGGGGCTTCCAGTACACCCGCGCGTTCGACCGGATCAGCACCCCGATGGTGCGCGACGAGAAGACCGGTGAGCTGCGCGAGGCGTCCTGGAGCGAGGCGCTGACCCGGGCCGCCGAGGGGCTGCGCGCGGCCCGCGACGGCGCGACCGGCACTGCGGTGCTGACCGGCGGCCGGCTCACCGTCGAGGACGCCTACGCGTACGCGAAGTTCGCCCGGGTCGCGCTGCACACCAACGACATCGACTTCCGGGCCCGCCCGGTCTCCCGCGAGGAGGCCGACTTCCTGGCCAGCAGCGTCGCCGGGGTCACCGACGTGACCTACACGGACGTGGAGAACGCGCCCGCCGTGGTGCTGGTCGGCCTGGAGCCGGAGGAGGAGTGCCCGATCCTCTTCCTGCGGCTGCGCAAGGCGTACCTGAAGAAGAAGCTCACCGTGTACGCGCTCGCGCCGTTCGCCACCCGCGGCCTGGAGAAGCTCGGGGCGAAGCTGGCCCGGGTGGTGCCCGGCGAGGAGGCCGGCGTGCTGGCCGAGCACGCCACGGTGGCCGAGGCGCTGGGCCGGCCCGGCGCGATCCTGATCGTCGGCGAGCGCCTGGCCGAGGTGCCGGGCGGGCTGTCGGCGGCGGCGGACGTCGCCCGGCGTACCGGTGCCCGGCTGGTCTGGGTGCCGCGGCGCGCGGGTGACCGTGGCGCTGTCGACGCGGGCTGCCTGCCGAACCTGCTCCCCGGCGGCCGGGTCGTCACCGAGCCGGCCGCGCGCGCGGAGCTGGGCGAGGCGTGGGACATCCCGGCCGGGGTGATCCCGAGCCAGGCCGGCCGCGACACCGACGGAATCCTCACCGCCGCCGCGAACGGCCGGCTCGGCGCCCTGGTGGTGGCCGGCGTCGACCCGGCCGACCTGGCCGACCCGCGCCTGGCCGAGGCGGCCCTCGACGCGGTGCCGTTCCTGGTCAGCCTGGAACTGCGGATGAGCGCGGTGTCCCGCCGCGCCGACGTGGTCCTGCCGGTCGCGCCGGTGGTCGAGAAGTCCGGCAGCTTCCTGGACTGGGAGGGCCGGCTGCGCACGTTCGAGAAGGTGCTGGACACCGGCGCGATGACCGACGCCCGGATCCTCGACGCGATCGCCGCGCAGCTCGACGTGCGGCTCGGCACCGGCGACGTGCCGGCCGTCCGCCGCGAGCTGGGCGCGCTGCCGCGTACCCGGGTCGAGCGCCCGTCGGCCCCCTCGGTCGAGCCGGCCGCCGTGCGGCAGCCCGGACCGGGCGAGGCAGTGCTCGCCACCTGGCACCAGCTGATCGACCTGGGCAGCCTCACCGACGGCGACGAGCACCTCGCCGGCACCGCCCGCCCGCCGGTGGTCCGGCTCGGCAAGGGCACCGCCGAAGCGGTGGGCGTCGCCGACGGTGACCCGGTCACGGTGGGCACCGACCGCGGCGCGATCACGCTGCCGGCGGCGATCACCGAGATGCCCGACGGCGTCGTCTGGCTGCCGACCAACTCACCCGGCTCCACCGTGCGGCGCGGCCTCGGCGCGACGTCCGGCGACGTGGTGAGCGTCTCCGCAGTCGGGAACGAAAGGTGGGTGCAGTGAATCCCGTCATCCTCGCGGCGCAGGACCCGACGCTTGCCGACTTCGGCAAGGACCCGTGGTGGCTGGTCCTCGGCAAGATCCTGTTCGCGTTCGTCGTCGCCGTGGCGGCCACGCTGCTCGGCGTCTGGTTCGAACGCCGGGTCGTGGGCCGCATGGCGGTGCGGCCCGGCCCCAACCAAGCCGGCCCGTTCGGTCTGCTCCAGACGCTCGCCGACGGCGTGAAGCTGGCCTTCAAGGAGGACATCCTCCCGCGCAAGGCCGACAAGGTCGTCTACTTCTTCGCTCCGGTGATCTCCGTGGTCTGCGCGGTCACCGCGCTGTCGGTGATCCCGTTCGGGCCGATGGTGAGCATCTTCGGGCACCGCACGCCGCTCCAGGTCACCGACGTGTCGGTGGCGGTGCTGGTGGTGTTGGCCTTCTCCTCGCTCGCCGTGTACGGCATCGTGCTCGGCGGCTGGGCCAGCGGCTCCACCTACCCGCTGCTCGGCGGTCTGCGCTCGGCGGCCCAGCTGGTCTCGTACGAGGTCACCATGGGCCTGAGCGTGGTCGCGGTCTTCATGACCGCGGGCACCATGTCGACGAGTGGGATCGTCGCCCAGCAGGGCGACGGCACGCGGCTGAGCATCGGCGGCTTCGACCTCGCCGCGCCCGGCTGGTACGCGATCCTGCTGCTGCCCAGCTTCATCATGTTCTTCATCGCCATCGTCGGTGAGACGAACCGGGCGCCGTTCGACCTGCCCGAGGCGGAGTCGGAGCTGGTGGCCGGCTTCCAGACCGAGTACAGCTCGCTGAAGTTCGCGCTGTTCATGCTCAGCGAGTACGTCGCGATGGTGACCATGTCGGCGTTCACCGTGACGCTGTTCCTTGGCGGCTGGCACGCCCCGTGGCCGATCACGATCTGGTCGGGCGCCAACGAGGGCTGGTGGCCGATGCTGTGGTTCTTCGGCAAGGTCATCATGCTCGTGTTCGTCTTCGTCTGGCTGCGCGGCACGCTGCCCCGGCTCCGGTACGACCAGTTCATGCGGTTCGGCTGGAAGGTGCTGCTGCCGCTGAACCTGGTCTGGATCATGGTGCTCGCCGGGCTGCGCTCGATCGAGGACTGGCAGGCCCGGGACCGGTTGCTCGTCACCGCCGTCGGCGCGGGCGTGCTGCTGCTGGCCACGCTGTTCTGGCCGGCGCGGAAGAAGGAGCCGAAGCCGTCGCTGCAGGAGCAGGCGGACACCCGGCCGTACGGCAGCTTCCCGCTGCCGCCGATGGATCTTCAGGTTCCGCCGAGCCCGCGTACGAAGCGCGTGCTCGCCGAGCGGGAGCCGGCCAACGTCGTCGCCGGCCCGGACTCCAGGGAGGTGTGACGTGGGCGCGATCACCGGAACGTTCAAGGGCTTCGGTGTCACCTTCTCGCACATGTTCAAGAAGGTCGTCACCACCGACTACCCGTTCAAGCCGCCGGTCTCGGCGCCGCGCTACCACGGGCGGCACATCCTCAACCGGCACCCGGACGGGCTGGAGAAGTGCATCGGCTGCGAGCTGTGCGCCTGGGCCTGCCCGGCCGACGCGATCTACGTGGAGGGTGGCGACAACACCGAGGAGCAGCGCTTCTCCCCGGGTGAGCGGTACGCCAGCACCTACCAGATCAACTACGCCCGGTGCATCTTCTGCGGGCTCTGCATCGAGGCCTGCCCGACCCGTTCGCTCACCATGAGCAACGAGTACGAGCTGGCCCGGGACAACCGGCAGGACCTGATCTTCACCAAGGAACAGCTGCTCGCGCCGCTGCTCGAAGGCATGGAGCAGCCGCCGCACCCGATGCGGCTGGGCGACAGCGAGAAGGACTACTACGTCGGCGCGCTCACCAACCCGGGCACCTCGGCCGGCGCCGAGCGCTCGCCGATGGGCCCCGGCCGGTACCGGGTGGAGGAGCACCCCGGTGTGACCTTCCCCGGCGCCGAGCAGGCCGAGCAGCGCTCCGCCGCCGCGGCGGGCAAGGAGGGCAAGGCATGACCTCGGCAACGGTGCTCGCCGCCGCCGGCCAGGTGTCCGGGGGTGAGGAGGTCACCTTCTGGATCCTCGCGCCGCTGGCCCTGCTCGGGGCGGTCGGCATGGTGTGGGCCCGCAACGCGGTCCACTCCGCACTCTGGCTGGTGCTGACCATGCTCTGCCTGGGCGTGTTCTACGTGCTCCAGGCCGGGCCGTTCATCGGCATGGTGCAGATCATCGTCTACACCGGCGCGATCATGATGCTGTTCCTGTTCGTGCTGATGCTCGTCGGCCGGGACGCGTCCGACTCGCTCATCGAGACGCTGCGCGGCCAGCGGGTCGCGGCCGTGGTCCTCGGGCTCGGCTTCGCCGGCCTGGTCGGCACCGGCCTCTACCGCGCCCTCGACGGCGTCCAGGCGGTCGGGCTCGACCAGGCCAACGGCGAGGGCAACGTGCAGGGCATCGCCCGGCTGCTGTTCACCAAGTACGTCTTCGCCTTCGAGCTGACCTCGGCGCTGCTGATCACCGCCGCCATCGGCGCGATGGTGCTGGCGCACGTGGAGCGGCGCAAGGCGGACCGGATGGACCAGATCGCCACCATGAAGGCGCGGTTCCGCCCCGGCAACTACCCCGGACCGAAGCCTGGCCCGGGTGTCTACGCCACGTCCTCCTCGGTGGCCACCCCGGCCCGTCTGCCCGACGGGCGGCTGACCGACCGCAGCATCCCGGAGATCATGCCGGTGCGTGAGCTGACGGCCGAGGAGACCGCACCGAAGGGGACTGATCGGTGAGCGCGAGGAGTGCAGCGAAGCGGAGCCCCGCAGTCGCGAACGAAAGGCTGGCACCGTGACCCCGGACTACTACCTCATCCTCGCGGCGGTGCTGTTCACCATCGGCGCCGTGGGCGTGCTCGTCCGGCGCAACGCGATCGTGCTGTTCATGTGCATCGAGCTGATGCTCAACGCGGCCAACCTGACCCTGGTCACGTTCAGCCGGATCAACGGTGACCTGAACGGCCAGATCATGGCGTTCTTCGTGATGGTGGTGGCGGCGGCCGAGGTCGTGGTCGGGCTCGCGATCATCATGGCGATCTTCCGGACCCGGCGCTCGGCCAGCGTCGACGACGCCAACCTGCTGAAGTACTGAGGGGCTCGTGGTGGAACAGATTCTGACGATCGCCCAGTCTGAGCCAGCCGAAGCCGTCACCTTCGCCACGGCGGACGGGATGCTGGGCACGGTCTGGCTGCTGGTGGCGATCCCGCTGGTCAGCGCGGCGATCCTGCTGCTGCTCGGCAAGCGGGCCGACCGCTGGGGCCACTGGCTGGGCGTGGGCGCCATCGGTACCGCCTTCGTGCTCGGGCTCACCTACTTCCTCCAGCTCCGCGGCCTGGAGAACAAGCAGGTCGAGCTGAGCCTCTGGGACTTCATGGCGGTCGGCGACCTGCGGGTGGACTTCGGTCTGCTCTTCGACCCGCTGGCTGCGGTCTTCGTCCTGCTGATCACCGGGGTGGGCTTCCTGATCCACCTCTACGCCGTGGAGTACATGGCGCACGACGTGGGCCGGCGACTGTTCTTCGCGTACTTCAACCTGTTCGTCGCCGCCATGCTGCTGCTGGTGCTCGGCAACAACTACGTGATGCTCTACTTCGGCTGGGAGGGCGTCGGCCTGGCGTCGTACCTGCTGATCTCCTTCTGGTACGGGCGGCCCAGCGCGGCCACCGCCGGCAAGAAGGCGTTCCTGATGAACCGGGTCGGCGACGCCGGCCTGGCCATCGGCATCTTCATCATGTTCGCCATGCTCGGCACCACCCAGTACGACGAGGTGTTCAACGGGGTCGGTTCGCTGACCTCGACCACCGTGCTGGTGCTCGGCCTGCTGCTCCTGCTCGGCGCCGCCGGCAAGTCCGGTCAGTTCCCGCTCCAGGCGTGGTTGCCGGACGCGATGGAGGGCCCGACCCCGGTGTCCGCGCTCATCCACGCGGCCACCATGGTCACCGCGGGCGTCTACCTGATCGCCCGCTCCAACGCGATCTTCTCGGCCAACGAGACGCTCCAGCTCGTGGTGGTCAGCGTCGGCGCGCTCACGCTGCTGATGGGCTGCATCATCGGCGCGGCCAAGGACGACATCAAGCGCGTGCTGGCCTGGTCGACGGTGAGCCAGATCGGCTACATGTTCCTCGGCGTCGGTCTCGGCGGCGGCGCGTACGCGCTGGCCATCGTGCACCTGCTGGCGCACGGCTTCTTCAAGGCCAACATGTTCCTCGGCGCCGGCTCGGTCATGCACGGCATGAACGACCAGGTGGACATCCGCCGTTTCGGCGGGCTGTCCAAGTACATGAAGGTCACCTGGCTGACGTTCATGATGGGCTGGCTCGCCATCATCGGCATGTTCCCGTTCTCCGGCTACTTCTCCAAGGAGCCGATCATCGTGGCCGCGTTCGAGCGGGAGGGCTGGACGGCCTGGCTGTTCGGCATGGCCGCGCTGCTCGGCGCCGGGCTCACCGCGTTCTACATGACGCGGCTGTTCGTGCTCACGTTCCACGGGCCGAAGCGCTGGACCGAGGACATCGAGCACCCGCACGAGTCGCCGAAGCTGATGACCGTCCCGCTGATCCTGCTGGCGGTCGGCTCGGTCGGAGCGGGCTTCCTGCTCGCCACCTCCGTACCGGACTGGCTCAGCGCCACCAACGGGCTCGCCGCGGAGAGCGGGGAGCACGCGCCGGTGCTGGCGCACTGGCTGCTCACCGCGCTGTCGCTGCTGGTCACCGTGCTGGGCGCCGGGCTGGCCTGGTTCCTGTTCCGCGCCGGTACGGCCACCGAGCCGCAGCCGGCCGGCGTGGTGGTCACCGCCGCTCGCCGGAACCTCTACACGGACGCCTTCAACGAGGCGGTCTTCGAGAAGCCGGGCATCTTCCTCACCCGGGCGCTGGTGTTCCTCGACAACCGGGGCGTCGACGGGCTGGTCAACGGCCTGGCCGCCGCCGTGGGCGGGGGCTCGGGCCGGCTCCGGCGGCTCCAGACCGGCTTCGTGCGGTCGTACGCGACCTCGATCCTGACCGGCGCGCTGCTCGTGGTGGCGGCGTTCCTGGCGGTGCAGGCGGGGTGGCTGGCGTGATCGACAGCAACGCGGCCGCCCCCGCCGGCGGGCCACGCAGTCACGACGGAGGTAAGGCCGAATAATGTCCAACTTCCCGTTCCTCTCGGTGCTGACCGTGGCGCCGCTGGTCGGCGCCCTGGTGGTGGCACTGCTGCCCCGCAGCCGCCCGGACCTGGCCAAGCTGGTGGCGTTCGGCTGGTCGCTGCTGGTCCTGGTGCTCTCGGTGGTGATGTGGTTCGCCTTCTCCACCGGTGGTGACCGGTTCCAGTTCCGCGAGTCGTACCCGTGGATCCCGAACTGGGGCGTGAACTTCACCTTCGAAGTGGACGGCATCGCGCTGGTCATGCTGATGCTGATCGCGATCCTGGTGCCGCTGGTGATCCTGGCGTCCTGGCACGACGCCGAGGCGTCCAAGCGCTCGGTGCCCGCGTACTTCGCGCTGCTGCTCGTCCTCGAATGCACGATGATCGGCGTCTTCGCCGCCGCCGACGTCTTCCTGTTCTACGTGTTCTTCGAGGTCATGCTGGTGCCGATGTACTTCCTGATCGGCAGCTACGGCGGCCACCAGCGGCAGTACGCGGCGGTGAAGTTCTTCCTCTACTCGCTGGTCGGCGGTCTGTTCATGCTGGCCGCGGTGATCGGCCTCTGGGTGGTCGGCGGGAAGACCTTCGACTGGCAGACGCTGAGCCAGGCGGAGTTCGCCACCGACACGGCCCGCTGGCTGTTCCTCGGCTTCTTCGTCGCCTTCGCCATCAAGGCGCCGTTCTTCCCGTTCCACACCTGGCTGCCGGACGCCGGTGGCGCAGCCCCGGCCGGTGCCGCCGCGCTGCTCGTCGGCGTGCTGGACAAGGTCGGCACGTTCGGCATCCTGCGTTACTGCCTCCCGCTGTTCCCGGAGGCGTCGCGGTGGTTCGCACCGTGGGCGCTGGCGCTGGGCGTCATCGGCATCATCTACGCCGCGCTGCTGGCGGTCGGCCAGAACGACCTGAAGCGCCTGGTGTCGTACACCTCGATCGCGCACTTCGGGTTCATCGGCGTCGGCATCTTCGCGTTCACCACTCAGGCCGGCACCGGCGCGGTGCTCTACATGCTCAACCACGGCCTGGCCACCGGCCTGCTGTTCCTCGTGGTCGGCATGCTGATCGCCCGGCGCGGCTCGGCGCTGATCAGCGACTTCGGCGGTGCGGGGAAGCTGGTGCCGGTGCTCGCCGGTGTGCTCTTCTTCGCCGGTCTGGCCTCGCTGGCGCTGCCGGGCACCGCGCCGTTCGTTTCCGAGTTCCTGGTGCTGATCGGCACGTTCACCGTCAACAAGCCGGTCGCGGTGATCGCCACGCTCGGCATCATCCTGGCGGCGGCGTACGTGCTGTGGATGGTGCAGCGCACCACGCAGGGCACCCTGAACCCGGCGCTGACCGAGGTCGAGGGCATGCGCCGCGACCTCACCCTGCGCGAGAAGGTGGTCGTCGCGCCGCTGATCGCGCTGATCGTGCTGCTCGGCTTCTATCCGAAGCCGGTCACCGATGTCATCAACCCCGCCGTCCAGGCGACCATGCAGGACGTCGGCAAGTCCGATCCCGCCCCTGAGGTCGGCAGCGTCCAGGAGGCCGCAAAATGACCGAGCTCAAGCTGCCGTCGATCGACTACGCGGCGCTCGCTCCCATCCTGATCATGCTGGGCGCGGCGCTGCTCGGGGTCCTGGTCGAGGCGTTCGTGCCGCGTCGCCTGCGCAACGTGGTGCAACTCGGGCTCGCCCTGGTGGCGATGCTCGCCGCGATCGTCATGGTGATCCTGAACGCCGACGACCGGCTGATCACCGTCGGCGGTGCCATCGCGATCGACGGGCCGACGCTCTTCCTGCAGGGCGCCATCCTGGTGCTCGCAGTGATGGCGTTGCTGCTGGTCGGCGAGCGCACGGTGGAGCGGGGCGGCGCCTTCGTGGCGCACGCCGCCGTCACCGCCGAGTCGGCGGAGGACCGGCGGCAGGCCGAGGGCGTCGGTGGCGCCACCGAGGTCTACCCGCTGATGTCGTTCGCGATCGGCGGGATGCTGATCTTCGTGGCGGCCAACGACCTGCTGACCATGTTCATCGCGCTCGAGGTCTTCTCGCTGCCGCTCTACCTGCTCTGCGCGCTGGCCCGCCGCCGGCGTCTGCTGAGCCAGGAGGCGGCGCTGAAGTACTTCATGCTCGGCGCGTACGCCTCGGCGTTCTTCCTGTTCGGTGTCGCCCTGATCTACGGCTTCACCTCCGGGATCCCGGGGCGCGGGGCGGGCGTCGACTTCGCCACCGTGCACGCCGCGGTCACCGAGTCCCCGTCCAGCCCGGTGCTGCTGTTCGCCGGCATGGCGCTGCTCGCGATCGGCCTGCTGTTCAAGGCCGCCGCCGCGCCGTTCCACGTCTGGACGCCGGACGTCTACCAGGGTGCGCCGACCCCGATCACCGGCTTCATGGCGGCCTGCACCAAGGTCGCGGCGTTCGGCGCGCTGCTGCGCGTCTTCCACGTCGCGTTCGCCGGGGCCTCCTGGGACTTCACCCCGGTGCTCGGGGCGATCGCGGTGCTGACCATGCTGGTCGGCGCGGTGCTGGCGGTCACCCAGACCGACATCAAGCGCCTGCTGGCGTACTCGTCGATCGCGAACGCCGGCTACCTGCTCGTCGGTGTGCTGGCGCCGAGCCGTGAGGGGCTCTCCGGCACCATGTTCTACCTGGCCGCGTACGGCTTCTCGGTGCTCGCCGCGTTCGCCGTGGTGACGCTGGTCCGCGACGCCGACGGGGAGGCCACCCACCTGTCCCGCTGGGCCGGGCTGGGCCGCCGCTCGCCGTTCTTCGCGGCGATCTTCACGTTCATCCTGCTGGCCTTCGCCGGTATCCCGCTGACCAGCGGCTTCACCAGCAAGTTCGCGGTCTTCGGCCCGGCCCTGGAGGCGAACCAGGCGTGGCTGGTGATCGCCGGCGTGCTGACCAGCATGGTGCTGGCCTTCCCGTATTTGCGGGTCGTGGTGATGATGTGGCTGTCCGAGCCGGGCGAGTCCACCCCGACGGTGACCGTGCCGGGCGCGCTCACGTCGGCCGCGCTCGTCATCGGCGTGCTCGCCACGCTGGTCCTCGGCGTGGTGCCCGGACCGCTGCTCGACCTGACCACCGGTGCCGCCGAATTCGTCAGATGACAACGGTGATCCCACCGGGGGCCGGTACGCCGTGGCGTGCCGGCCCTCGGCGTATCCCCGTCGACGAGCAGGTCGAACGGGTGTGGCATGGTTGAGGACGTGGCGAACCCGGCTGGCGAGCGTTCAGGTCAGTTCGGCGCGCTCGGCCTGCACCTCGCCGACCCGCGCGTCGAAGCCTCGGTGCTGGGCGTGCTCGACCGGGTCGAGGCGAGCCTGCGGGCGAGCGTGGCGAGCGCCGATCCGCTGGTGACCGAGGCGTCCCGGCATCTGGTCGAGGCCGGCGGCAAGCGGTTCCGCCCTCTGCTGGTGGCGCTCGGCGCGCAGTTCGGTGACCCGGACGCCGCCCAGGTCGTCCCCGCCGCCGTGGTGATGGAGCTCACCCACCTGGCGACCCTCTACCACGACGACGTGATGGACGAGGCCGCGGTGCGGCGTGGCGCCCCGAGCGCCAACTCCCGCTGGACCAACTCGGTGGCCATCCTGGTCGGCGACTACCTCTTCGCCCGGGCCGCGGACATCGCCGCCGACCTGGGCCCCGAGGCGGTACGCCTTCAGGCGCGCACGTTCGCCCGGCTGGTGCACGGCCAGATCGCCGAGACGGTCGGCCCGCGCGGCACCGACCCGGTCGCGCACTACCTGCACGTGATCGCCGAGAAGACCGGCTCGCTCATCGCCACCTCGGCCCGCTTCGGTGGCATGTTCGGCGGCGCCGCGCCCGCGCACGTCGAGGCCCTGGCCGAGTACGGCGAGATCATCGGCGTCGCGTTCCAGCTCTCCGACGACCTGCTGGACATCGCCAGCGAGTCGGTACAGTCCGGCAAGACGCCCGGCACCGACCTGCGCGAGGGCGTGCCCACCCTGCCGGTGCTCTACGCGATGGCCTCCGACGACGCGGACGCGGCGAGCGTACGGCTGCGCGAGATCCTGGCCAGCGGCCCGCTGGTGGACGACGCGCTGCACGCCGAGGCGCTCGGCCTGCTGCGGGAGTCCCCGGCGCTGAAGCGCGCCCGGGAGACGGTGCGCAGCTACGCCGAGGACGCACGGGCCCGGCTGGCTCCGCTTCCGGAGGGCCCGGCGCGTCGCGCGCTGGAGTCGCTCTGCGACTACATCGCCGACCGCACCAGCTGACCCCCTCGCCCCCTCGCGCTGCCCTCACCCCCTCGCTCTGTCGCCGCCCGTCCGGGCTCTCGTCGCCGCGCGGGGGTCAGGGGAGGGTGGGGGTGGGGCGGGGGCGCAGGAGACGGGCACCCAGCAGCATCAGGAGGGCGGCCAGGAACATCGCCGCGGCGGCCGTGAGCCACATCGCCGGGTAGCCCGCCGCGCCGGCCAGCGCGCCCAGGCCGAGCGGGCCCAGACAGCCGCCCGCGTACACGCCGGTCTGGGTGATCGAGGTGGCGGCGGCCGGCGCCTGCGGGTGGAGCCGGACCACGGCGAAGTTCATCAGCCCCGGCCAGGCCCAGCCGAGACCGAAGCCGAACACCACGCCCGCGACCAGCGGTGCCGAACCGGCCACCGCGAGCAGGATCAGGCCGATCGAGCCGGTCAGCAGCATCCCGGCGATAAGCCCCACGTGCCCGCCGGTGCGCCGGTCGGCCAGCCAGCCGACGGCGACGCGGGCGAGCACGCACACCACGCTGCCCAGGGTCAGCGTCAGCCCGGCCAGGCCGGGGGAGAGGCCCCGCGCCGCCGCCGAGTCGACGAGGAACGTGCCGAGGGCGTTCGCGGCGGCGGCGGCGAGCGTCGCGGCCAGCCCGATCACCATGAGCGGGCCGGTGCCGCCGGGACGGCGGCCGGAGGCGGTCCGGGTGCGCCGGTCCCGCCCGGACCGGGGCACGGCCGGTAGCGCCGCGAGCGCGGCCACGGCGGCCGCCACGAACGCCCAGCGCCAGCCGGCGGTGAGCGCGACGGTGGGGACCGCCAGACCGGCCAGCAGCGTGGCTGCCGGTACGGCGGCCTGCTTCACGCCGAACGAGAGGCCCTGCCGGTGGGTCGGTACGTGCTCGGCCAGGGCGGCGTTGCTGGCGAGCTGCCCGAGGGCGTTGGCGGCGGCGCTGAGGGCCAGCAGCACCACCAGGACCGGATATGACCGGGCGAGCCCGGCCACGGCGAGCAGCGAGGCGGCGGAGAGCAGGACGGCGGCCCGGGCGACCGGTGCCGGGCCGAAGCGTTCGACCAGCGCGCCGGAGGGCACCGAGGTGAGTGCACTCACCCCGAAGTAGATCGAGACGGCCAGGCCCAGCCCGGCCGGGCTGAAGCGGAGTTCGTCAGCGAGCTGGACGGCGAGCCCACCGACCAGGAAGACGGGCAGGACGCACGCGATCGTGGTGAGCGTGGCGCCGGCGCCGACCGTGACGGCGTGACGGGACGCCGGAGGAACGGCTCGCGAAACTGTTTCGGTCATCGCGAGCACACCTTACGCCGGACGTTCTGGCTGCTCATCGTGTCCGTCGACACACGTTCCGTGTCCGGTCTTCTGGCATTCTCCATCCGAACAGGCATTTCGCACTCGGCCGGTTTTTCATATGGTGTAAGTCCCCGGCGGCGGAGGTGGTTGTGCGCGACCCCTTGGCGGAACCTTCGGACCTGATCCGCAGCGTGTCACGCGCGCTTCGAGTCCTTGAGTCGGTCGGCCGTGCGCCGAGAGGGCTCACCGTGAAGCAGATCGCCCGGCGCTGCGAGCTGACCGTCGCCACCACCTACCACCTGGTGCGCACGCTCGCGTACGAGGGCTACGTGATCCGGCGCGAAGACGGGACGTACATCGTGGGGTTGGAGGTGGCCGACCGCTACCGCGAGCTGGTCACCGCGTTCCGCGGGCCGCCTGCGGTGGGCGAGGCGCTGCGTCGCGCGGCGTCGGACACCGGCTGGAGCCACTACCTCGGCCGTTTCGTCGGCGGGCAGGTGGCGGTGACCGCGTCCGCCGAGGGGCCGCGCTCGCCCTACATGGAAGACCTCGTGCCCGGCTTCGACGAGGGCGCGCACGCCACCGCGCTCGGTAAGAGCCTGCTCGCCACGCTCACCACCGAACAGCGCTTCCGCTACCTGCGCGAGTACGGCATGCGCCCGTTCACCACCGCCACCCTCACCACGGTCGAGGCGTTCGAGGCCGACCTGGCCGCCGGGGACCGGCGTGGCATGCAGCTGGAGCTGGGGCAGTTCCGGCAGGGCGTGGCGTGCGCCGCGGTGCTCGTGGCCCCGGACAAGGACATCGAGCGCCGGGTGGTGCTGGCCTGCGCGCTTCCGGCCGGCGAGATGATGACCTCCGCCCGGGTGGTCCGCGCCAAGCTGCTCACCGCCGCCCGCGCCATCGCCGACGGGATCGCCTCGGAGAACTGACGAGCGCCGTCGCCGACGGGATCGCCTCCCAGAACTGACGCGGGGCCGCCGACCTGGTGGGTCGACGGCCCCGCGCGGAGCGGTCCAGCGCCGGACCGCTCCCGGGATGGGTCAGCTACCGACCGGGCCGCCGTCGAGGCGCCAGGTGACCACCACGCCGGGCTTGGCGAAGTCACCGTCCGGCCAGGTGGAGGCGGGGTTCTCCACCGACGCACCGGTGACCTCGCCCGGGTGCTGCACCGCCACGAAGACCGAACGGTTGTCGTCGGTGATGAACGGGCCGCAGGTCTCCGCGCCCAGCGGCACGGTGAGGAACTGCTTCAGGTGACCCCGCTCCGGACCTTCGACGGCCGTGGCGAACAGGCCGTCGTTGCTGCCCAGTGCGTTGCCGTCGGTCGAGATCCACAGGTTGCCGGTGGCGTCGAAGGCGACGTTGTCCGGGCAGGAGATCGGCGAGACCTTCGTCTTGTCGTACCCGGCGAAGTAGGTCGAGGCGTCGGCCGGATCGCCGCAGACGATCGGCAGCGACCAGGCGAAGGTCTCGGCGGTGTTGTCGCCGCGGTCCTCGACCAGCTCCAGGATCTGCCCGTGCCGGTTGCTGTTGCGCGGGTTCGCCTCGTCGGCGGGCGCCTTGCCGGCCTTGCCGCGGTCGCTGTTGTTCGTCAGCGCCACGTAGACCTTGCCGGTGAGCAGGCTCGGCTCGACGTCCTCGGGCCGGTCCATCTTGGTGGCGCCGACCTTGTCCCCGGCCAGCCGGGTGAAGGTGAGCACGTCCGCGGCGGTCATGCCGTCGACGTACGAGCGGTTGCCGCTGACCAGCTTGATCCAGCGGCCTCGGCCGCCGAACCCACCGTCGGCCGGAAGCGTGCCGGAACCGTCGATCTCGGCGGCGGGGCTGTCGCCCTCGATCTTCGCGACGTAGAGCGTGCCGGACTCCAGCAGCGTCAGGTTGTGCCGCCGCGCCACCGCGGACCTGCCCGGCATGAACTTCTTGTCCGAGACGAACTTGTAAAGGTAGTCGAAGCGCTCGTCGTCACCCATGTACGCGACCACCCGGCCGTTGCGCGCCACGATGACGTTCGCGCCCTCGTGCTTGAACCGGCCCAGCGCGGTGTGCTTGCGCGGCTTGGCCTGCGGGTCGAACGGGTCGATCTCGACGATCCAGCCGAACCGGTTCGCCTCGTTGGGGTGCTTGGCCAGGTCGAACCGCTCGTCCGCCCGCTCCCACTTGCGGCTGCCGCTCGGGTGGCGCACGTCGGTCGGGATGCCGTAGCGGGCCAGCTTCGGCTTCTGCTCCTCCGGCACCCCGTCGCCGCCGACGAAGTACTGGTTGAAGTTCTCCTCGCCGGAGAGGACGGTGCCCCACGGGGTGACGCCACCGGCGCAGTTGTTGAGCGTGCCGATCACCGTCCGGCCCTTCGGGTCGGCGGCGGTACGCAGCCACGGCGAGCCGGCGGCCGGGCCGGTCAGCTCGAACTTCGTGGCCAGTGCGGTGACCCGCCGGTTGTACTCGCGCCGGCCGCGCCGTACCGGCCGCCACTGCCCGGTGTTCTCCACCCGCTCCAGTTCCACCACGGACATGCCGTGCGCGGCCATCGCGATCCGCACCTGCTCCACCGTGAGCGCGTCCTGGCTGGTGAAGCCGGGGAACATCAGGTCTTCGTTCGTGTACTCGTGGTTCACCACGAGCAGCGCGCGGCGGCGGTCGATCGGGAGCACGCCGACGAAGTCGTTGTTGTAGCCGAACTGCTTGGACTGGGCGGCGGCGGTCTGCCGGCCGAGGCTGAACGCGGGCGCGCCGGGCACCACCTCGTCACCCCAGCGGATCACGACGGAGTGGTCGTACCCGTTCGGGACCACGAGGGTGTCGAGCTTGTTCGGCGGGATCGGCTTGAACGTCAGTGCGCCGCTACCCGGGCGGCCCGCGCCGGTGGCGGCCACCTCGCCACCGCCGGGTGCGGGCGGGGCGGCGGGGGCGGCGGCGGCCGGTGCGGCGCCGGCGAGCGCGCCCGCGGCGGCACCGCCGAAGCCGAGCACCAGCGCGCCGACCGCGCCGGCCCGGACCACGCCGCGCCGGGAGATCTCGGTGTCGACCACGTCGCCGAAGTACGGGTTGTCGGTCGGGTTGGGCACCGGGTGGTCACACGCGTTGCCGCACCGGTACAGACAGGTCATCGCGTCGCGGCTGCCGTGGCGGGCGCCACCCAGCAGCGGAAGCAGGCGAGACCGGTCGCTCATGAGGTGGTGCCTCCTGATCTCAATGTCGAAAGGCGCACGGCTGATCGGCCCGCGCGCCCACCCGCCGGACGCTGCCAGGGCACGGTGAGCGGCGATCGGTCCGGACCTGAACCGGACGTGAACAGCTCCGCGCTGACCTGCTGATGAACCGTTCGGCGTCACGGCACGTATGGAAGGGCGAACGCATCGCCGGTTTCCCCGCCGCCGGAAGCGAGGTACCGCCATCAGCGACCACGACGCCCAGCTGCTGCGCGCCCTGCACGACGAACATGCCGACGCGCTGTACGCGCACGCCCTGCGGCTGGTGAACGGCGATCGGACGCGCGCCGAGGACCTGGTGCAGGAGACGCTGCTGCGTGCCTGGCGTCATCCCGAGTCGCTGGATCCGCGGCGCGGCTCGGTACGCGCCTGGCTGTTCACCACCGCGCGGAACCTCGCGATCGACGCGTGGCGGCGGCGCTCGGCCCGGGTGGGTGAGGTGTACACGGACGAGCTGCCGGAGACCGCCGAGACGGTCGACGAGACCGAGCGCGCGGTGGAGGCGTGGACCGTCGCCGAGGCGCTCAACCGGCTCAGCCCGACCCACCGGGAGGTGCTGGTCGAGTGCTTCTACCAGGGGCGTTCGGTGGCGGAGGCGGCGGCGCGGCTGGGCGTACCACCGGGCACGGTGAAGTCGCGTACCCACTACGCGCTGCGCTCACTACGGTTGGCGCTGGCCGAGATGGGGGTGACCGGATGACACGCTGCGAGTTCGCGCACGACGACGGGGCGTACGTGCTCGGCGCCCTCACCCCGGCGGACCGCGTCGCCTACGAGCGGCACCTGGCCGGCTGCGCGCAGTGCCGGGAGGCGGTGGCCGAGATCGCCGTGCTGCCCGGGCTGCTGGGGCGGCTCGACCCGGCCGGGCTGGAGCAGTTCCTGGAGGTCGGGCCGGAGACGTCGCGGGTGCCCGCGCTGCTCGACGCCGCGCGCGAGCGCAAGCGCCGCGACCGGTCCCGCTCCCGCCGGCGGTACGCGTTGACGGCGCTCGCCGCCGCCGCGCTCGCCGTGCTGGCGGGCGTCGGGGTGGGGCTGGTGCAGTCGCCGGCCGAGCCGTCGAAGCCGCCGGTGGCGCTGGCCTCCATGCGGCCGGTGGCCGGGACGGTGCCGGTGCACGCCGAGGTGGGGCTGACCGAGACGCCGTGGGGCACCGAGGTCACCATGCACTGCGGGTACGACAGGCGGGCCGGGCACCGGGAGGCGTACACGTTCCGGCTGGTGGCGCACGGCCCGGACGGCGCGACGGAGCAGATCGGCTCCTGGCTGGCCGCCCCCGGTGACGACCTGCGCTTCTCCGGCGTCACCCGCTTCACCAAGGGCGAGCTGGTCCGCCTGGAGCTGCTCCGGGGCGCGAATTCCCCAGTCCTGGCCTACGACCTGCGCTGACCCGCCTCCCCTCCCGTCGATCTTGCACTTCTGGCCCTCGGTGCGGGCGTTCTCGCCCCTTTGCCTGGGCAGCAAGTGCAAGATCAGCGGGACGGGGTGGGGGTGGGGGCCGGGACGGCGGCGGTGCGGGCGGTCACGCGGGTGCGGTGGGAGTGGCGCAGCGCGTCGGCGGTGAAGACCACCAGGGCGAGCCAGACCAGCGCGAACCCGGCCAGCCGGGCCGGCGGCATCGGCTCGTGGAAGATCAGCACGCCGCAGCCGAGCTGGAGGATCGGGGCGAGGTACTGCAGCATGCCGACAGTGGACAGGGGCAGCCGGTTCGCCGCCCCGGCGAACAGCAGCAGCGGGATCGCGGTGGCGGCACCGGCGAGCACGAGCAGCGCGGTGTGCCCGGCCGAGACGTGCCCGAACGTCGAGTCGCCGCGCGCCGACAGCCACCCCAGGTACGCCATGGCGGGCAGCGCCAGCACCGCCGACTCGACGAACAGCCCCTCCGTGGCGGGCAACGCGAGCCGCTTCTTGACCAGGCCGTAACCGGCGAAGCTGAACGCCAGGGTGAGCGCCAGCCAGGGCAGGCGACCATAGTCGACGGTGAGCACCGCCACCGCGAGTGCGCCGACGCCGAGTGCCGCCCACTGGGCCCGACGCAGCCGTTCCCGCAGCACGAGCACGCCGAAAAGCACCGACACCAGCGGGTTGATGAAGTAGCCGAGCGCCGTCTCCACCACCCGGTCGGAGTTGACACCGTAGATGTACGTACCCCAGTTGACGGCGATCAGCGCGGCGGCGAGCCCGATGCCGGCGAGCGCCCGGGGCCGCCGGGCCAGCTTGCGCAGGAAGCCGCCGTGCCGGGTGGCGGCCAGCAGCAACGCCACGAACGCCACCGACCACAGGATCCGGTGCGCGAGGATCTCCACCGGCCCGGCCGGGCGCAGCAGCTTCAGGTAGATCGGGAAGAAACCCCAGATCAGGTACGCGCCGACGCCGTACAGGTAGCCGAGCCGGAGCGGGTTCACCGCTTCACTGTAAGTGGTGAACCGCTTTCCTGGTCCTTATCGGTGATCGGCGTCACCCGCTGATCCAGCTCCGTCCACAGATCCGCAGCGACGGGCCGGAAGCCGATCTTCGCGTAGACCCCGTGCGCGTCGAGCGTGGCCAGCAGGATCCGGCGTACGCCCAGCTCGCCCAGGTGGTCGCGGACCGCGCCGGCCAGCCAGGTGCCGAGCCCGCGGCCCCGCTCGGCCGGGTCCACGTACACGTCGCAGAGCCAGGCGAACGTGGCGCCGTCGGTGACCACCCGGGCGACCGCCACCTGCCGTCCGGGTCGGTACTGATCTCGTAGCCGTCCGCGCGGGTCACTGTGAACACGCGGCCGAGGCTAGTACCCCCGCCCGGCCCTCTCGCCAGCCAATTCCCTGCTGCTGGCCTGGTGGCCCCGGCCGGTCACCACGGCGACCGGCCGGGGCCCCGGGGTCAGTCGCGGTCGAGGACGGCGCCGAGGATCCAGGTGACGATGCCGACGAAGAGCGCGCCCAGCACCGCCTCCGGCCAGAACCCGTCCACGTGGAAGGGCAGTCCGGCCTCACCGGCGATCCAACTGGTGAGCAGGAAGAGCAGGCCGTTCACGACCAGCGCGATCAGGCCGAGGGTCAGCAGGTAGAAGCCGCACCCCACGGTCTTGATGATCGGCTGAAGCACCGCGTTCACCACGCCGAAGATGACCGCGACGAGCACCAGCGTGATCACCGTCTCGGTGGCCGAGCCGGAGTCGAGCGAGATGCCCGGGATGAGCAGGGTGGCGAGCCAGAACGCCACCGCCGTCGAACCCACGCGAATCAGTAGACTCTTCAGGAAACCCATGGCCGGGATCGTGCCACGGCCGTACCACCAGGGGAAGTCGTGCGGCCAGTCAGTGCCGGGCGGGCCGACCGACCAGTTGCGACTCGACCGGCGTGGGCGAGAGCAGCGCCCAGCGCAGGGCCCGCCGGTTGACCACCGCCACCATGTCGTCGCGGATCCGGGTCAGCCACTCCGCGGAGCCGCCCAGACCCAGCGCCGCGCCCGCCAGGGCGGCTTCGTCCGGGTCGAGCGGCTGAAGGACCGCCAGGTCGGCGCGGGCCAGCGCGGGCGTGTCGGCCGGGGTCAGCTCGTCGCGGACCACCAGCACCGACTGCCAGGCGGCTGCCGGTCCGGCCTCCGGCGGCACCGGCCCGGCGTCCACCACCACCAACAGCGGGTGCAGCGGCGAGCCGGGCGCGCCACCGACCGGGCGGCCCGGCGGGAGCAGCGGTACGCCACCGCCGACCGTCCCGACACCCCGCACGAACGGTTCCCAGAACCGGGGACGGCCGGTCTGCACCACCACGCGCGCGCCTAGCGCCAGCGCCCGCAGCACGAGCAGTTGCGCCGCGGGCACACCGCCGACCAGCAGCACCCGGGTCGTGGCCGGGCGGAACAGGCGGACGGTGAGCGCGGCGCCGTGCCGGTTCGCGCCGACCATCAGCCCCGCGGTGGTCGGGGGCAGGTCGAGTGCGGGTGGCGGCGACCCGGCCGGGGACGCGGCCCCACCGGACACCGCCAACGGCAGCGTGGCGGCCAGCCCGGCCAGGTGCTCACCGTCGAGGCGGCGCCACTCGCCGCCGACGTCACCCACGATCCGGCGCAGCGTGCGTTCCGCCGTCGACAGTTCGGCCGCGCTCCCGGCCGCCACCCGTACCGCCAGCTCGGCCGGGACCGGTGCGGTGCCGGTGCGCGGTCCGGCGGTGAGCGCGACCGTGGTGGCGGTGGCCGGCAGCGCGAGCAGCTGTCCGATCAGCCCTCGGGTCGCCTCGCCACGCGGATCCGGCCACCGGCGCAGTCGCCAGGTGGCCTGCGTCAGACCACCCACCGAGAGCTGGGGCCAGGTCTCCCGTACCGGGACGCCGGGCTCGTGGTGGGCCAGTTCGGTGATCACCCGCAGCGCCGCGTCGCCGCCCAGCGGCCGGGCGGTGAGCGGGCCGAGCCGGCGGACGAGTCGCCGCAGGGTGCCGGACAGGGCCCGCGAGAGGTCCTCGTCCGGCCAGCCTTCGGCGCGCAGCACCCGGACGGCCAGCACCACGCGCGCCCGCCCGGCCACCCGCCCGTCGGTGAGCCGGCGGTACGACGTCCCGGCCGGACCGGCGGCGACAGCGGGCGCCGGTGCGGGCGACGACGAGAACACCAGTTGCAGCCGGACCGCGGGGGCGTCCGGACCGGTCGGGGGAAGCAGGTCGAACGGCGTGGGTAGCTCGTGGGCGTGGTCGCCGAGCAGGTCGTCCGGGTCGCCCAGCTCCAGCAGCGCGGTCAGTCCGGCGGCGTCGTGCAGCACTGCCGCGCCGCCGGACGCCTCCGTCACGCCGATCACCGAGCCCGGCCGGAGCAACTCCAGCAGCGCCGCCGGATCGGCCACCGGTGCCAGGGCGCGCCGCCGGGTCAGGTACGCGGCGGCGGTGACGAGCCACTCGTGCAGCCAGCGCCCGCGTAACCGTACCCACGCGGCCGGCAGCAGCAGTGTCGCCGACAGCAACGCGACGGCCGTCGGCACCACACCCCGCCCGGCGGCCGCGATCAGCAATGCCGCGGCGACCTGGGTCGCCACGACCTGGCCGGAGCGCAGCCGGGCGGCCGGGCGGCTCGTCCACTGTGGTGAGCGGACCGGGGCCGACGCAGGCCGCTCGGACGTGCTCGCGGTCACCGCACCTCCTCGCCGGGCCTCCGCGTGACGCTGCCGTGGCTCATCGTAGTCGCCGAGTTGTCCACAGGGGAGCCCGAAGGGGTGGCAGAACCGAAGTCGGACGGCTACCGTCAGCGACGAAATCGTCGAGTTGCGTGTCCGCCGCCGCCGGGCTTCCCCTCCACCGGCCCCGGACTCCCGCCGACGAGTCCACGGTGGTCACACGGTGGCCAGCCACGACCGAGGAGACGAGGTGACGTCCGGGATGTCCCAGACCCAGGCAGAAGCCGCGGTGATGCAGCAGACCGCCGCGAAGTTCGAGCAGGTCGACCAGTCGCTCCAGACCATGCTCAGCGGCCTGATGGCCGAGCTGGAGGTGTTGCAACAGGCCTGGCGGGGCGCCGGTGGGCGTTCGTTCGCCCAGGTCAAGCAGCAGTGGGCGCAGGACCAGGCAGCCCTCCAGCGCGCCCTGCGCGAGACCGCCACCGCGATCCGCAGCGCCGGCCGCCACTACGACGTCTCCGACACCGAGGCCGCCGGCCGGGTGGCGGGCACCAACCGCGGCATCCAGCTGCCGCTCTGACAACCGGAAGGAACGAATCCATGGAGCACGGTGTGCTGGTCGTCAACTTCGCCGCCCTGCAACAGGCGGGCGCCGACATCCAACGGGCGCTGTCCACGCTGGAGAGCCAGCTCGGTCAGCTCGAACGCGACGCCGCCCCGCTGGTGGCGAGCTGGAACGGCGAGGCCCGCGAGGCGTACGAGGTGCGGCAGTCCCGCTGGCGGGCCGCCTCGCAGGACCTCCAGGCGATGCTGCGTGACATCAAGCTCGCCGTCGAGGACTCCGCGACCGACTACCTCGACACCGAGAAGCGCAACGCCAACCTGTTCCAGTGAGCCGGCGCCGCGCGGCCCGGTCGGGTGACCCGGGCCGCGCGGCGCCGCACCTGGCCAGAGATCACCTCGGAGCGGCCGGGTCCGCCGCCCGCCACCGCCTGCGTGCGCCGCGCGGCAGCACCAGGGCCAACGCCGCCACGAGCACCACCGCTCCGCCCGCGACGGCGGCGGCCAGCACCGCCCGGTCCCGGGCCGCGTCCCGGCGGGAGCCGCGGGCCAGCGCTGCCGGATCCGGCCGGTCGGCGGGAAGCGCGGCGCCCGGCCGGGGGCGGGAATCCGGCGCGCCGGCCGACTCGGTCACCGCCCGGTACGGGTTGAGCACGCCGGCGCCGTAGCCCGCGTCCCGCCCCGGCGCCGGGTCGGCGGCGGCCACGATCCGGCCGGCCACCTCGTCCGCGCTTAGCCGGGGCCGGTACTGGCGCAGCAGCGCGGCAGTACCGGCCACGAACGGAGTGGCGTAGCTGGTTCCCTCCGCCCGCTGGTGTCCCGCCCGGGGCGCCGCCATCAGCACCTCGCTGCCCGGTGCGACCACGTCCACGTACGGGCCGGTCTGGGAGAACGCGGAGCGTGTCCCGTCCCGCCCGATCGCGCCGACGCCGAGCACCCCCTCGTACGCCGCCGGGTAGGGTCGGGGATCCCCGTTGTCGTGCAGGTTTCCGGCGGCGGCCACCACCACCACGTCCCGCCGCACGGCGTAGGCGACGGCGGCGCGTACGGCCGGGTCGTCCGCGTACAGCACGACCGAGAGGTTGAGCACGTCGGCGTCGTGGTCCACGGCCCAGCGGATGGCCCGGGCGAACCCGGCCGCGTCGACCGTGCGCCCCGACTCCCGCCCCTCGACGACCTGCTGCTCGCTGACCCGTACCGGCAGGATGCGCGCGTCCGGCGCGAGACCGCGGAACGCGACACCGGGCTGCGGCGCGGCGGCGATGATGCTCGCCACCCCGGTGCCGTGGCCGGCGCAGTCCCGGGTGCCGTCCCCGCCCCGGTCGAGGAAGTCGACGCCGTCGACAACGCGGCCGGTCAGCTGCGGGTGGGACCGGTCCACCCCCGAGTCGACGACCGCGACCAGGATCCCGGCACCTGTCGCGAGCGGGGTGAGCCGGTCCGGAGCGTACCGCTGCTGTGGCCACGGCTCGCCCGCGACCGGCCGGGCCGGCGCGGGCGGCGAGGCGCAACCGGCCGGCGCGCGAGCCGCCGCCGGTGCGGCCGGAACCGCCGTGACGAGGAGCGTCGCCAGGACGGCCACGGCGGGGTACGCGACTGGCCGGGACATCGACGACCTCCGTATCGTGTCGGCTCCGGAACGGGATGTTAGCGGCTCGTCCACGTCGGGGCCGGCCGTCGATGGCCAGGAGTCCTGATCTTGCTGTCACCTTGTAGGTTGTAGGCGATGCCTGTGGCCTGTTCGCGGAAGGAGAGGTGGCCGTGACCGGATGGGAGCCGGCCACCGAGGCCGAGGTGGCGATGCGGGACGCGCTGCGAGCGCAGGACCAGCAGCAGTACTTCCGGGCGCTGACCCGTGTCGATCTCCTGCTTCCGGTCGCGAGCGGGCCGACCGCCGGGTGGGGCACCTGGACCTCCGGAGGCCGCACCCACGTGCTGGCCTTCACCTCCGTCGTCGCGATGCGCACGAGCCTGGGGGAGAACGCGGGGCCGACCCGTCGCGTCGCCTACCCGGATCTGGCGGCCGGCTGGCCCAACCCCGAGTGGTGGCTCGCGGTAAACCCCGGCCTGCCGATCGAGGGTTACCTGCCCGCCTGGTACGTGGCGCAGCTCTCCCGGGGCGACGTCCGGCTGCCCGGCCGGACGATGGGTGCCCGCGCCCGGCTGGAACGGGTGGAGAACGCGACCCGGAGAGCCCGGAACACGGTGCCCGAAGCCGCACCCCGCCCGCCCGCCGTGCCCGTCCCGCCGACCGCCGTCACGCCTGCTCCCGTACCCCCTGCCGTCGTGCCCCCTGCTCCCGTGCCGCCGGCCGCTGTTCCGCCTCCGGTCGTGCCGCCGGTTGCCGGTGCGCCCGGCCGGGACGACGAGCGGCTGATGGAGACCGACGAGCCGGCCACGGTGCCGATGCGGGCCGCCTCGGTCCTGGGACGGCGGCTGCCCAGCGTGGCGCCCCGCCGCCGCGCGCCGGACAGCGACGTCCCGAGCCGGGCCGCCCCCGGCGCCGAATCGGGCACGGACGCCCTCGACGGCTGGCTCACCGATCTGCGTCGCCGCCCGGACGAGCCGGACCCCTTCGCCGCCGACCCGGCCGCACCCGAAGACGAGTCACCGGTGGCCGCCGCACCGCCGCCCTCCCGCTCGTTCTTCGAGCCCTCGTCCGGTGGCCGCTCGGCCCGGCGCCCGTCGTCGCTGGACCCGTCGCGCCGGGCCGGCGACCGAGCCGCCCCGCCGACCCGGTTCGCCGGCGGGCAGCCGTTTCCGCGCAGACGGCCGCTGAACGAGCCGGTACGCGAGGGCCCGACCCACGCCTTCCCGGCCCGGAGCGACGAGTCGTCGGCCGTGCCCCGGCCGGAGGAGGCGACTCAGGCGTTCCGCCCGGCCCGCCCGCCCGAGGACGCCACCGAGGCGCTGCCCCGCCGCCACGCCGGACCGGCCGACGCAGCGCCGGGCGCGGCGACGAACGCCGGCCCCGCCACCGCTGACGGGTGGGGGGCCGCGCCGGACGGTACCGAGGGCGGGACGACCCGGTGGGAGAAGCTCGACGAGCCGGTGGAGGAGTTGCCTCCGTCGATCGCCGAACCGGTCTCCGCGCCGCCCGTCTCACGCCGCGACTTCACACCCATCGTCATCGAGGGCACCGTCGTCGAGGCCCGTGACCTGACCGAGCCCGCGCCGCTCTGGTCCCCGCAGCCGGCCGGTCCGGTGCGCGCGGAACCGGCCGAAGACGCGGCCACGCCGTGGGCCGGCGCCGACCCGACCATGTCGCTCTCCGTGGACCCGCCGGTCGCCGACGACACGGTGGACCTCACCGAGCCGACGCCGAGCCGAACCGGGGCCACCGGTGTGACCGACCGGGGTGCGCCGGCCGACGAGCCGACTGTGTCGCTCGCGTCGGAGTCCGAGTCCACGACGTCCCTGTTCGAGCCGCCGGCTCCCGCAGCGGACGCCACCGCGCCGCTGTTCGCGTCGTCCCCGTCGGCCGAGGCCGAACCGACGGTGTCGCTTTTCGCACCCGCGTCGTCAGCCGAGCCGACCGCGCCGATTCCCGGCCTCACCGACGCCGAGCCCACGGTCTCGCTGTTCGAACCGGCGACGGCGGAGCCGACCGCGCCGCTGTCCGGCCCCGTGCCGGCGGAACAGCCGACCGTGTCCCTGTCCGACCCTGTGCCGGCGGAACAGCCGACCGTGTCCCTCTTCGAGCCCGCGACCGGCGACGAGCCGGTCACCACCTCGCTGTTCGCGACCGGTGAGCCGACCGTGGCGCTGTCCACGCAGGCGCCGGACACGGCGGAGCCCGCGGCCCCCGAAACGACTGACGATCCGCCGTCGGGCGACGGGACGGCCGCCGAATTCGTGCCGGCGAACGACGTCGAGGAGGACCTGCTGGCCGCCGCGGGCAGCGGCAGCACCGACGGCTTCCTCACCACCCTGCTGCTGGCCCGGGTGCTGCTGCCGGTCGCGCCCGACTCGGCGGCCGACAGCCGCCCGGGTGACAGCGGCTTCGTCTGGCACGCGGATCAGGTCGAGGGCGGGATGTGCGTCTCGGTCTACACCTCACCGGAACGCCTGGCCGAACACACCGAGGGCCGGATCGAGACGGTACGGGTCAAGTTCGTCCGGCTCATCCGCCGGTGGCCGGACGTGGCCTGGTCGTTCCGGGTCAACCCGGGCAGCCCGGTCGGCGCGACGTATCCAGGAGAGCAGGTCCTCGCGCTCGCCAACTGGGCGGCCGAAGTGGGTCTCGGCGACGACCCGGAGCCGGCCTCCGCGCCGCAGCCGGCGGAGCGGCAGCGCCCGGATGTGCCCACGATCGCCGCGAACCGGCCGGTCACCATGCAGAAGGTGATCGCGGCCAGCCAGCTCGCGTACTACCTGGAGCGTGGCTACGACCGGGTCTCCGGATTCGTGCACCGCGCCGGGGAACTGGCGCACCTGCGTACCCCGGCGGAGCTGTACCAGGCGCTCGGCCTCGGCCACCCCGGCTCGCCGTTCTCGCCGGACGACGAGGAGATCTACCTGCTGCGCTGGCCCGCCTACCGGCCGAGCCTCTACCGGATCCCCTACGGCGGCCCGAACGAGGCGGCGATGCGGGCGATGGAGGGCTGGGTGATCGAGCGGCCCCCGTTCCGCGGCAACGGCTTCGCGCCGGGGGAGAGCAGCGACGTGATCGCCGAGTTCAAGGTGGACAGCGCCCGGCTCCCGCACGGCGCCGAGCTGTGGCGGGTCGGCGCGGACGGTGACAGCAAGCTGGTAGCGGTCCTGGACACCGACGAACTGCTGTGGCGAAAGGCGGGCGAGGCGTGACCCGCGACGGCTACGTGGCCCGCTGGCGCGGGCGGGAGTACCAGGCCAGCCCCGACGGCGACGACATCCGCCTCTACCAGCCCGGACCCGGCGAAGGCTTCACCGAGGTACGCCCCGGCCGGTACGTCCGGGTGGTGCCGGCCGCCGAGGTGGAGGATCTGGCGTACGTACGGACCACCTGCACCTGGCAGGGACAGCCGTTCATCGTGCTCGCCGAGCACGACGGCTGGCTGCGGCTGGAGTACACCGGCGGGCGCTGGCCGGTGGCGGAGGCGATGGGGCTGGAGGCGTTCGACTTCGGCGTCTACCAGGGCTGGGCGCCCGCGACCCAGGTGGCCGACCTGGGCGAGCAGCGGGTCTGAGTCAGGACTTCGCCCAGCGCAGGATCTCGCCGAGCACCACGTCCCGGGCCTCCACGTGCGGGAAGTGGCCCACGTCGTCGAGCAGCCGCCACTCGTACGGGGCGGTGACGTAGCGGCCGGAGCCCTGGGCGGTGCGGGGGAGCGAGGCCTGGTCGAGCGCGCCGTGCAGTTGCAGGGTCGGCGTGACCAGCGGCTTCTGCATCAGCTTCACGAAGCGGTAGCCGTGCAGCCGCAGCACCGAGCGGAACGCCCACCGGTAGCCCTCCATCGCGCAGAACGCGGCCTGCGGGATCTGCATCGCCACCCGGCAGCAGTGGGCGTAGTCGGCGAAGTCGGGCCCGGACACCCAGCGGGGGCCGCCCCACCGGCGCAGGATCTCCTCCACCTCGGCGGCGCCGTCCCGCGCCAGGACGTGCTCGTAGCGGGGGAGCTGGAACTTCAGCGTCGCGGTGGCCGAGGTGAACTGCCCGCGCGGGTCGGCGAAGATGGCCGCGCGCAGCCGCAGCGGGTGCGGCGCGCCGAGCACCACGAGCCGCCGGACCAGGGTCGGGTGGAAGGAGGCGGCGGTCCAGCCGATGAGCCCGCCCGCGCCGGTGCCGACCACTGTGGCGGACCGCTCACCGAGCGCCCGGATCAGGCCGGCGACGTCAGCGGCGAGCGTGTAGCCGTCGTACCCCCGGGGTGGTTTGTCGCTCGCGCCGTAACCGCGCAGGTCGACAGCGACCGCGCGGAAGCCCGCGTCGGCGACCGCCGGCAGCATCTCGTGCCAGGCGTACCAGTATTCGGGGAAGCCGTGCAGGAAGAGCACCATCGGGCCGGTGCCCGCCTCGACGACGTGGAACCGGCTGCCGTTGGCGCCGACGAACCGGTGCGTCCACGGCCCTTCGGGCAGGACGCAGGACTCGTCGACGGGTCCGCCGCGCTGGTCGGTCATGGGGCACAGCCTAGGACCGCCGGTCACCCACCGGACCCGCAGGTGACGAGGATCAGGGATTTCTCCGGGCGGTCACCCGGCCCGGACGCCCGGACGCGTGCGGGTGCCGCTGCCGTTCGTCACTCCTCGATGATCCGCATCGGGATGCCGGGTCCGCAGTCGACGGAGCGGTCCCGGGCGGTCAGCCGCAGTGTGACCAGTTCGCCCTTGCGCAGCTCGCCGGCGTTCGGGCCGTACACCGCGTACTCGGTGCCGTTCTCGTCCATCAGCCCGTAGCACGGCCCGGACCCGCCCCTGGTGATCCAGCCGGCGACGACGCCTGCGGGCCGGTTGTCGGTCGGTTTCCGCGGCGGGCCGGCGGGCCGGCGCAGCGTCGGCAGGTCGGTGGCGGACCGCGGCGTGGGGCGGTCGGCGGGCGAGGTCGCGCCGCTCGCGGCCGGCTGCTGGTCGTCGGGCACTGATCCTCCGTCTCGGCCGTGAACGCACCTGCGGGCAGCGCCGTCGCGAAGGCGGTCGGCGGCGTGGTGCGGGGCGTCCCCCGGGATGGGACGCGGATGGGGCGTGCCGCGTTCCCGGAAGGGGCGATGCCCGGGCGGTTCACCGCCCGGGCATCGCGTGGTGCGTCGATCAGTGGATCAGGAGAAGCGGACCTTCATCGAGGTGCCGTTCTGCTCCAGAACCTTGATCTTGGTGCCGGTGGCCGGGAGCTTGACGCCGTGGTTCGGCAGCTCCGGGTACCAGTACTTCTTGGTGTCGTCGAACAGCGGCTGCGCCGCCTGGCCGCGGATGTACTGCGGCTGGCTGTTGATGTGCAGCGTGAACGAGTCGGCCTTCTTCAGGCTGAACGGCGCGTCGTATACCTGGACGCGGGCCCGCCAGGGGTTGCCGGTCAGGTTGTAGATGGGCCGCGGGTGCGCGTCGATGATCATGTTCCGACCCTCACCCGGGTGCGCGAACGTGTCGTTGTCCGCGAACCGGAGGTTCCAGTAGGAGATCAGCAGACCCTCCTGGTACGCGTAGTGGTCCACGTAGTCCGGGCGGGTGTTCGCGTAGCCGAAGTAGTACGGGCCGGTCTTGAGGTACTTGTCGTACGAGACGTACGACCGGTTGCCGGCGATGTAGTAGTTGTCGAACTTACGGGTGTAGGTCTCCTCGACGACGCTGAAGCCGCTGAGGGTCCAGCCGTCCGCACCAGCCTCGGCGCCGTCGGAGAGAACCGTCTGGCCGTCGGCGGTCACGGTGATCGCGTCACCGTAGAAGCCGCCCTCGGAGACACCGCCGTCCGTCTGGTAGCGGAGCCGGAACTGCACGACGCTGCCGGCGGCCGCGTCCATCGGGACGTTGATGTCGACCCACTGGTCGTTGCTGGAGCCGTCCAGGGCGTAGCGCCCGGGGGAGATCTCCTTCAGCGGGTCGCCGTTTGCCGTACCGGGCAGCGAGGTCCAGGTCTGGCCACCGTCGGTGGACGCCTCGAAGAACAGGTAGTCGTAGTCCGCCTCGATGCTGTAGCGACCCTTCATCGACAGCGCGGCACTGGTCTTCCCGGTGAGGTCGAGAGTGCGCGTCATCGTGGTGTTCAGGTCGTCCTCGTTGCCCGAGAAGAACTGCTTCGTACCCTCGAACGGCTTGCCGTTCTGGAACGTGTACTCCCGCTGCGGCAGCACCACCACGGCGGCCTGGGCCTTGTTGGAGTTGTACTCCTGCGGGCCCAACTCCAGGGTGCGCTTCTGGCCGGCCACGATCACCTCGTAGTCGAGCCAGCCGAGCTGGAGCTTGTTCCAGGCGCCGAGGTCGCCACCGCGCTCGCCGATGCCGCCGTCGTTCTTGGCGCCGAGCCGGCTCTGGGCCATCAGGGTCCAGTGCTCGTTGTTGTTGTCCCCACCACTGACCACGTTGTAGTCGTCCGGCAGACCGAGGTCGTGGCCGTACTCGTGGTAGAAGACGCTCCGGCCACCGTTCTCCGGCTGGATCGTGTAGTCACCGATCCAGACGCCGGTGTTGCCGATCTGGGTACCGCCGGCCGGGAAGTTCACCGGGCCGGTGTTGCCCTGGTCGCTGGCGAAGGCGTACCACCGGTGGCTCCAGATGGCGTCCTCACCCTGGTACGGGTCACCGTCGGCCTGGTCGCCGCCGGCGTGGACGATCTGGAAGTGATCGATGTAGCCGTCCGGCTCGTTGAAGTTGCCGTCGGCGTCGAAGTCGTACCGGTCCCACTCGTCCATCGCCTTGACGTCCGCGGCGATCTCCGCGTCGGAGCGGCCCTGCGCCTTCTGGTCGGCGACCCACTGGTTGGCGGCGTCGCGGACCAGGGCCCAGGTGTTGGTGCAGACGCTCGACGCGCACGGGTAGCCGTCGGAACGGCCGTAGCGGGCCTCGTTGTAGCGCACCTTGACCCAGTTGGTGACCTCGCCGTCGACACTGTACCGACCCGAGGACTGGGCCTCGTAGTACTGCTTCAGCGACTCGTCACCCGGGGCGGTGCCGAAGTAGAGCTTCCGGAAGTGGTCGGCGTTGTAGTCGGCCTGCCACACGGTGGAGTTGTCCACCGCCCGGTTGGGCTCCGGGATCTGGTTGACGCGCGGACCGTCGAACCGGGTCGGGCCCGGGGTGCCCGGGTCGGTGTCCTGGTCCGGGTAGTCCGGGTGCCGCTCGTCGCCGAACTCCGCGAGGATTACGAAGATCTTGTCGGTCCGCTCGCGGGAGAGTTCGACGTACTGGTCCTTGGTCGGACCCTTGCCTGCCTTGGTGCTCTTGGCGGACCTGCCCGCCGCGGCACCTTCGGCAGCCCGCTCGCCGACCTTGACGACTGTGCTGCCGTTGATCTTCTGGGCCTTCGCCCTGCCGGACAGGACCTCGCTGAGGCCCTCCTGGCGCAGCGCGCGCCGCTTCTCCTCGAGCGGGTTGGGCAGGTCGTGCTCAGCCTGCGCAGGCTCGGCCACCGACGGGGCGGCGGCCGGCAGCTTCGGCGTCGGCGCGGCGCTGGCGGACGTGCCTGCCACCAGTCCCGTCGCGGTCAGCGAAAGCCCGAGCAGACCCACTGCGACTTTGCGCACGTGGTACCTCCGGTGTGAGGGAACCGGCCCAACTGGGGGTACGGGCCGGTGGAACGTCCCACTAGTGGGACAAGGGTGAACATAGACACTGCTGCGACTGGTGGGAAGACGTGTGCGTCGATTTGTAGCAACTTTTTGTTGGGAATGCTTTTCACCGTCACAAGCCAGTCCGTCACCGAGTTGTTGACCAGTGACGATGGCCGGATCTTGAAATGCAGTGACAGTTATGGATTAAAAACCTGCGCGGAAGCCTTGAGCAGGCCCCCTGGCCGATCAGTTCAGGTACGGGCCAACCGATCGACCGGCGCGGATCCCCCGGATACGACGAAGGGGCGGACCGCCCGGCGACCGCCCCATTGTCGTACGTCGTCGTCAGTCCTCGTCGGACTTCCCGCCGCTCATCCCCGACGAGATCAGGTCCATCACCGAGGAGTCCTGGAGCGTGGTCACGTCGCCCAGCGACCGGTTCTCCGCCACGTCCCGCAGCAGACGGCGCATGATCTTCCCGGAGCGGGTCTTCGGCAACTCCGGCACCAGCATGATCTGCCGCGGCTTGGCGATCGGGCCGAGCGCCTTCGCCACGTGGTTACGCAGCTCGGCGATGAGCTGCTCGCCCTGCTCGCCCGAGGTCTCCGCGCTGCCGCGCGGGATGGCGAACGCGACGATCGCCTGGCCGGTGGTCGGGTCGGTCGCGCCGACCACCGCCGCCTCCGCCACCGACGGGTGACTGACCAGCGCCGACTCCACCTCCGTGGTGGAGATGTTGTGGCCGGACACCAGCATCACGTCGTCCACCCGGCCGAGCAGCCAGATGTGCCCGTCGTCGTCCTTCTTGGCGCCGTCGCCCGCGAAGTAGACCCACTCGTCACCGAGGTTGGCGCCCGCGCCGAACCGGGACCAGTACGTCTCCAGGAACCGGTCGTCGTCGCCCCAGATCGTCCGCAGCATCGACGGCCACGGCTCCGTCAACACCAGGTATCCGCCGCCACCGTTGGGCACCGACTGGCCCTGGTCGTCGACCACGTCGGCGACGATGCCGGGCAGCGGGCCCATCGCCGAGCCGGGCTTCGCCTCGGTCACGCCCGGCAGTGGGGAGATCATGATGGCGCCGGTCTCGGTCTGCCACCAGGTGTCCACCACCGGCAGCTCACCACGGCCGACGTGCTGCCGGTACCAGATCCACGCCTCCGGGTTGATCGGCTCGCCGACGCTGCCGAGCAGGCGCAGCGACGACAGGTCGTACCCGGCCGGGATGTCCTCGCCCCACTTCATCATGGTGCGGATCAGCGTCGGCGCGGTGTACAGGATGGTCACCTTGTACTTGTCGACGACCTCCCAGAACCGGCCCTTGTGCGGGGTGTCCGGGGTGCCCTCGTACATGACCTGGGTGGCGCCGTTGGAGAGCGGGCCGTACACGATGTAGGAGTGCCCGGTCACCCAGCCGATGTCCGCGGTGCACCAGTAGACGTCCGTCTCCGGCTTCAGGTCGAACACCGCGTGCGTGGTGTACGACGCCTGGGTCAGGTAGCCGCCGGTGGTGTGCAGGATGCCCTTCGGGCGGGCGGTCGTGCCGCTGGTGTAGAGGATGAACAGCGGGTGCTCGGCGTCGAACGCCTGCGCCTCGTGCTCCGGCGACGCCGTCTCCACCGTCTCGTGCCACCAGTGGTCCTTCGCCGACCAGGCGACCTCCTCACCGGTACGCCGCACCACCAGCACGTGCTCCACCGACGGGCAGTTCGCCACCGCCTCGTCCACGGTCGGCTTGAGCGCCGACGGCTTGCCCCGCCGGAAGCCGCCGTCCGCGGTGATCACCACCTTGGCGCTGGCGTCCTGGATCCGGTTGGTGAGCGCGTCGGCGGAGAAGCCGCCGAACACCACGCTGTGCGTGGCACCGATCCGGGCGCAGGCGAGCATCGCCACCGCCGCCTCCGGGATCATCGGCAGGTAGATCGCCACCCGGTCACCGGCGGTCACGCCCAGCCCGGTCAGCGCGTTCGCCGCCTGGCAGGTGAGCCGGTGCAGGTCGGCGTAGGTGACGGTACGGGTGTCGCCCGGCTCGCCCTCCCAGTGGATCGCCACCTTGTCGCCGAGGCCCGCCTCGACGTGCCGGTCCAGGCAGTTGTACGCCACGTTGAGCCGGCCCCCGGTGAACCACTTCGCGAACGGGGCGTTCGACCAGTCGAGCACCTGCTCCCACGGCTGGGCCCAGGCCAGCCGGCCGGCCTGGCGCTCCCAGAAGGCCAGCCGGTCGCCGGCCGCCTCCTCGTACGCCACGGCGGTCACGTTGGCGTTCGCGGCGAGTTCGGCAGGCGGCGGGAACTGGCGCGTCTCGTTCAGCAAGTTGGCCAATGCCTCGCTCATGCGGTGACTCCTTCGTCGCGTGACCTGCGTCTCCTGATGCGGGGAAGGTTAGTCCCGCCGTACCCCGGCCGCGACCGTCCGGCCCCTCCCCGCGCGCCGAGCGGCCCGGTCCCCGCGCCGAGGTGTAAGGAAGGGCCCCCTGTTAACGCCTCCGGTAGAGGAAGGGCCCCTTCTTAACAACCCCGGCCGTACGACGGGCCCGGCGGTCGCTAGCGTGACGGGGTGACCACCGATCCGCTCGCCCCGCTGCTCGCGCTCGCCGACGTCGCCCCCGCCGTCGAGCAGGCCCGCGACCGGGTCGACCAGGCCCACCGGCACCGCGCGCTGCGCCGCCAGGGCGGCCAGGTCGCCGCCGAGGTCAGCCTCCGCTCGGCAGTGGCCAGCGCCGCGCTGGAGGGCCGCGTCCACGACCGCGAGGAGGTACGCGCCGGCACCGTCACCGACCCGGTGCTCCAGGGCGCGCTGCGGGTCGCCGGGACGCTGCCAGGGCTGAGCGACCTCTGGCCCAAGGCGCCCCGGCAGGTGCTGGCTCGGCTGCACGTACTCGCCGCCCGCGACGTGGTGACCGAGGAGGAACTGGGCCGGCCGGTCGCCGACCCGGTGGTCGCGGCCCGCCTCGACAGCCTGGCCGCCCTGGTCGCCGGCGGCACCAAGGTGCCACCGCTGGTGCTGGCCGCCGTCGTACACGGCGAGCTGCTGAACCTGCGCCCGTTCCCGGGCCCGTCCGGGGTCGTGGCCCGCGCGGCCGCCCGGCTGGTGCTGATCTCCACCGGGTTCGACCCCCGCGGGCTGGTCGCGGTGGACGTCGGGCACCGCGAGCGCGAACCGGAGTACGTGGGCGCGGCCGGCGCCTTCGCCACCGGCACGCCCGACGGCCTGCGCTCCTGGCTGCGGCACTACATGAGCGCGGTGGAGGTCGGCGCGGACCAGATCACGCTTATCGGCGACGAGATCCTCGCCGCGTCCTGACGGGTGCCGGGGTGTCAGGCGGTGGGCGCGGTGGCGCGGGTACGGCGGTGCCGGCCGTACCAGGCGATGCCGATGGCCACGCCGACGCCCACGCCGAGCGCCGCCGCCGCGACCGGCACCGCCGGCCGCTCGCGCAGCCGCCGGCCCACCGGAATCGGGTGCCGGAACTCCAGCACCGGCCACGCGTTCTCCACCGCCAGCTTGCGCAACGCCCGGTCCGGGTTGACCACCGTCGGATGCCCCACGCACTCCAGCAGCGGCCGATCGGAGTACGAGTCGGAGTACGCGTACGAGTCGGCCAGGTCGTAGTCCCGCTCCAGCGCCAGTTCGCTGACCGCCTCGACCTTGCTCGGACCGGCCGCGTAGAACTCGACCTCGCCGCTGTAGCGGCCGTCCACCACACCCATCCGGGTGGCGATCACGTCGGTGATCCCGAGCAGCTCACCGATCGGCCGGACCATCTCGTCGCCGGACGCCGAGACCAGCACGACGTCCCGCCCGGCGGCCTGGTGCTCCTCGATGAGAGCGGCCGCCTCGGCGTACACGTAGGGGTTGATCAGCTCGTGCAGCGTCTCCGCGACGATCTGGCGGACCTGTTCCACCGGCCAGCCCTTGCAGAGCGTGGCCAGATAGTCCCGGGTGCGGGCCATGGTCTGCTCGTCGGTGCCACCCAGCCGGAACATCAGCTGCGCGTACGCCGACTTGACCACGTCACGCCGAGTGATCAGCCCGTCCCGGTAGAACGGCCGACCGAACGCCAGGGCGCTCGACTTGGCGATGACGGTCTTGTCGAGATCGAAGAAAGCGGCGCTGCGGCCCACGGCGCGAAAGTCTAGCCCGACGGGAGGCGTGGGGGCGCCCGCCCGGGTAGCGAAAGCCGATGAGCACCCCCTGGAGTGACGGCGGTCACAGGCAGCTATCGATGAATTAGCTTTGCGTGGAGTGAACAACACTCGACGTATAAGGGTCGACTGCGGCATGCTTGTTCTCGCGACGGGAGTTCGCATGCCCGGCGCCGATGGGCCTCGGCGGTTGCACCCCCCGTAACCGCTGAGTCGGTTCGGCTCGACCCCCCCGGAGCCGAACCACAAGACGACCCCCGTCTCCCCCCGACGGGGGTCGTCCCTTTGCGGCTTCCTCTTCTGGCGCAGGTGGAGATGCGTTCTCCGGGTCGGCCGGGTGCGGCGTCGGGCGGAAAGTCAGCGAATCGTCAGCGAACGTCAGCCGGACCCGATCGGCGTAGTCGTCGGGCGTGTGCGTGTACCGGTCAAGCGTCGTCGACGCCTTCTCGTGGCCCACCACCCGCCGCACCACGTTGACCGGCACCCCGTCCGTCACCAGCCACGTGATGTACGAGTGCCGCAGGTCGTGGAATCGCAGCCCGCCGACCGCCGAGGCCGCCGCGTGCGCCACCGCCGCCGCCTCCGTGGCGAACTCCGCCCGCTGCTCCCGCCCGTCCCGATCCGGCCACACCGCCAGCCACCGGCCCGGCGCCACCTGGGTCACGTGCCCGAGCAGCCCGGCCCGCACCAGCGACGGCAGCCACACCCGGCGTCGGAAGTTCGACCGCCGCTGCGGCCCGCCGTCCCGGTCGGCGAAGACAAACGCCCGGCCGTCCGGCGAGCCGGCCCCGCGCCGCCGGCGCAGCTCGTCGACGAGGAACCGCGGCATCGGCACCGCGCGCACGCCGGCCCGCGTTTTCGGGTACGCCCGCAGCACGACCCCGCCGTGGGTCTCGACCGCCACCTGAGCGACGTGCACCAGCTCCTGGTCCAGGTCGACCGCCTTCCAGGGCAGGCCCGCGCACTCACCCCAGCGCAGGCCCGCCCCGGCGGCGGCGCAGACGATCCCCCGATGCTCGGCCGGCACAGCGGGCAGCAGCCGGCCGAGGAAGACCTCTCGGCTGATCGTGCCGGCGCGTGCCTCACCAGCCCGATTTCGCGGTATCCGCACTCCCTCGCATGGGTTCACCGCGATCAGCCGCGCCCGGATCGCCGTCTGCATGATCATCGACAGCATCCCGAGGTGCTTCGCCGTCGTCGAGGGCGCCAAGGTCCGTCTCAGGTTCGTCACCCACTCCTGCACCGCCAGGTAGTCGATCCGCGCCAACGGCCATTCCGCCCACTGTGGCAGCAGATGCGCCCGCAGCATCGATTCCGTCCGCTCGGCCGTCCGAACCTCCACCGACCGCCCGGCCAGCCACCGCGTCACGAACTCGCCGAACCGCATCCGCCCGGCGTGCGGGTCGACGTACGTGCCCCGGTTGATCGCGCCTTCCACCTCAGCGAGGTACGCGTTCGCCTCCTTCTTCGTGCGGAACGTCTTGGCCTTCTGTCGGTTGGCCGAATCCCGCCAGTTCGCCCGGTAGGTCCCGGCCGGCGTCTTGCTCACGAAGCCCACGGTCACCAACCCCCACGCGGCGAGTCGGTCCCGGTCGCCGAAAGCCCGCCGGCCGCACCGTCCAGCCAGGCGTGGAAGCGGCTGCGCGGCACCACCCAGCGGCGCCCCAGACGCTCGGCGGGAATCTGCCCGGCCCGGACCAGGGCGTAGGCCGAGCTGACCGAGAGAGACAGCATCGCGGCCACCTCCTTGACCGTGTAGACGGCACGGACCGGCTTGACCTCGGAGGCGGCTTCGCCCATCCAAGGGCCGGCCTGCCGCAGCTCGAATGGCACGACGTTGGACAAGATTTCCCCCATGGTTCAGGCCGCGAGCGCGGCGGGTTGATCGGATGACGGCGCGACCGCGGCTGTTCGTAGGCGTGCGGTGTCGAGGTCTGTGCGCCAGCGGATGCGCGCGGATATGGCGCGCAGGAGTCGGTGTTCCAGTGGTGGTACGTCGGGGTCTTCGGGTCGGGCGAGTTCGAACCGGTACCGCTTGGATCCGTCCGCGTCGTCGGCCGCCTGGTCGTGCTGATCGGTGTTGGCCATGCCGCCGGCGAGGATGGCGCGCACCCATGCGCGGTTGTCGGCGCGGTGGTCGGCGAGGGTCTTGCCGGACCATTGGCGGGAGACGAGGACGCGGCGGCCGGTGAAGCCGAGGGTGGAGCGTTGGTGGACCTTCCCGGTGCACCGGCCCGGGGTCAAGCCCGCCTTGACGCCGTCCGGCTGGACGCCGTAGAGCAGCCAGTTCGCGCACGTCGGCGAACAGGGCAGGACCGACAGTTCCGCGTGGAGGCGGTCGAAGTGCGCCTTCTGCGGGTCCGAGCGGGGCTTGGCCTGGTCGGTCAGATCCTTCGTGACGTACTTGGTGACGTAGCGGATGGACCGTTCGGCGTCCTTGGTGCCCTGCTCGATGCCGCGGGCGTCGATGCGGCCGAGGCGGGCGACGTAGGCGGGTCGGCTGTCGGGTTCTTCCAGGGCGTCGAGGGCTTCGCCCCAGGTGGGCAGCGGCTCGCGGGTCTTGGGGTCGACGTATGCCTGTCGGTCGACGTCCCAGACCGGCGGCTTGTCCACGCGGTAGACCGGTTCGTTGAAGGGTGGTCACCACACCTGGTGGTAGGTGGCGGCGGCGATCTGCTTGAGCAGCCGGCGCGGCAGGGTGCCCCGGATGGCGAAGTGCGCGTGTGGGGCGAGACGGCGTTGCAGCTCGACGGCCCCGGCGTATTGGACGTTCCAGCCGGCGGCACGGCGGACGTTCTGCCACCACCGGTCGAGCACCCGGGCGAAGTGGATCGCGTCCAGGGCCGCCCGGCGGTAGTCGTAGCCGGCGGGATCGACCGGGGTGCCGAGGAGGTCATCGTGCGGGCCGTGTCGGGTGCCGCACTCACACGGCGCGACGTAGGCACCGCGGCGGAGGTGGGAGTGCACCGGCCCGTGCGAGTCGAGCGTCAGCGTGACCAGCATCGACGGCCGGTAGGTCTTGCCCGCCCGGCCCGAGTAGGCCCGGCCGACCGTGCGGGGGTCGACGGGCAGCCGGGGCAGGTTCGGCGAGTCTTGACGCCGCCGGGTGGACCGCTTGCGGCGGGGCCGCTCGTCGCGTTCCTTCGGGGTGAGGTGGCCGCGCAGGCTGGTCTCGCCGAGGGCTTCGTCCAGCTCGGCGATAGCGGCGTCGATCTCGGCCACCTGCGCGGCCCGCTCGTCCGGGGTCATCGGCTGGTAGTGGACGGCTTCGCGTTCGAACTCCAGGTGCGCCCGTACCCGCACCAGGGCGAGCGCGTCCTCACCGGGCTTGTCGGGTCGGACGGCCGGTTCGTCGGCCAGGTGCCAGCCCTCGCGGATCTGCTGGATGCGCAGCCGTCGGCCTTTCTCCGCGCACGGCTTGCACTTGACGGCCAGGGTCGCTCCGCAGGGCACCTCCACGACCTCGGTCAGGCCGGTGGTGGTGTCGGTGCGGCGCAGGGCCAGGGGGCGGACGCAGACGCCGTGCTGCTCAGCGAGTTGCTTGAGCGCGTCCTTGGCGAGGGGCTTGCGCATCCGGTCGGCCCGCGACCCGGGTCGCGGCTGCGTCTCCGACGGAGTCTCGGGAATGAGGGAAAGCTGGGTCATTGGTCACGCTCCGTGCCGTACGAGGTGCCGTTGCGGGCCGTGAACGCCGCCGCGGGCACGGGCACCAGTCCGGGCCGCTGCACCGCTACCGCCGCCGGCCGGGCCGGCTCGTAGGTGACCGCCTGGTCCTCGTCGACGGCGTGGACCACGACGGGCCGGTGATCCTCGGTCGGGTCGTAGCCGGGTGGCACCTCGCCCCGGTCGCCGGCCGGCTGCTCGGGGGCCGCCGGGGTGGTAGAGAAGACGAGCTTGGACAGGCCGAGGAACGCCAGCGCGGGCACGGCCGACAGCAGCCACCCGGACGGGCTCGGCTTCGCCACGGCGAGTTGCGCGGCGAGGGACAGAGCGACGGCGCAGACGAGCAGGAACAGCGGGTAGCCGACCGGGCCGCCGGTGCGGCGGCGTCGCCGGATGGTCAACAGCGCCGCGAGCGGGAGTAGTTCGGAAATGGCGGCGTTGGCCCAGCCGAACCAGTCCCCGGTTCCGGCCGGGGAGTTGGCCATGGTCCAGTCGTGGACATGAGTGAACGAGGCGGCGCCGGCCAGGCCGCCGACGATGAGGACGATGAGCACCAGGGCGAGCCCTTCCACACGCTCGGTGTCAGCCTTCACGGGGTCACCTCCTGGTCGGTGTCGTCGCAGAGGCGGCGGTAGTCGCGGCCGAGCTGACGGATGTCGTCGTCGGTGAGGTAGGCGAACCGCACCCGGACGGGTTCACGGACGCCGTCGAGGACCACGAACCCCACCCCCGGCATGGATTCGGGGATGCGGTCGCAGAGCGCTCCCCGGTCGCGGGCGGCGTCCCCAAGGACCATGTCCACCTGCTCCGGTTCGGTCAGCCGCAGCCCGATGCGGGTGGGGAACAGGTCGCGGAATGGCAGGACGTCCTTGCGCGGGTCCTGCAACGCGGCGACCACGTGCACGCCGACCGCCCGGCCCTGGCTGAGCAGGAGGCCGAGTGATTCCTTGATCCGGTCGCGGACCTTCCGATCAGTGATGTACGCGGTGAGCGCGGCCAGCTCGTCGACGACCAGGACGAGCAGCGGGTCCTCCGTGGTCGGCACGTGCTGGCGGGTCACCCCGCGCAGCCGGGCCGCCCGCAGCCGCATCCGCTTCACGGCCTCTTCCAGGACGCCGGCCATGCTGTGCGGATCGTCGTAGGCGAACCGGGTGAACAGCGGCACCCCGGCCGCCAGCTCCATCCCGCCCTTCGGGTCGAAAGCCCACACCTCCACCAGCCCGGAGCGGATACCGCCGGCCAGGGAGCGCAACAGCGACCACAGCACCGAGCCCTTGCCCGAGCCGGTCGCCCCCGCGATGAGCACATGCGACCCGGCCAGCCGCAGCCGGTAGGGCTGCCAGTCCTCGCCGATGCCGAGCGGCAGCCCGTCCAGCTCCGGTACGTCGACCACCGGCAGCGGCGCCACAACGGCGGCGAGGGGGTCGCGGCGCACGAGGCGCACCACCACGCGATCCGGTCGCGCCGTCGAGCGGGCCTGCCCGCTGCGCAGGCGGAAGGCGTAGGCGAGATGACTGCCGAAACAATCTCATCAGGATCAAGCGCGCTCCGCGCGGCGCGGGCCGGGGCGCGGCAAACGGCTCCTGCGGAGCCGCCGCCCCGGCGCAAGGGCGCCGGGGCGGAAAAATCAGCCGGCCCGAACCCCACGCCCCGCCCCGCGCGTCGCACCTGGGTCAGTGAGGTGACCCCGGTGACGAGTCCCGAAGGACGACCAGGGCTATGCGGACACCTTCCACCCGGTTCCGGCGATCCCGAAGCAGCGCGAGATCCGGTAGGCCAACCGCGGCGGACGAAGTTGCCGAACGGTTCCGCGCAGTCGCTCAGGCCCAGGTGGGGAAGGGATGGAGGTGGTGAGGGGATGGTGGGGTGGGGAAGGGGTGCGGGTTAGAGCTGTGCCTCCGGCGGGGGCCAGACGACTCCGAGATGGAGTTGCCGAAAGGTTCCGGTCGGAGAGTGGTTGAGGTGGGATGCCATCCCGCCAGCCACCGACCCAGGCAAGCCGAGCAGACCAGGGCCAGGGCGACAAGGTCGTACGTCCGGTAGGGCGCTCCACCTTGTCGCCCTGGCCCTGGCCAGGGCCTGATCAAGTTCCGTAGACGTCGGAATCGTTGGTGATGCCCAGGATGGGCAGTGCTCGTTGGGGTTCGTCGCGGATCGCTCGGGTGGTCTTGGCGATGTTGTCGGCTCCGAGGGTTTTCAGCACGCCGATGGCGAGGTTACGCAGCGTTGCCATGGCCCGGGGTGCGGTTCCGGCGTGGACGGTGGAGGCGTCCTCGGCGAAGGTGACATCCCTGATGTGGTGTGAGGAGTTTTCCACTGCCCAGTGCCCGCGGATCGCGGTGGCCAGGTCGGCTGGGCTGGCCTGGTGGGC
>NZ_KB895845.1:0-105974 GCF_000374985.1 Micromonospora sp. CNB394 | reverse complement strand
ACCAACAACACCGCCAGCCCAACCACCCCGCCAACCAACAACACCGCCAGCCCAACCACCCCGCCAACCAACAACACCGCCAGCCCAACCACCCCTACGCAGTCCGGTGATCCCGCGCGTCCGGCGGAAGCCCCGCGACCGGCGCCACCGACGGCGGTCTCCGTCGACGGCTTGTCACCTATCGAGGGCCCGACCGCACCCGCCGCCGTCCCGAGCCAACCCCGGGCCGACCAATCCGTCACCGCCCCTGCCGAGCCGCCCGGCTGGACGGGCGGCCCGACCTCGACCTCGGATCCCGGGGCCGGGGTTGACGCAGAAGACACGTGGACCCGTGACCCGATCTGGGACAGTGACGCGGATACAGATTCCGAGACCGGCTCGATCTGGGACGACGATCCGGGCAGGGAGACCGACGCCACCTGGGACGACGATTCCGACGGCGTCGCTCCGGCGGACCGCCCGGCCGCCGGTCCAACACCGGCGCAGAGCGCCCCGGAACCGGCCAGAGCGCCGGTTGGCGCGGCTCCGATCGGACCCCGCGAGCCCGCCACCCACGGTGAGGACCGGCTCCGGCACGAGCCCGGTTCCCCTGTGGGCTCCTCCCCGACGACCGTGGCGGCCCCCACCGCAGCCGTCGTTTCCGCCGCCGAGCTGAGCACCGATGCGGTGAACGTCGAGGCAGAGACGCGGGTCACAGCCGAACTCGACCAGCCGGGACATCGGCCTCCATCCGCGCCGTCCAGCGCGGCGGCCACGACTGTCGCGGACACCGGGGTCGCCGGCGCCGGGACCCGTGGGCCGGCCGACCCGGTCCGCGGCACCCACATCGCACCCCCCGCGGGTACCCGGGTGCCAGCCGGACTCGTGCTCCTCGACCCCGATCAGACCGACAACTGGACCGCCGCGCACGACCACCCCACACGCGCGGACCACTACGTGGTCTTCGCCCACGGCACGCCCGACGGTGTCGTGGTCGACGGCAAGCTCGTCACCCCCGAGCAGCTCGCCACCCTCATCACCGGCGACCCACGCTCCCACGGCAAGCACATCGTCCTCGCCGTCTGCGACATCGCGACCGGCGACTACGACCTCCGACTGAGCGATCAGCCCGGGATCACCGCGGTCAGCGCCCCCGAACTCACTGCCTGGACCACCCCGGACGGCCGCATCCTGTCCGCTGCGATCTCGCACACCCCGGCCGGGCACCCCCGCCCGGACCTGACCCGGCCCGGCACCTGGCGACACTCCGGGAAGCACCCACCCGCCAGCCGCATCACCCGCAACCCTGTCCTGCCGACGCCGGACCCGCTGACCGGCAGCGCCACCAGCAGCCCACCCGCGCCACGCCAGCACCAGACCGTCGGGGAGGTGCCGGGACACAGCAGCCCGGGCGGGTACGTCGCGTGGACCCTGCGTCGGGAGCCGGCCCTGCCGACCATCCCCGAGGTGGAAGAGATCGAACTCGACGAGCGACCGCCGGCCGCAGACCCTGTCGCGACCGCTCCGGCGTCCGCCGCCGACACCGCCACAGTCGTCAACGTCGAGGAGAACGACCACAACCCACCAGCCGGCACCACCACAGAACCCCACCCCGACGACAACCACCAGAACCCACCAGCCGACACCGATCAGACCGACAGCACCTCCGCCGTCGTCGTCGCCACGGTGCCGCCCACGGCGCGCACCGGGGACAACCCGCTGCGCGGTCTCTACCGGGACCGGCCGGACCTGCTCAACGAACCCGACTCAGTCGACGACCTGGACAGCCTGGTCAGCGGCCTCGACCAGAGCATCCACCACGCGGTGAGGCGGCGCGCGGCCGAGAGTTCGTGGATCGCGGCGATGCTGTCGCACCTTTCGGTCGACACCAAGCCCGTCCAGCGGGCGCTGCGCGACGAGCTCCGGTCGTTCTTCACCACCGGTGGCCGGAGCTTCTTCCTCCGCGACGGCCTGCACCGCTGGCACCGGGTCACCGTCCGGCCACGCTGGAACCCGGCGGACGCGCAGGTGATCGACCAGTCCGAGGACAAGGCCAAGTTCGACACCCGCAGCGACTGGTCCGACGGTTCGAAGCAGGCGTCCTCCGTCGGCAGTTCCGGGGCGATCAGCGCCGGCACCATGATCCCGCAGCGGGTCGGACTCGGGGGCGGTTTCTCGGTCGACGTCTCCCTGTCGCGCCCGAGCGAGACCTTCCAGGACAGCGTCAAGCTCACCGACTCGCACAACGTACGGAGCGGCTCCGGCTCTCACCTGGTGTCGGTGCCTGCTGACTTCGAGGTGGTCGTCACCGACCCCTACGAGTCGCTCACCGGTCCGCGTCCGGCCACCCGCACCATGGGTGATCCGGTGCGGGTGGGTCTGACCCTGCGCGGCGTCGACGACATCGCGAACGCACAACCCCGGCAGGTCACCGTCCCCGTCGACCCGGCCCGGCACACGTCGGTGCTGGTCGAGAACTTCACGCCGGCACGTATCCTGAGCGCCGGGATCGACCTGCCGTCGGGGGTTCCGCCCACCGACTCCTGGAACGACGTCGCCGAGGACGCCCTGGTCCGGCTACAGCCCACCAAGACCGTGCCGCCGGGCAGCGTCGGCGCGGATCAGGGCCGCCGCATGCTCGAGGAGACCTCGATGGTGGGCAACCTGATCCCGGCGCTTGAGTCCGCCGGGCACCCGTCGACGATCACCAGCCAGCACGGCAACCACGCGCTGTCGGTCAAGATCACAGCGGCGGTGACGGAACTGTCGGTGACCGCGGACATCGCCAAGTCCTCGTTCCGCTGGCAACCGGGAGAGGTCGGGTCGACGAAGCTGGCCCAGATGAGCCGGGTCGGTCTCGGAGTGTCGGCCATTCCCGCCCGCTGGAGTTTCGGCCCGGCGTACGTCCAGGGGCGCCTGTTCGGTGGCTTCCTACGGTCGATGATCACCTCCGTCTCCCGTGGCGGTGCGTCCCGGATCGGGACCGAGTTCAAGGACATCCCCAACGTCCTGGTGGAGGCCCGGGTCCGGGTCACCATCGACGCCGGGGTACGCGAGGTGCCACTGCAGCGGCTCCCGTTCGGGAAGCGCGGAACAGTCGAACCGATCAGGCTGGACATGGTGGTTCTCGGCCGGCTGCCCGCCAGCCGGCTGGCCCAGCTGCTGCATGACGCGAGTCCTTTCGCCCCGTCGCCGACCCAGTGGCACGCGCCGCCGTACGCGCTGACCGATGCGCGTGCCGTCACCTACGGTCTCAGCGCCTTCAACCAGCTCTACCTGGACGTGACCGGCCTGGTCCGCCGCTTCCCGGGCGGGTTCCTCCCCCGTTACGGCGAGACCGACAAGGTCTCCTGGATGGGATCCAGCCGGGCCGCTACCGAGCGGCAGACCAACCAGAACGAGTTGGACCGCGTGCTGACGGTGCCCGGCCTCCGCCAGGGCAGGAAGAGTCTGCTGGGCGGCGGGCTGGTGGCCCAACTGAGCCGGACCAAGCCGTTCGGCATCCCCCGTCTCGTGGTGCACGTCACCGGCCGCTACACCAGCCCCCTCGACCACAAGGGCACCAGCAGGAACGACGCGGTACGGACGACAGACATCGACAGTTCCGAACAGAAGCTCTCCGCCGACGGCCAGTGGCGTACCGCTGTGGCCGTGGAGGGTGGCGGCATCTTCCGGCTGGTCGGCAGCGTGGGAGGCACCGCGCTCGTCCCCGCCGGCGCGTTCGAGTATCGGCACCGGGTGGGCAGGCAGAGCAGCACCCAGCTCGCCGGGAACGAGAGCCGACTGATCGGCGGTACTCCTGACTCCGAGGCGTTCGGCACCGACCTGGAGATCACCGCGACGGTCTACGCCTACGCACACCGCCCCGGCTTCGACTCCCGGTCCCGGATCGGGTTCGCCCGCGTCCTGCGACCGCGGCTGCCCCGCCCGGTGGCCGGGGAGACCGACGCGACCAGCGTGGTCCGGACGACCCGGGAGCAGGTGACCGCCGCCGGCGGCAAACAGTTCACCCGGTTCCGCCTGACGCAGGCCCGGCCGGTGACCGTGCAGTTCGACGCGGCCTCGGTCGTCGCCACGCCACTCTCCCTGCCGGTGACGCTCACCCCGGCCCCGGACCCCCTCGGCGTCGCCCGACGGACCCGGTTGGAACAGTCCGCACTACGGGAGTGGGTCGACGCCGAGCCGACGGTGGACGTCGACGACTGGTTGGCCATCGAAGGGCTGCCCGGCAGTACCTTCGTCGCCAAGCTGGCCGCCCACGCACTCGGCGCGGCACAGCAGTACGGCAGTGCCCTGTCCCGGACCCACCTACGGGGGGTACGCGGCATCGACGGCCTGATCGAGGGCATGCCGGTCTGGGCGACACTGCTCGACCGGATCGGCCAGTTCCGGCAGGGCCACGGTCTGTCGTCGATGTTGAACGGCGTGTGGCTGGTCGACCGGCTCACCAACGCCGACGACGGTGCGGCGACCGACATCGCCATCGCCGCGGCCCTGACCGAAGCCCGACTGGTGCCGACGGCACACGTTCCCGTCTTCAGCGAGACCGCCTCGACAGGGTCGGCCGAGGTGGGGGCGTCCAGACGGGTGGAGGACCAGTTCGCGTTCCGGAGCCTCTTCTCGGCCACTCTCCGCCGGCTCGGCGCCGACACCGGCGGCACCAGCAGCGGCGGCGTGCTCGGCACCGCCGGCCACGAGAAACTGCTGTACGCCGGGGGTAAGCAGAACAGCGAAAGCGTCAGCGGGGCGATCGAACGCAACGTCAACAACCGCGCCGGCAGGAACCGGACCTTCGTCGTCTCCTTCGACCTGCGGGCATCGGCCTCCGTGGAGGTCACGACCGACCCGGCGCGCTACCGGATCGTTCCGCGAGCGCTGCGCAGCGGCGGTTGGCTGCACCATCACAAGTCGGTCCAGCGACACGGCACCATCACCAACGCGGTTGCCCTGCGCCTCTCCGCCCCGGCGGTGGTCGGCCTGGGTCTGTTGCGACCACTCGCCGGGGACGTCGGCACCATGGGCGCACCGTGGATGCCGCAGTCGCCGCCGGAGCTGCGCCTACTTCCCGGCCACGGTCCCGGCCTCGGTCTGTACACCATCCACCAGGCCCCGAACCTGACCGGACGGCTGACCGCCGCGCTGGAGGCCGAGGCGGCGAGGACCGACGACGGCCGGAGCACCGCCCGGAAGATACTCGATGCGATCCGCAGCAGGGGCAGCGACTCCGCCGCCGCCAAGATCTCCGCTTCGATCTCGGATCCCGGCATCGACGACACCATGTTGAACCGTCGCCGCCTGGTCGACCTGTTCAGCCGCGACGGCGTACGGCAGCACTGGCCGGCGCTCGTGGATGGCGGCCTGTCCGTCATGCACGTCAAGGCGGCGCGGACGAGCCAGCACCCGCGCGAGGTCCGCCTGGTCGCCGAGACCACCGGCACCCCCGTGTTCATGGGGTTCGTCGCGGACCACAACGACCTGGACATCAAGACCACGTACGCCCACGGGTCCGCGGAGACACGCCACCGACGGCACGGGCATCTCTTCACCGCCGGGGTGGCCGGTACCGGAGTCTCGAACCACCACGGAGAGAACATCGCGACGGGAGCCGGTGACACCGTCGGACGGGCCATCCAGGAGCAGAACGCCCGGAGCATCAGCACCAGCACGGTCCAGTCCGACCTGAGTTCGGCTCGCGGGGTCAAGGTACGGATGGCACTGCCGGTCAGGTTCTCCCTGGTGGTCTTCGACCGGGGCAGTCAGGTGGCGAGCGACCTGCTGACCGTCGAGGACCGGATCGTCCAGGACCGGTGGGCCGACGATGTCCGCCTGCCACGGACCGCACCCGCGGCGCGACCGAACACCTACCGGATCCACGCCCCCGGCAGGCCGGCGCCCGGCTGGCGGACGTTGAACGGGCTACCGCTGCCGCCCCGGTTCAGCGCCGAGGACCTCGGTCGGGTCGCCCAGTTGCAGGACACCGTCGAGCGACTGCTGTCCGGCACGGCCAGGCGGCTGAGGCTGCCGGGCTATGCCGGCGCCCACCAGGTACACCAGAGCCTCACCCCGGAGATCCTGCTGCCTGCCGTGTCGGCGATGCTGACCCCGGACGGCTTCGAGCTACCTCCGGTGACCAGCGCCCAGATCTTCGGCCAGCGGGCCCAGATCGTCGTCAGGCTGGTGCCCGAGGCGGCGTCCCTGCGGGGGGTCAGCTCCAAGGTCTACCGCGAGCACGCGGTACAGGACGCCGGCGAGTACAGCAGCGGCACGAGTGCGCTGGTCCAGGACCTCCGGGGGCCTCGGGTGCCGCTGCTGGGGCGCGGCAACGTCGACGACCCGTACCAGCCGTTGGAGAGCGGCGGTACGGGTGCCGTCGCGGGCGACTCGCAGGCCGCCACCGAGAGCGGCAGCAGCACCACGGGCGGGTTCGGCAACGTCAAACCGGAGAGCCGGTCGGCCCTGGTCGACTACCTGAGCCGGGTCGAGGTCGACGTGGCCCTGTCGTACTCGGCCTTTCCGTCGAGCACGGTGACCAGCGTTGGGCAGCCGACCGAGCTGCTCACCGTGTCGTTGCGGATGGGGCTGCACGACGCCCGTACCGCACTCGACATCCCGGCGGACGGCACGCCCCGGCCGGAGGCCGCCGAGCGGGTGGCCGCCTTCGCGGAGCTCGCGGCGCGGGAGGCGGAGCTGGCCAAAGCGGCGGATGCCTTCGTGTCGGCCGCGGATCGGCTCGACCAGGCCCGCTTCGATGCCTATGCGGCGCCGGAGGGCAGCACCGCACGGGCCACCTACGAGGCGGTGCTGCCCGGACTCGGCGACGCCTGGGACCAGGCGGGGCAGGACTGGTGGCATCTGGCCCAGCGGCACTACCAGCTGGTGGACGACTTCAGCAGCCGGTTTCTCGGGGTGGCACCGGCCGTCGACACCGAAGGAGCGCAGCGGCTCGCCGACCACGTCCACCACCTCGACGACAGCCGGATCGAAGACGTGCCGGACAGCGCGGACGATCCCGCCGACGACACCCCACCCACCGCACCCACCGACACCCCACCCACCACATCGGCCGAGCCGACCGAACCCGTCACCGAACAGCAGCCGGCACCGCAGCCACCCACACCACCGCAGCCACCCGAGGCGGAACCGTCCCACCACACCGACAACACCGCAGCCAGCACCACGAAGGACGCCACCGCACCGACCCCACCGGCCGGATCCCCCGAGGTGGACCCGCCGTCCCGGGACGTGCCCCGCACACCGGCCGGTCCGAGGCCGGGCCTCCAGACCGTCTCGACGCCGGGGGACGGACGCTGCCAGCTCTACTCGATCGTCGGAAGCGCTCCGCAGCTGGTCGGCTCCCGGCTCGTCGCCGCCGGACTCGACACACCGGTGCTGCGGTCCTGGCTGGCGAACCCGGATGCCGTCCGCGCCCAGCTCGATGGCCTGACCGGCCCGGACGCGCCCCGCGACCCCGACGGCCTGGTGCCGCAGAGCGCCGAGTTGGGGCAGGCCGCGGAACGACTGCGGCAACTGGTCGAGCGGTACGTGCAGTCGGTCGGCCGGGACGGCATCCCGGGGACGGCCATCCAGGCGTACCGGCTCAACCGGAACCTGCGGGTCCGCGCCGAGGTGGACACGTTGAACCGGAAGGCGTTGCTCGACCGGCTCAGGTCGGCCGGTGTCACCTCGCTCCGCAATCCCGACCTCGTCCCGGCCACGACCCTTCGTGACCGGTACGTCGAGCAGCGCACCGCCGATCTGGTCGCGTCGGGGCAGGACGCCGACTCCGCCCGCACGCACGCGGAGCAGGAGGTGCCGCTCAAGCCGTCGGCGGACGGTCCACCGCGCGACCTGCACGACGACTCGCTGTCGATGCGCGCGATGTTCGACTACCTGACCGCCCACGGGGTCACCATCCCGGTGGAGTCCCTGCAAGACGCGGTCCTGCGCGACCAACTCGCGGACCATCTGATCGACCCGGCCCGGCCGGTCACCGTCGTGGAGTTCGCCGCGCTCACCGATGCGGTACGCAACTGGGAGAAGCGCTGGCGCAACGACATCGGCGAATCATTCGTCGGGCTGCTGGCCGCCGCTCTCGATGCCCGGATCCGGATTCACGCGCCCGGTCATGTCCACACGCTCGGCCGCGACGACGCTCCCCTGATCGATGTCCAGCGGCAGGGCGACCACTACCAGGCGGTCACCGTCCAGGACGTCGGAGGGGATGTCGACACCAGTCGTCCGGCACCGGTCGACGTCCGGCCGACCGACGTCGACGCCACGACGACAGCCCCGGCGGACCTGGACCACGACTACGGTCCCGCCGTCCTACCGAAGAAAGTCAAACCGTTCGAACTCGACCCACCACGCGACCGCGACCAGAAGGGCGTCAAGGGCGACGACCTCCGCACCCAACAGGTCCGACTCAACCCGGCCCTCATGCCGCTGGCCGACTTCACCGAGTTCATCTGGGCCGGCCGGCCGGACGCGCACTGGCACTACGTCGTCGCCGAGGACGGCCAGATATGGATCGGCAGCGAAGAACTCCTCACCGCCGTCTCCGACCGGCAACTCGACGACCTGCACCGAGCGATGCGGGAGAAGAACCCCGACCTCACCCTCCGACAACTACGCGACCTCATCAACGAGCAGGGCCACCCCACGATCGGCGCGCGGTTCACCACCGACGGAAGAACACTCGCCGGCCCGGCCCGGATCAGCGGGGAACTCCACCGGGACCCGACGACCGGAGCCTGGACGGTCAACGACAAGTCGGGCCGCTACATGTCCGGCAAGGTACGCAAGGACATCAACCCCACCGACGTCCAACGCTGGCTGGAGAACGTCGCCGGACGGATCTCCGCCCAGACGGACGAACCCGTGACACCCACCCCCTACAAGCACGCCGAACCACCACCCCCGCAGGCGCAGACCGAACCCGCGCGTACCGATCCGGCTCCGGCACCTCCGCCACCGACGGCCGGGCCGGTCCCCGCCGGTCTGACCCTGCTCGACGAGACGGAGACGCACCACCGGGAAGCGGCGGCGAGGGTGCCGGCCCGGCCCGGGCAGTTCCTGGTCTTCGCCCACGGGGGCCGGGACGGCCTCCGGGTCCGCGGCGAGCCGATCACCGCGTCCCAGCTCGCCGCCGTCATCGCCGCCGATCCACGGGCCCAGGGCAAGGAGATCGTCCTGATCTCGTGCGACACCAGCGGCGACATCACCGGCCCCGCCGCGGAACTCGCCGCCCAGGACGGCGTCGCCTCGGTCCTCGCACCGGCCGCGACCGCGTTCGTCACACCGACCGGCCGGATCTTCACGGCGTCGCCCACGCACAGCCCGGACGGACATCCCCGCCCCGACCTCACGCGACCCGGCACCTGGCACCGGCACACCGGTCACCCACCCGCCAGCGAGCCCGTCCATCACCACGAGCTTCCGTCCCCTGACACCACCGACCAGCCCCTGGTGCCCGAGGGCACCGTCGCCTTCCCCGCCCCGTTCGCCCCCACCGCCCCGTCGACCGGGACGGGCCCCCGGACGAGCGGCCCGCCACCGCAGGATCCCGCCCACGTCCCCGAGCCGGACTACCAGCTCCTGCGGTCCGCCGATCCGGACCACCTTGCCGCCCTGCACGCCCGGGTACGCCGGCTGGTCGCCGCGCGCGTCGACGATCGGAGTCGGCTACCGCTCGAGGCGTACCGGGAGATCGCCGATGCCATGACCACGGCGATCGGCGCCCCGCCCGTCCGCCGGATGAGCAACGACCCACAACGCCGGGGCGCCTTCGACCGGCAGTCGTGGGAGGTGTTCCTCCGGGCCGACCTTCCGGTGGACCAGGTCATGACCTCGCTCGTGCATGAACTGACCCACCTCGAACAGATGACGGTGATCGCTCAACTGCTCGCCACCACGGCCGGTGACGCCGCGGCGGCGGGCCAGGTCACCCCCCGTCCCGAGGTTCAGACCGAACTGTGGGAATCGCGGTCGCCAGACGACCCACGGTATCCCGCTATGCGGCGGATATGGAACAGCGTCGCGGCGAACGACATGCAGGTGGGCGAGGACCAGAGTCTCCGCGTTCTGCGCAACAGCGCCGACGCCCGGGTCTCGGCCGCCCGAGGGATGTACCAGTTCTCCGCCCGGGTCATGCAGCGACTGTCCCGCAGCAACCAGGCGCTGCTGGATGCGCGCTTCGAGATGACCCACCCGAAGTACACCGCGCTGCCGATGGAGATGCAGGCGTACCTGACCCAGCTGCGGTACGAGTCGCTGGGCTCCGTGATGGACTGGAGCGGCACGCCGGTCACCCGGCTGGTGCCTCCGTCCGGCTACCAGCTCGACGGTCTCGGCCCGGCCGGCAGTCACCTGCGGCCGGCCGGCGCGCCCGGCACCCGCCCCGATCGGCTGCCGCACCCGGACCGACCGATGCTCGTGATCTCGATCGCCGACCGATCCGAAGCCCAGCGCATCCTCCAGCACCTCACGGCCGAGCTTCCACCGCGGGTTCTGGTGGAGCTGGTACTCGCCTCCCCGATCACCGCAGGCCAGGCGGTGCACCTGGCCGGGCTGCTCGGACCGGATCAGGTACTCGCCGCCGCTCCCGCGCTGGTCACCGACACCGAGGGCGGCCACGTCGACCATCTCGTACCGCACAGCCGGCTGCACACCGCCACTGCGCCGGCCTTCGCCCACTACCTCACGATCCACCCGACGCCGCAGGCTCCGACCCTGCTGACCCCCGTGCACGACATGCCGTACCTGGGCAACGGACGGTGGGACGTGTACCAGGGTTGGGAACTCGTCTCGATCGGCCACCGGGTGTGGATCGGGCCGCCGGGCGCAACCCCGGTCATCGCCGACGACGACCCCCGGGTGGTCATCGGTGTCCCCACCCAGGACACTCCCTGGTCCGCCTGGCAGTTCGGGATGTGGGTCTCCCGGACCTTCGCCACACAGGAGGGCGCTGTCGACACCGGCATCACCCGGGTCCACCGTCCCGAGTTGCAGCCGCCCCAACTGCAGCTCACCGGGGACCTGGTACACGCCGTGTCCCCGCAGGACGTCCAGCTCGCCCGTACCGTCACCGGCCTGCCCGACCCGATGGCCGCCTACGGGTACTCCCACCCCCACCCCTTCCCGCCGCTGGACGTCGTACCCGGTCACGATCTCACCTTCACCCCCTACCACCTCATCGACGCCCTGCTCGACGTCGCCGCGCCCCCGGCGACCGAGCGCGACCCCGCCAGCGCCACGGCCGCGCTGACCGAGCTGGCCGGGCAACTGGGCCACACCGGCCCGACCGCCCTGCGCAACCTGCTCGCCGCCGGCTTCCTCGCCGCCCGCGCCTACGGCATCGGCACCTTCGGCCCGAGCCGGCTCGCCGCCGCACACCGGGCCCTGCGGCTGCTCGAACCCACAGGCGACCTCACCGCCGGTCCCGGCGCCGCCGCCGACCTCGTCGCCTGGGTGGCCGGAATGAACATCGACCAGAACGCCCCCGACCTTCCCGTCCGGCTCATGCGGATCCTCGACCGCACCCGCACCCCAGGTGTCGGACTCGGGGACCTCAACATCGCTGAGCAGCGAGACGACGAGCGCATCCGGCTCGCCCTCGACGCGCTCCGGCATCGCGACGCCGGTGTCTGGGTGACCTCCGGGGTCGACCCGCAGATTCCCCTCGCCCCCGTCGACGGCGCGATCGTGCTCGCCTACCTCGCCGGCCCCGCCCTCGAACCCTCGCCGCCCGGCCACCCACCGACCACCGACACCGACCCCATGGCGGTACCGCTGGCGCTCCTCGCCGACCAGGCCCGCCACCGGATCAGTCCACCCCCCGGTCCGACGATCGACGTCCACCTCACGCCGGTCACCGACCATCCGATCACCGCCGCCGACTTCTACTGGATCAGCGGCGACCTGGGCGATCTCGACGACCGTCTGGGATGGAACGTCATCCTCCGGAAACCGGTACGACCCGACGGTACCGAGGCGCAACTGGTCGACGTCGACGAGAACGCCGGGCCACCGGAGGTCCACGAGGCGGCGACCGCGTCCGCGGGCGACGTGACGGGAACGTAAGGGCAGACCCACCGCGCCACCCTCGATCGGTCGCCGCCGGTCGTGGTCGGATGGCACCATGCCTGAGTTCCGCCGGACCGAGCACGCGCCGCAGTTCCACCGCCTGCTGCTACGGGTGGCCGGTCACGCGCCGGACGACGTCCTCGCCGACGCGCGGTATGCGCTGGCGCAGGGCCGCATCGCCGATGTCGCCGCCGCGGTGGCCTCGATCACCGTGAACGCCGGGCTCGCCCTGACCGACGAGGAGTTCGCACTGGTCGCCGCCGTCGATCCGGACGCCGTCGCGGCACTGTCCGACACCCGGCCCGACCAGTGGCCGCTTCCCCCGGTGGAGTTCCAGCCCGCGTTGGCGGACCCGGCGGTGTTCGCCCCCGAAGCCCCACCACCGATGCTGGACCTGACCGACGCACCGGCTGCGTTCGTCGGCACGGTCACCGACGACGTCGACCGGGCCGCGGTCGCCGCGGTGGGACGGGTACCCGGCGCGACGGCACTGTGGCGGTCCTGGCGGTTCACGGTCCCCGCCGGCCCGGACGCACCGGCGACGCGGGTCTTCGTCCTGTCCACGGCGGTCGCGACGGCTGACCTGCCGGCGGTCACCGCGCGGTTGCAGACGCAGCTCGGTACCACGGGGACGACCATCGAGGTGTACGTCCAGGGTGAGGCTCTACCGGCATACCAGATGCAGGCCCGGGGCGCCGCCGCGCTGCTGTGGACCGCCACCGAGCCTCAGCCGATCACCGTGGCCCGGGTCTTCGACGGGGTGGACGCCGTCACCGGACCCTGGTTCGACGACGACCATCCGCGGCTGGGCGGCCCCGACCGGGACCACGTGTTGGCGTTCCTGGACGCCGGCCGGCCGGTGCTGACGACCACTCAGCGGATGGCGGACCTGGTGGATCCGGGTCGAGGGGCGGTGGTGCCGATGTCCTACCGTACCGACGGCAGTTGGGTGTGGACCGACACCGTCTCCTACTACCTGCGTGAGCACGGCCTCGCGCCGGACCCGGGACTGCTGTACCGGGCTCGCAGCACCGGAGCGCTGCCGGCCGACACCGACGAGATCGCCGAACACCGGGTGCTGGCGGCGTTGTTCCGGCCGGCCGCGGCGAGCCCGGCCGCGTTGGGCTGACCCGGATCAGATGATGAGCATCTTCGTTTCCGTGGCTTCCTACCGGGACGCCGAGCTGGTCTCGACGGTACGGGACTGTCTGGCCAAGGCCGCCCGCCCCGACCGGGTACGGATCGTGGTGTGCTGGCAGCACCGGGGGGACGAGGACGTCTCCGCGATCGCCGCCGACCCCCGGGTGGAACTGCTCGACGTCGACGCTCGCGCCAGCCGGGGCGCATGCTGGGCTCGGGCGCAGGTGATGGGCCACTACGCCGGCGAGGACTGGTTCCTCCAGGTGGACAGCCACACCCGGTTCGCACCGGACTGGGACGCCCGGCTGCTGACGCTCGCGGCCGGCACCGGTGCCGGGAAGCCGGTCATCACCGGCTATCCGCCCCGGTACGAGCCGGCGGACGACCTGCCCGGCGACGGCCTTCCGGCCGAGACGATCGTCCGGGGCTGGACCGGCGACGGCTTGCCGGTCCTGGGCCAGCGCCCGATGACGGACCGGTCCCGGCCGACGGTACCCGCCCGGTTCGTGGCGGGTGGTTTCCTCTTCGCCCCGGGCAGCCTCGTCCGCGAGGTGCCGTACGACCCGCGCATCTACTTCCTCGGCGAGGAACTGACCATGTCGGTGCGCGCCTTCACCTGGGGCTACGACCTGTTCCACCCGACCGAGGCGCTGGCCTGGCACCACTATCTGCGGGAGGGCAGCCCCCGGCACTGGACGGACCACACCAGCACCGCGGGAACGCCGGGTTGGTGGACCCTCGACCGGGCGAGCCGCCGCCGGGTGGGTGTCCTGCTACGGCGTCCGAACTTCGGCCGGTACGGCCTCGGGCGGGTACGCCCGCTCGCCGAGTACCTGGCCCACGCCGGCTGCGATCTCACGCGGCGCACCTGGTCGGACTGGCGGCAGCCGGCGGCGGTCGGCGCCTGAGGCGGTCAGCGCACCTCGATCTCGTACAGCGAGTAGCCGTAGTCGCCGGAGCGTCGGGTGCCGTACATGCGGACGTACCTGCCGGGCAGTTCGGCGACGGGTATCCGTACCACACCGCCGGTTCCCGTCGCGGTCGAGTAGACCGGCGTCCACGCGGCGCCGTCCGCCGAGATCTCCACCCGGTACGCGACCGCGTACGCCCTTTCCCAGTGCAGCACCACCTCGCTGATCCGCCACCGCTTGCCAAGGTCCACGGCCAGCCACTGCGGGTCGGTGAATGCGCTGCTCCACCGGCTCGCCGGATCACCGTCGACAGCCTTGCCGGCGCTCCAGTTCGGCCCTTCCGCCGCGGCGGCGGTGGCGGTTCCGGTCAGGGCGAGGTTGCGGCCGGTCGGGTTGTCCGAGGCCGGGAGCTCCGCCGACGAGGGGCCGGTGGCGGGCGGGGCGGGCGGGGCGGACGGGGCGGGCGAGGTGACCGTCCGATCCGGTGTGGTGGACGGGGTCGCCGGAGGACTCGATCGCTCTGGCGACGGTGGCGACGACGGGACGGCGGCCGACGGGGTGCCGGCGGCTGCCGGCGCGGACGCGGCGCCCGGGCTGGACGGCGTCGGGGAACCCGACGGCGGGCCGGTTCCGACCGACAGGACGCCGGCGGTCGCCCCGACCAGGAGAAGCACCACGGTGACCACGACCGGCAACCGCCACCGGGGCCACCGGGGGTGCCGCCGCGTGGGCACCGGCGCCGGGTCGCGCTTCTCGCCGAGCAGCATGGCGAGCAGGTCCGGGGCGCTCGGCCGGTCCGCCGGGTCTTTCGCCAGGGCGAGGCGCACGGGCTCACGCAACGGCTCGGGCAGCCCGTCGAGATGCGGCGGTTGGGTGAGGATGCGTCCTGCGGTCGCCGAGGGTGAGTCACCGCCGAACGGCGTCCGCCCGGTTCCGGCGTAGGTGATGACGCAGCCCCAGGCGAAGACGTCGGCAGCCGCGCTGACCGGATCGCCCTGGTTGTCGGCGAACCGTTCCGGCGCCATGTAGGCGATCGTGCCCACCATGTCATCGGTGCGGGTGTGTCTGCTTGTGACGCCGAACGACCTGGCGATCCCGAAGTCGATCACCTTGGGACTGCCGGGCGGGAGCAGCACATTCTCCGGCTTCAGGTCCCGGTGGATGATGCCCGCCCGGTGGATGCCGGTGAGTGCGGTGGCGACCCCGACCGCGAGTGAGTGCAGCGTGCCGCCGCGCAGCGGGCCGCGCTCGGTGACGACCTCCTCCAGGCTCGGCCCGTCGACGTACTCCACTACCAGATAGGGCGGGTCGTGGTCGATGTCGGCGGCGATGAACTCCGCCGTGCAGAACGATGGAACCTGCCGGGACCGCTCCACTTCGTCCCGGAACCGGGCGCGGAACTCGGGATCGGCGATGAGGTCGGCGTGGATCAGCTTGACCGCCACATAGCTGCCGTCCGCGTCTTCGGCAAGATAGACCATCCCCATGCCGCCGGCACCGATCCGGCCGACCATCTGGTACTCCCCGAGGAAGGCGGGGTCGGCGGCCCGAAGCGGGCTCACCCGGTAGGCGGTGTCCACTGTGGTGCGTTCTCCCCTCGCTGCGGATCCGCACCTATATACCAGGCCCAGACGACAGCAAGGTGAAGGGAGACGCACTGTCACACGCCGCTCACGTCAGCGACCGCCACGCTCAGGGCTCGCCGGGCACGGGCGGACGAGCCGAGGGCTCACGCCGGTCCGGCGGCGTGCGCCAGGGCGGAGGGGGTCAGCCGGCCGACGATGGCCGGGGCCTCATGGACGAGAGCGTCGTTCTCCACCGCCTCGACCATGAAACGGGCGTAGTCAACGCGGCGGGTGAGGTTGCTGGCCAGGATCGGGTCGCCCACGTGCCGGCTCCACACCGGCAGACCCTGGCTGCCCCCCTCTTCCAGGTCGCTGCCCCGCACGACCGTCCAACTGGTGTCACTGGCGAAGATCCTCCGGCAGGCCTCCACCTGGTCGTCCACGTCCACCACGCGGGCGAGCTTCGCCAGCCGGCCGAACACGGCCGCGTACACCTTGAACCTCCGGGTGTAGACGTCCTTCCCGTCGCGGGTGATGTGCCATCCGCAGGAGAACACCAGGCGGGCACCCGGACGCGCGTGGTCGAGCACCGCCTGGGCGGTGCCGGAGGCATAGTGCTCAACCCCCCAGGGCACCAGCACCGTGAGCACCGCGTCGCAGCCGTTCACCGCCCGCGCGACGACGGCACGATCGTCGGTCGCGCCGGGGACCACCGTGATCTCTCCCGCGAGGTCGGCGAGTTTGTGGACACTCTGCTCTCTGCAGACGCCCACCACCTCGTAGCCCCGGTCCAACGCATGCTGCACCAGGTAGCGCCCGAGCTTCCCGGACGCGCCGATGACGCACACCTTCTTTCCCGCGCCCGGCTTCCTGGTTCCGTCCATCGCGACAGGCTCCATGACCCCTCCCCGACACGCCATCCAGAGACTTACGACGTAAGGTACAGCCTTACTGTGTAAGTTTGTCAAGACGTGTACGGCGCCCCCGCCCCCGGGCACCGCCTCGCCGGGCAGTCCACGCCGTCGATCCCGGAGCCGGGTGACGTCGAGGCGCGACACGCTACTGAGCGGCGACCTCGGCCCGGTGGCCGTCCGGTCTGGCCCGGCACCGACTACCCGGCCGCGACTCGCATCCCCGTCAGACCCGCACCAGCCTCGATGCGGACGCCCGGTAGAGAATCAGCAGCGTGATCAGCCCGAACACCGACTCCGGCGACATGCCGAGCTGGTTGTTGGCCGGAAGGTAGAGGATGAGGATCCAGAGCTGCGCGAAGATCAGCAGGGGCAGGATCCGGCGAGTCCTGGTCACGTCCAGCCAGACCCGGGCGAAGAACCAGCCCACCACCGCCATGAACAGTGCCGCCCCGGGGAACGTCAGATCGGAGGCCAACCACGGATAGATGGTTGACCAGTACTGGTCCGACGGCCATCCGGTGGCGTACTCCGTCCGCTCGGGGTAGCTGGGGTGAGCCGAGGTGTCGACCCCGAACGTCTCCTGGAGGAAGAGCCTTATCGCGGGGGCGCTGCCCAGTCCCTGCGACCAGACGAACGGCTCCTGCAGGTTGTAGGCGAGGCCGAGGTAGCCGTGCGTGGGATAGAAGGCGGTGGCGGTCAGGCCGTCGGCGGCCCGTGGACCGACCAGGTCTACCAGCGCCGGACTCGGCCGGGTGAGGTCGCTGGTGCCGAACGACTCGGCGCGCGCGGCCTGGTTGAAGGCGAGGTATCCCACGAAGACCGCAGCGATGGCACCCCCGATGACGACTGCCGCGCGGCGGCGCGTCAGCGAGTGCCGAGGCGCGGTGATGACAACGAGCAGACCTGCGGCGCTCAGGATCGCGGTGTCGCCGAGGCCCTTCAATGTGCCGGTGTAGAGGTAGTAGGCCGCGTCGAAGGAGAGTCCGACGATTCCCGCGACCCGTGCCGCGGCAGACAACTGGCGCCAGTACACGACCAGGAGGGGGGCCAGTACCGTGCCGAGGACGCCCAGGAACGTCAGTAGCGACACCAGAGCATCGCCTTGGCCGATCCCCTGCTCGTACGCGTCGAGCTTGTGCAGGTAGCCCGCCGCGGGATCGCGCAGGCCGTTGAGGATGTCCTGCGGTCCGGTGGCTCCGAGCGCGGACAGTCGTAGCAGACTCAGCGCCACGGTGTATCCCGCGCCCAGGAACACCAGTCGACGTACCCAGGTCGTCTGCGCTGGTGGCGTCGTCGTGGTACGGCCGGGGCGATTGAGGAGTATCTGGGCGGAGTAGCCGAGGGCGAACAGGCCCACGGCGCCGAACACGAAGGCGCACAACACGTCCGGGTTCGGCACCCGGTCGCTGAGATCGCTCAGCCAGAAGGCGCCGAACGTGGCCAGCATCCAGAACAGCGCGACGGCCAGCGGCGCCCACTCGCCGGCCCGCCTTCGCCCGCGGCCCTCTCGGCCGGTCGGCCAATCTCGCCGTTCGGCGCCGTCGTCCCACGACAGGCCCTGCAGCGGCGCCGTCGCGTGCCGCGCCTGAACGGGAGCCACCTGAACACCTCCGAGTTGACCGGGTCCATCCCGACGATCGCCGGCACCATCCGAACGTCGCGACGAGATCAGGGTAGTCCTATTTCTGCCTTTGTGTGCCTTGTGGGGGTTTTATCTAGTAGACCTACCTAGGCAGGGCCAACCCCGTCGAGAAGGGTCGGCTGTGATCTACCGGAAGGAAATCGATGACCCTCCTGGATCCCGAGGCCAAGGTGCTCGTCACCGGCGGCACCGGCTCGTTCGGCCGCGCCATGGTTCGCCGACTCCTCACCGGGGTCGTTTCGGAAATTCGCGTGTTCAGCCGCGACGAGGCCAAGCAGGACGCCATGCGCCACGCGATCGACGACGATCGGGTGCGGTACCACCTCGGCGATGTGCGTGACCTCGATTCGCTGGTCAAGGCCATGTGGGACGTGGACTACGTCTTCCACGCCGCCGCACTGAAGCAGGTTCCGGTCTGCGAGTTCTTCCCCACCGAGGCGATCCGCACGAACGTGCTCGGCAGCGCCAACGTCATCGAGGCGGCCGAACGGGCCGGGGTCCACTCGGTCGTCATGCTCAGCACGGACAAGGCCGTGCAACCGGTGAACGCGATGGGGATGACCAAGGCGTTGATGGAGAAGCTGACCCAGGCCCACGCCCGCAACCGCCCCGACAGCGCGACCACCGTGTCCTGTGTGCGGTACGGCAACGTCATGTACTCACGGGGATCGGTCATTCCGCTGTTCGTCAGCCAGATCAAGGCCGGCCGCACGCCGACGGTGACGGACCCCGACATGACCCGTTTCCTGATGTCGCTCGACGACTCGGTGCGGTTGGTGGAACACGCCTTCCGGCACGCCCGCTCCGGCGACGTCTTCATCCACAAGGCGCAGGCATGCACCGTGGCTGATCTCGCCACCGCCCTGTGCCACCTCTTCGACGTGCCGGACAAGATCGACATCATCGGCAGCCGCCACGCGGAGAAGCAGCACGAGTGCCTCGCCAACGCGGACGAGGTCGCCCGCGCCGACGACTTCGGCGACTTCATCCGCGTGCCGCTGGACGCCCGGGGCCTGCACTACGCGCTTCAGCGCCCCGTGGAGGCGCAGGATCCGTCCGGTGTCACGGATCTCACCTCGGCTAACGCACCGCGACTCGATGTCCCGGCCGTCCGGGAGCTGCTGCTCGGGCTCCCCGAGATCCGGGCCGAGCTGTCCCTGCGTGAACCGGTACTGGTCCCGTGAGGGTCGTTCTCACCGGGGCCGGTGGATTCCTCGGATGGCACACCCGAGTGCTGCTCCAGGCGATCGGGTGGCCGCCGGCGGTGACCCTGCCGAGCATCGAACTGAACGACCCGGCCCGGGTGGCGAGCCGGGCCAACGGGGCGGACCTGCTGGTGCACCTCGGTGGCGTCAACCGTGGCGCCGAGTCCGACCTGGTCCAGGGCAACGCCGGTGCCGCGAGCGCGCTCGTCCGCGGCCTGCGGCAGTGCCCGGTGCCACCGAAGCGGGTCGTGTATGCGAACTCGACGCAGGCCGGCAACGGCACCCCCTACGGAGACGCCAAGGCCGAGGCGGCAGAGACATTGGCTGCCGCCGCTCACCTGGGTTATGAGTTCGACGATGTCAGGTTGCCGAACCTGTACGGAGAACACGGCCGCCCGTTCTACAACTCGGTCGTGGCCACGTTCTGCCGGCAACTCGCCGACGGCGGCGCTCCGGAGGTGACCGGAGATCGGGAGCTCGATCTGGTCCACGCGCAGGACGCCGCAGCTCGCCTGATCGGTGCCCCTCCCGGCCACGCCTGGGACGCCGCCATGCCGGCACTCCGGATCAGCGTGTCGCGACTCGCCGAGCGCCTGTCCTACTTCGCGGCCACCTACCGCTCCGGAGAGATCCCGGCGCTGGGCGAGCGACATGCGGTGCGGCTGTTCAACACGTATCGATCACACTGTTTCCCGCAGCTCTTCCCGATACCGCTGACGTGCCGCAGCGACGCCCGCGGGAATCTGTTCGAGGCGGTGCGGGTGCACGGTGGGGGGGGACAGACGTTCGCCTCCACCACCCGTCCGGGGATCAGTCGAGGCGACCACTTCCATCTAGCCAAGATCGAGAGGTTCGTCGTCCTCCGGGGCAGCGCTGAGATCGCCCTCCGCCGGATCGGTCACCAGGAGGTCGTGACCTTTCCGGTCGGCGGGGACGCCCCGGTGGTGGTGGACATGCCGACGATGTGGGCGCACAAGATCACGAACACCGGCTCGGCGGAGTTGCTGACCCTCTTCTGGGCGAACGAGATCTTCGATCCGACCAGTCCGGACACCTACGCCGAGCCGGTGTTCCCGACCGCGACGGCACCGGCATGAAGATCGGCGTGGTGAGTCAGTGGTACCCACCGGAGCCGGTCTTCGTCCCCGGCAGTCTCGCGGACGAACTCGTCGCGCGGGGGCACGAGGTACGCGTGTTGACCAGTTTCCCGAGTTACCCCGGGGGCCACATCTATCCCGGCTGGCGACAACGCTGGCAGGACACGACGACGACCGGAGCGCTCACCGTGCGCCGGGTGCCGCAACGAGCGAGTCACGGCCGCTCGGCCGCCGGCAGGATGGTCAGCTATCTGTCGTTCGCCGCGACGAGCACCCTGGCCGCTCTCCGCTACCTCGCACATGTCGACGCGCTCTACGTCTACCATCCGCCGGCCACCACATTCGCCGCGGCGGCAGCGCTACGCCGTCTTCGCCGGACCCCCACGCTGCTGCACGTACAGGACGTGTGGCCGGAAGCGGTGACCGCCTCCGGGCTGGCCCCGGCAGGTGTGACGGGGAGATTCCTCGCCGCCGGACTGACCTCGGTCATGCGGCGGCTCTACCAGGGCGCCTCGGCGATCGCGGTCACCGCTCCCTCGATGCAGCAGCTCGTCGTGGAGCGGGGCGCGGCGCCGGAACGCGTGCGGACGGTGCTCAACTGGACCGACGAGTCGATCTTCCGGCCGGTGCCCGTGACGGCACAGGCCCGCGCAGCGATCGGGCACCGAGGCCGCTGCACCGTCATGTTCGCGGGCAACATGGGTCGGTTCCAGCACCTGGAAACGGCAGTACGTGCCGCCGCTGCCGTGCGCGACCACATGGACCTGGTCCTGGTGGGGTCCGGCGTCGATCAGGAGCAGGTCATCCGCCTCGCCGGCACTCTCGGTGCCTCCAACGTACGGTTTCTGGCGCGACGCCCGCCCGAGCAGATGGCCGAACTCTACGCCGCCGCCGACTACCAGTTGGTCTGTCTGCGCGACCTGCCCGCGCTGCGGGCGACCATACCGTCCAAGCTGCAGGCGGCGCTCTGCTGTGGTTCGCCCGTTGTCGCCGCCGTGGCCGGTGACGCCGCCCGTCTCGTGGAGACGGCGGGCGTCGGGCTCACCTGCCCGCCCGAGGACTGGCAGGCACTGGCCGATCGGTTCTCGCAGGTCGCGGGCTGGTCCCGTGAGCAGCGGGCCGACCTCAGCGCCCGCGCACTGCGGCTGTACCGGGAGCGGATGGCGCTTCAGGTCGGAGTCGATCAGATCGAGGACATGTTGATGAAGATGACACACGAGGGAGCACGCCGATGACCCGGGTCATGACAGTGGTCGGCACCCGGCCGGAGATCATCCGCCTCTCGCGGGTGATGAGCAGACTGGATCGAACGGTCGATCACGTACTCGTCCACACCGGCCAGAACTGGGACCACTCGCTGTCCGAGGTGTTCTTCACCGATCTCCGGATCCGGCGGCCCGACCGCTTCCTCCGGGTCGACACCGGCTCACTGGCCCGGGTGTTCGCCGGGGTGCTGACCGGCGTCGAGCAGGCGATCACGGAACTGCACCCCGATGCCCTGCTCGTCCTCGGTGACACGAACAGCTGCATCGCCGCGCTGATGGCCAGGCGGATGAGGGTGCCGGTCTACCACATGGAGGCGGGCAACCGCTGTTTCGACCTCAACGTCCCCGAGGAGACCAATCGGAGGCTGGTGGACCACGTCGCCGACTTCAACCTCGTCTACACCGAACACGCCCGGCGCAACCTGCTCGCCGAGGGACTGCACCCGCGGCGGATCCTGCACACCGGCTCACCGATGCGGGAGGTGCTCGACCACTACCACGAGGACATCCGCCAGTCGCCGATCCTCGACCAGCTCGGGCTGACCCCGAACGGCTACTTCGTCGTCAGCGCCCACCGCGAGGAGAACGTCGACCGACCGGCCCGCCTCGAACGGCTGCTCGACTGCCTCCGTGCGGTCCGCGACGAATGGCGGCTGCCGGTGCTGGTGTCGACCCACCCCCGTACCCGCAAACGGCTGGAGGCTCTCGCGGTCGACGGGACCACGCTGGAGGGAATCACCTTCCACGATCCCTTCGGCTTCTTCGAGTACGTCCAGTTGCAGAGACACGCCCGCTGCACGCTGTCGGACAGCGGCACGATCAGCGAGGAGTGCGCCATCCTCAACTTCCCAGCCGTCACTCTCCGGGAGTCGATCGAGCGTCCGGAGGCACTGGACGCCGGCGGCATCATCATGACCGGGCTCGACCCGGCAGGCGTGCTGGAGGCGGTTCGGGTGGCGGTGGATCAGTGTGCCGAAGGCGGCGTGCCGTGTCCGGCCGACTACGCCGTGCCGGACACGTCCCGCCGTGTCGTCGACTACCTGCTCTCCACGGTCCGCCGCCACCACGACTGGGCCGGCATCCGATGCTGACCCACCGCGTCGGCGAAGGGAGGATCCGGTGAGACTTTTCGGGCCCGGTGCCCGCAGACTGCGGATGATGCCGCTCGGTCGCCGTTGGGCCCGGGCCGCGGCGCTGGTCGCCGCCCTTTCGACACTGCTGAGCCTGCTCGGCGGCGCCGGCTGGCTCTACCTGCGGCATTTCGAAACCACAATCACCAGGGTGGACGCGTTCAGCCCGATCCCGGCCGAGGAGCGACCCGCCAAGGCCACCGGCAAGGCCCTCCACATCCTGGTCGCGGGCACGGATCAGGCGGGGCCGTCCGGTGGGTCGCAGCGGACCGACACCATCATCCTGGTCCGAGTCTCGGCCGACGGAGACCGGGTGCACATGGTGTCCATCCCCCGCGACACGTGGACCGCGGTCCCGACCAGGGTGGACAGCGACGACACCAGGCTTGCGAAGATCAACGCGGCGTACGCCTGGGGCGGCACACCGCTGCTGGTGCGGACGGTCGAGGGATTCACCGGAGTCCGGATCGACCACGCCGCCGTCGTGGACTTCGCCGGCTTCGGCCGCGTCATCGACAGCCTCGGCGGCGTTGACGTCGAGGTCGACAAACCCTACCTGTCGTACGCCGCCGGCGGGATCACGGTCCCGCCGGGCACACGCCGGATGAACAGCGCCATGGCACTCGAGTACGCGCGTGAGCGTCACCAGTTCGCCGCCGGTGACTTCACCCGCATCCAGCACCAGCAGGCGATCATCATGGCGATCCTGCAGGCGGCCACCCGCAAGGGGCTGCTGGCTGATCCAGCCCGGCTCGACGGCTTCCTCGACGCCGTCAGCGGGGCCGTGCGGGTCGACGCGGGACTCCGGGTCACCGACCTCGTCTGGCGGCTGCGCGGCGTCACCGCCGACCGGATCGTCATGCTCACCAGCCCCTCCGCGGGCGTCGACATGATCGGGGACCAGAGCGTCGTCCTGCCCGACCGGCCCAGGGCCGCGAGTCTCTACCGGGCGCTCCGCGAGGGTGCCGTGGAACAGTGGCTGGCGGAGAACCCGCACTGAGCTACGCGGGAGTTCAGCGACGTACCGCGTCGAAGAAGGCGTCGAGGCTGTCGGCGTACATGCGGTAGTCGAACGACTTCAGCGCCTGCTCGCGGGCTGCCAACCGCATCATGGTCAAATCCCGGTCGGTCAGCCGGGCCGCCCGCTGGACCGTGCGCATCAGCCCCGTCACCGAGTAGTCGGGGCAGACCAGCCCTTCCACCCCGTCACGGAGGTAGCTGCCCATGTCGCTGGTCAGGTTGGCGAGCACGGGCACCCCGTTGGCGAGGCTCTCGCAGAACTTCGTCGAGAAACCCGCGTCGGAGGCGCGTTCGGGGCGACGCAGCAACACGGTGAAGTCGGCCTCGCGCAGCGCCGCCGGTACCTGCCGCTGCGCCATCCGGCCCATGACCCGCACGCCTTCCGGCACCTGCCCGCCCGCCATCGACCGCACCTCGTCCGCCGAGGGGCCGATGATCCGCAGTTCGACGCGCACGTCCGCGCTGTTCGCCTTGCCGACGGCGGTCATCACGGTCGCCAGCAGGTCCTTGTTGTTGCGGCCGGGGCTGCCGGCGTAGACGAGCGTCAGCGCGGGCCCCCGGCAGGTGCGCGGCGGGCCCACCGGCGTGTGCTGAACGTCGGTGGTCGGCGGGATGCGAATCACGGCGCCCACCCGGGAGAGGTAGTGCCGTTCCAGCAGGCTGCTGATCGCGATGACGGCGTCACAGCGCGGATAGTGGTGCCGCAGGGCCGTCTGCATGCTGATGTTCAACGGCCCCAGCACGCCGCCCCGGACGTATCGTCCGTTGTACCAGTCGACCACATCCGCGACCAGCGGCACCCCGTTGCGGTGACACCAGCGCAACAGTCGATGGGCGTACTGGGCCTGTCCTCCGTGGAGGAGCACGTGGGACGGTTTCGTCGGCTGCTCGTCGAGCCAGCGAACGGTGCGTCGTCCCCAGGTGAGGAACATCCGGGCGGAGGCGCGCAGCGGACCGGCCCCGGACGGCGGGGCCTCGCCCAGGCCGACGTGGCACACCGAACCGGCGCCGTCGACATGCAGGGGCACCGGTAGCCGCGGGCCGGGGTCACCGCTGGCGACCACGACGTTCCGGCCGGCGGCTGCCAGGGAGGCGACGAGCCCGAAGACACGCCGTGATCCCGGTTCCCCCCACGGGAACGCGATCGGGCCGACGCACGCCACCCAGTCATCGCGGCGGCTCACGATCGCCCCTGCTGCCGTCCGGCCCGCGCGGCGGCGCCGAGCGCCTCGGCGAACCGCGCCGCCACCCGTTCCCGGCGGTGGTGGCGCTCGGCGTGCGCTCGTCCGTTCGCCCCGTACTGGTGCCACGACGAGGTGTCGAGGCAGAGCTTCCACAACTGTTCGGTCAGCACGTCCGGATCCTGCTGGCCTACGACGACTCCGGCGCCCGCCGCACGGATGTACGCCATTGAGGCGAGTTCGGCCGGCCCGTGGCCGAGGATCGGGCGCCCGGCGGCCAGATACTGCGGGATCTTCGTCGAGACCGAGTATCGCGTGTACCGCCGGGTGTCCTCGGCGAAGCTCTCGACGTGCACCAGGATGTCCGCCCCCGCGAGCACACCCGGCACCTCGTGACTGTCCAGTGACCGCCCGAAGTGCACGGCGGGGTGGGCCACGAAGGCGGACCGGTAGCGCTCGACATCGGCAGCCGGGCAGTGCAGGGTGAGTCGCACCGGCGAGGCAGACGCGCTGATCGCCTGGACGCTGTCCGCAAGGTTCCGCAGTGAGCGCCAGCGGCCCAGGTGCAGGGCACCCACGTAGACGAGGTTGGTCGCCGACTGGCCCGAGTCGGCGGGTCGTGGCGACATCGGCGCGGCGAAGAACTCCGGGTCCACCGAGTTCGTGAAGACGTCGAAGGGGATGCCGTACCGGCGCTGGTACTCGTCGGCCATCGAGTCGCTGATGGTCATGCCGGCCGGAGCGCGTCCGATCACCTGCCGGACCGCCGAACGCACCGCACGGTCGGCGATGCCGCCCAGTTCGCCGTGGGGGTACAGGGTCGCGGGCCAGTCGTCGGTGAAGTGGGGCACGACGGGCACCGCGCACGCTCGGGCCGCCCGGACCGTGAGCCGGGCCAGCCGAACGCTGCCGAGCATGGAGTAGACCACGTCGGGCCGGAACTCCTGCATCCAGCGCACCACCTTCGGCGGCAGGTGCAACGGGCTGAGGTCGGCCAGCGCGACCAGGTGGGCGTACGCGGTGGCGACGAGTGGGCGCCGGTCGGCGGCGTTGCGCACCGCCGTGACCGCCCGGATGCCCTGTAGCGGGCTGCTGCCGTTCCATCCCAGCATGCGCAGCGTGTAGTACTGCGGCGGGAGGTAGTGCTCCCGGGGCGGAAAGTGCAGGTAGCGATCGCACACCTCGTCCGACGGTTCGGCCGAGGCCGTGTAGACCTGCGCCAGGCGGTCCTTCGGCCAGCCGTGGAACAGGTTGGACAGCGTGATCGTCGTACCGGTGGTCCGGTCGAAGGGCATGTGGCCCACCACCAGGACTCGTGGCACGGCATCAGGACGGGACGCCAACTCGTCTCACCTCTCGTGTCTCTCCGGCGCGAGCCGCTCGGGCCAGCGTCCGTCGGTAACCGTGGATCGCCGCGGGAGCGGCTGTCAGCAGGAAACAGATGGTGGCGACGTACGGCACCGCGGCGATGCCGAGCCACCGGGCGGCGCACCACTTGCCGATCACCGACAGCACGAGGTACGCGACGTAACCGACCAACTGCGGGCCGATCACTCCGGCCGCGTTCTGCACCATGAACACGGGCGACACGGCCGCCATCGTCAACCACCACGCCGCCAGGCCCAGCAGCAGCCAGCGGTCGCCGTACGGTGCGGACAGCCAGGCGACGAAGAGCCGCTCCCCGCACGCGACCAGTGCCGTGGCCGGTATCAGGACCACCGCGACGGAGATCAGGGTCATGCGGCGTGCCGTCCGGCGGACCCAGGTGACCCGCCCCAGTGCCAGGGCTGTGCCGTGCGCCGGCCAGAACGGCTGATTGATCAACACGACGATCATCCCGAGTTGGGTGAAGAGCTTGGCCGGCACGGCGTAGGCAGTCACGTCGGCCAGGCCGCGCGTGTGCGCGATGATCAGGTTGTCGGCGTTGTCCGCGAGGGTCATCAGGATCGTGACGACGCCGAAGAGGCCCCCGATGCGCAGCAGTTCCCGTACGGCATCGGGGTCGAGAGCGGTCAGCCCGGGGCGAAGGGGTCGCAGCTCCCGGGCGAAGGCCCAGCAGGTGTTGACGACGTTGCCCAGTACCGGGCCGGACACCGCGGCCGCGACGACCCACGGGGCGCTGAGACCGGCCTGCACCGCCCCGATCGTCAGCGGCAGCGACACGGCCGACCCGACGGCCTGCCAGATGTTGCTCCGCACCCCCATCTGCCAGGCGTACTGCACCCGGCCGATCAGGGAGAGCGGCACGTTCAGCAGGAACGCCGTCAGACCGACCAGGCTGATGGCCCGCACGTCGTCGAGCGGGGCCGACTGCGAGACGTTGAACAGCGCCCGCCAGGGCACGGCGTCCGAGACGAGCCAGAGCAGGGCGCACCCGGTCAGCGCGATCGCCGACACCATCGCGTACGCACTGGACACGTACCGCCGGGCCTGAGTCGTGTCACCGCTGGCGTAGCAGGGCGCCAGCCGGGTGAGGAGACCGTTGCCGAGCCCGAGATCGGCGAAGGCCGCCATGCCGGTGACGGCCACCACCGCCATCCACAGCCCGTAGAGATCGACTCCGATGTTCGAGAGGACGACGGGCACGAGCAGTAGCGGCACCAGCGCACTGACCACTCGTCCGACGAGGGCCGAGGCGATCCATGAGGTGAGTCGACTCGGGCGGGTCGCCGTCCCCGCTCCGGGCCCGCCCTCCGCGGAGGATGTGCTCCCGTCGTCCGTGAGGGACACGCTCTTCACCGAAGCTCTCCTCGCATGCCGCCCATCCTTTGCCTCACCTCCCTTCACGGTCACCACCACCAACGCGTCCCACCGATCTCTGGTTACGCCCGCATATCCACCAGAGGAGCCACCGCCCACCACGGCGCCGCGGCGAGTACGCAGTCCCGCCACCACCGCTTCGCGGGATCACGCGCTCACCGGCCCGCCTTTTCTCCGTGGGGCGTGAATTTCTTGCGTGTTAACGCGGATTGAAATCGACATAAACGAATAGCAACCATCGCAGGCAGATGAACGAGTGTTTCATCGAGGAGAGGTCCCTGCCATGACACGAACTCGGGCCCGGATCGGGCCCTTCCGAGCGCTGTGCGTGCTCGCGCTCGGTGCGGGTATAGCCGGCGTCTCCGGCATCGCCCCGGCCATCGCCCAACCGCAGGGCGTCCGCGCCTACCTGGTGCTCACGACACCCGCTTCCACCAGCACCGTCGCGCAGGCGGTGGTCGCCCAGGGCGGCACGGTCCAGAACAGGCACGCCGAGATCGGCGTCATCGTGGCGCACTCCACAGCCACGGACTTCGCTACCCGGATGCGCGCGGTGAGCGGGGTGCAGAAGGTGGGGCAGTCGCGGGACACCGACGTCCCCGCCCAGGGTTCGACCGCTCGGCGGTACCTGGAACCGCAGATGGGATCGTCCATCGCGGCGCCCCTGGAACCGGTCGACTGGAACATGTCGATGATGGGCGCCGACCGGGCCTGGGACATCAACCCGGGCAGCCGGTCCGTCACCGTCGGTGTACTGGACACCGGTGTGCAGGGAACGCACGACGACCTGCGCGCCAACTTCGACGCCGCCAATTCGGTGTCCTGCCTGTACGGAAAGACGAACACCACGCCGGGCGCCTGGGAGCCGGACGCGTACGCGCCCGCCGCCGGACACGGGACGTCGGTCGCCGGCATCATCGCGGCGGCCCGGAACGGGCGCGGCGTCGTCGGTGTCGCGCCGAACGTGCGGATCGCCGCCGTCAAGGTGATGGAGCCGACCGGCTACATGTACCCGGAGAACGTCATCTGCGGGCTGATGTGGTCCGCGGCGCGTGGCTTCACGGTGACGAACAACAGCTACTACGTCGACCCCTACACGTTCAACCACCCGACGAACCTCGACCAGGACGCGGTGATCGAGGCGGTACGGCGCGCGGTCGACTACGCCCACGGCCGCGGTACGGTCACCGTCGCCGCGGCCGGCAACTTCTCGACCAACCTCGACACCGAGCAGGGGCTGTTCCTGCCCGGCGACCTGCCGAACGCGATCTCGGTGACGGCGACGACCACCCGCAAGGAGTTGGCCTACTACTCGAACTACGGGCTCAACACCGTCGAACTGACGGCCCCGGGTGGCGACGGGAACGGGATGATCAACACCACCGACCTGAACAACGGGTACACGACGTTCAGCGGTACGTCCGCCTCGTCGCCGCACGCGGCGGGCGTGGTGGCGCTGCTGGCCTCGGCGAACCCGAGTGCCAGCCCCGACCAACTGCGCTCGATGCTGCTCTCCCAGGCCATCGACACGCCCTGCCCGTCCGGGGACAGTCGCTGCACCGGAACGCTCACGCGGAACTCGCACTTCGGTGAGGGGATCGCCAACGCCCTGCGTGCGGTCTCCGGCAGCGACCCCGGCCCCGGTCCCGGCACCACCGTCTACGCCACCGATTTCGAGAGCGGGACCTGGACGCTGAACCCCGCCGGGACCGACACCGCCACGAGCGGTCGATTCGAGGTGGGCGACCCGGGCGTCACCTCCTGGAACGGCTACACGTTGCAGCCGGGAAACACGGTGAGCGGGATACGTGCCCTGGTCAGCGGCGCCGCGCCGGGAGCCTCGGCGGGTGACGGCGACATCGACGGCGGGATCACGTCGGCGAGTTCGCCGCCCATCCAGATCCCGGCCGGAGGCACCGCGAAACTGACACTGTCCTGGTATCTCGGGTGGCTGTACAACTCGGCCGGCGCGGACTTCCTGCGGGTCCGGGTGGTCTCCGGGACCGGCTCGACGACGGTGTTCGAGAAGAAGACCAGTTCGTCGAACACCTCCGCGGTCTGGACGGCTGCCACGGTCGACCTCACCCCGTGGACGGGGAACTCGGTACGGATCCTCGTCGAGGCCGGGGATGTCTCCGGTGGCAGCCTCGTCGAAGCGGGCGTGGACGATGTCCGCGTCACCCACCAGGCGGCGACCCGATGAGGCGCCGAAGCGTACCGGTGATCGCGGTTCTCGCCCTGGGCATCGCCGGCCTGAGCGCTCCCGCGGCCGCCGCGGCCGACGACGACCTGATCGCCTCGATCAGCCGCGACCTGAAGATGTCCCGTGCCGAGGCCCGGACCGCGCTGGCCAAGCAGGATGCCGCCCAGCGGACCGTCGAGCGGTTGCCCGAGCGGGGCGCGGGAGTCTGGCTGGACGCGAAGAGCGGTGCCGTGGTCGTAGCGGTCACCGACCCGGCTGCGGCCACCCGGATCCGCGCTGCCGGCGCCGAACCGCGGATGGTAAGCCGGAGCCGGGCGGACCTCGACCGGCTCGTCGGCAAGATCGGTGACCTCGCCGACAACGTCCCCGGCGTCATCGGCTGGGGTGTCGACCCCGAGGGCAACGACGTGCTCGTGCGCGTCGACACCACCAGGACCACCGCCGCCACCCACGCGTTCCTGGTCCGCGCCAAGGCCCTGGGCGTCCGGGTACGTGAGTCGGCCGGTTCGCCGAGCCCGCAAGGGGGCGAGATCCGGCCGGGCAACCCGTGGTTCCCCGGGCCCCTGGGCAACTGCTCGGTCGGCTTCCCCGCGGTCGACGGCTCCGGCGGCAAGCACTTCCTCACCGCCGGGCACTGCACCACTCAGCCGAACCAGCCCGCGTACGGCGCCGCCGGCCAGCAGAACCGGATCGGGACGTCGAACACCGGCGGCACCCGGAGCGTGTTCTCCCGCGAGGGGGACATGGGTGTCGTCGCGGTGACCGAGCCGGCTTGGGCGTTGTCCGCGTCCGTCAACACCTACGGCAGCGCCCCGGTCACGGTGACCGGCAGCACCGAGCCACTGGTGAACCAGATCGTGTGCCACTCGGGTGTGACGACGGGCTGGCAGTGCGGCCGGGTCACCTCCGTGAACCAGACGATCAACTACGCCAGCGGGCCGATCGACGGGGTGTCGTTCACCACCGCCTGCTCGCTGCCGGGTGACTCCGGTGGCGCGTGGCTGGCCGGGACCAGGGCGGTCGGACTGCACTCCGGTGGCTACTCCAGCTGCTCGCCGGGCAACCTGCCGGACCAGTCGCTGTTCCAGCCGGTCAACGAGGCGCTGCGCAAGTGGAACCTCACCCTGTACACCGGTGGCGGTGGCGGTGGCGGTGACACCCAGGCGCCCAGCGTGCCAGGAAACCTGCGGACCACCGGCGTCACCTCGACGAGCGTGTCGCTGGCCTGGAACGCGTCGACCGACAATGTCGGGGTCACCGGGTACGACGTGTACCGCGGCGCCACCCTCGCCACGAGCACCGCCGGCACCACCGCGACGCTCACCGGCCTGACCCCGGCGACCAGCTACCAGATCACCGTCCGGGCCCGCGATGCCGCCGGGAACGTGTCGGCGGCGAGCGGATCGCTCACCGTCCGCACCGCGGACGGCACCGGTGGCGCGCGGACCTTCGCCAACGACACCAACTTCCCGATCCAGGACTACCAGTCCCTGTACAGCCCGGTCAGCTCCACCGCCACCGGTGCCACCACCAGTTCGGTACGGGTCGAGGTCACGGCACAACACACCTGTATCGAGGACCTCGACATCTATCTGCTCTCGCCGTCGGGCCGGTGGTACGCACTGCACCAGTACGGCGGTTACGTCTGCCACCCGTTCCCCGGCACGGCGACCTACACCGTGCCGGTCTCCGGTGAGCAGGCCGGGGGCACCTGGAACCTCTGGATCCGCGACAGCGGGTACGGCGACACCGGGTACCTCGACCGCTGGTCCATCACCTTGTAGCGGCTCAGGGCGCGGCGGTGCTCGGTCCATCCACCTCGGACGGCCCGAGCACCGCCGCCAGTTCCGTCCGCGACCCCACTCGAAGCTTGTGCAGGGCACGAGCGACGTGCTGCTCCACCGTGCGTACCGACACCCCGAGACTGGACGCGATCTGCCGGTTGGTCCGCCCCTGGGCCGCCAGCCGCGCGGCCTCCCGCTCACGCGGAGACAACTTCTCCCCGTACCCCGGCCTCCCCCGCCTCGGCGCCGGTAGCGCGTGGCGCGCGCGCAGCGCGTCTCGGCACCGTTGAGCACGAACCGTCGCGCCCATCCCGGTGAACAACCGCTCCGCGTCGCGCAACGGCTCGACACCGTCGTGCCCGACGGCGAACATGGCCTCCGCCCTCCGTTGGAGGGTCCGCGCCAGCCACTGCGGCCGGTCCCCGACGAGCAGGGCGGCCTCCCGGTAGCCCACCTCGGCGGCGTCCCACTCGCCGCGCTCGTGCGCCAGCATCGCCTCGGACAACGCCAGCGCGCCGGCTGCGGCCGGGCAGTCCAGTCCGCGCACCCCGGCCCGATGCTCCTCGATCGCCTCGCGTGCGGCGGCGTACCGGTCCACCGCGCACAACAACTCGACCGCGACCGGCGTCACCTCGGCCGCCCACACCCACATGCCGGTCGACCGGACGACCCGTAACGCGCTTTCGATGCCGCTCACCACTCCGGACCGGACCTGCCTGCGATGTCGCAGTTCGGCGATCAGCGCGTACGCGGTCGCCACCACCGGTGGCGGCCCGTCCGCCACCGCCATCCGCAGCAGGGGGAACGCGTCGGCGACGTCGCCCTGCTCGGCGGCCAACGCCCCCGCGATCAGACGACACTCCGCGGCGATACGCGGTAGCGAGGCGTAGCGGACGGCCATCTCCCCCGCGCGCGGTCGTAACCCCGTCCACCGCCCGCCGAGCCAGTCCAGCAGCACCGACGCGACCTGGAGCAACTCCACCACGTAGCTGGAGGTCGAGTCCAGTCCGCGCCCGTGCTCCAGCAAGCGGGCGGCCCGGTCGTAGTGACCGAGCCATCCGGCGGCGTCGGCCAGGTTGAGACATCCACGGGTGCAGTGTCTGCCGATCTCCGCGTCGGCGGGCTCGTCGAAGATCCACGCGGCCTGCTGCCAGGCGTCCGGTTCGCCGCGGGTCATCAGGGTGGTCACCCGGTTGACCTGGAAGGCCACCCGCGCCCGTTCGTCGGTGATCGCGCCGGACAGCCCCTCCGCCTCGGCCAACCATCGCAGGTGGACGTCGATGTGCTGTTGCCCGGCGTGCACGTTGGCCAGTGACGACATCACCCGCGCGGCCAGGTCGGGCCGCGGTCCGCGCAGCTCCGCCGCGGCCCGCGCGAGCTCGAGGTAACCCTCGGTCGGACTGCCCGTCTGGTTGAGCAGGAGCAGACCCAGCTCCGACCGCAGTTCACCGCGGATCGACTTGGGTAGATCGGCGATGGTGAGCAGGTCACGCAGCAGGGCCACGGTCGCGGTCACGTCCACGCCGTCGAGCGCGACCCGGCCCAGCTTCACCGCGAGGCGGTGCCGTTCCCGCGGGTCGTTGGCGGCGGCGAGAAGATCGCTCAGCAGGTCGACCGCGCCGCCCGTGTCACCGACCTCGACGGCCCGGTCCGCCGCCAGTTCCGCGTACTTCCGCCAGCCCGTCGTGTCGCCGGCCGCGCGCAGATGGTCGGCCACCCGGCGGTGCGGCGGCGTGGCCGCTGTGAGCAGTACCTCCGCCGCGCGCCGGTGCAGCCGCTGAGCCCGGGCCGGGCCCATCGCCCGCAGCACCGCCCGCTCTGCCAGTTCGTGGCGGCAGTGGTACCTCCCACCGCTCTCGCGCAGCAGCTCCGCAGCGATCAACCTGTCCAACGCGCCCTCACCGTCGGTGAGCGGCACTCCCGCGACGGTGAGCAGGTCGACCCCGCCTACCGGGGCACCCAGCACACAGGCGGCGAACATGACCTGCCGGGAGACCTCGTCGAGGCGCTCCAAGCGCCGGGCGATCGCCTCGGCGTACCCGTCCGGCACCAGTCCGCCGTCGAGCCCTTCCCACAACGCGCCGTGCTCCACCGCCGCCCGGACGACCTCCTCGATCGCGAACGGCACTCCCCCGGTGCGGCGCAGCAGCGTCGCCGCGGCGCGTGCGGGCGGCCGGTCACGGACCATCGCGCGGACCATCTCGACCGTCTCGTCGAGATCCAGCGGCTCGAGCCGGAGCCGGCCCCCCGGCAGATCGGCCGCCGCCGGCCGGCGGGCGAGCACCACCGACAGCCCGGCGGGCAGATGCCCGGCGAGGAAGCGCAGAAAGTCGGCGGTCACGTCGTCCACCCAGTGCAGGTCGTCCAGCACCAGCACGACGGAACCCGCGGCGGCCAACGCATGGCGCAACGCCCGGTACACCCGGTGGCGTTCAGCCCGCAGGTCACCGAGTGGCGGCAGCGCGGGCGGCAACCGCGCCCCCAGTTCGGGCAGCATCGGGACCAGCGCCCCGAGCACCGGATCGGTGCTCCACGGCGCACCGTCGCCGGACAGGACGGCATCGATCACCGGTGCCAGCGGAAGCGGCTCCCGCAGCGGCTGCCCGGACCCGGTGAGCCAGGTGCGACAGTGCAAGCCCGGCTGCGTACGCAGTTCCTGCAACAGCCGCGTCTTCCCCACCCCGGCTTCTCCCTCGACGCGCACCACCGCCGGAGCCGCCCGCACGAGGTCGAGCAGTTTCCGCAGTTCCGACCGGCGGCCCACCAGAGGCGTCTGCCCTGCCATCCGCACACAGTACGACGCCAGACGGTCCTCGGCGTCCCGACCACGAGATCATGAACACCGTCCGGGCCTATCATGGTGCCGTGACGCTCGCCCTTCGCCCGCTCACGCTCGACGACACCGCCGCCGTGCACCGCTGGGCGTGTCTGCCGGAGGCGTGCCGCTACCAGGTGTGGGGTCCCAACACGTACGAGCAGACGCAGGCATACGTGCGGGAAGCGGTGGCGGCGCGGCCCGAGCGGCTGGTCTTCGGGGTGCTCGTCGACGGTGAACTGGTGGGCAGCGCCGAACTCAGGCTGCACGGCCGCAGCACCGGTGAGATCGCGTACGTGGTGCATCCACGACGGTGGGGGCAGGGAATAGCTACCGCCGCGGCGCGGGAGCTGGTGCGGATGGGCTTCGAGGACCACGGGCGCCACCGCGTCTTCGCCACCTGCGATCCACGCAACGTGGCCTCGGCCGCCGTGCTCCTCAAGATCGGCATGCGCTACGAGGGACGAATGCGCGGCACCGCGTTCGTTCGCGACGGTTGGCGAGACTCGGACCTGTACGCGATCCTCGCCTCAGATTGATCGACAGGCCGGGACGGTGGGGCACCGCCCGCGGCCCGAACCCGACGAGCAGACTGTCACCCGCGTTTGTCTGAAGCCGCCTCAGCGGTGCGTCCGACCGGCGACGCGGCTGCCTCGACGGGTTCGGGCGCGCGCAGCACGAGCAGGTACACGCCTGCGGTTGCCAGGCCCCACGCGGCGAAGACAGTCCACGGCACCCACTGCGCGAGACCGCCGCCGAGGTCGAGCAGCCACCCGCCGCCGAGGTTGCCGACCAGCCCACCGAGCGACAGCACCAGACCGTTGGCACCGAAGTACGACGCCACCGCACCCGCCGGGGCAAGTCGCGAGACGGTGCCGTTCAGGGTGGGCAGCAGCAGGACCTGTCCCAGGGTGAACACGACGACACCGGTGACCACCCCGGCCGGCCCCGGCAGCACGCCCAGCAGCCACAGGCCGACGGCGAGCGCGCCCGTGCCCGCGGCGAGCGTCTGACCGGTACGGAGATACCGTTCGGCGAGCCGGGTCAGCGGAACGGTCGCCACGACCATGACGATCGCCGCGACGCTGTAGACGAGTCCCAGTGACGTCGTTCCCGGTAGGACCTGCCCCACGCGGACCGGCACCGCCAGGTAGAGCTGGCTGAACAGCGCCCACGCGGCGGCGCTGACCAGGACGAACCGGCGGAACTGGCGGTCCCGGGCGACCGTACGCAGCCGGTGCAGGGACGACATCCGGTCCGAGGTGCCGGCGTTGGCGCGGTCCGGGCGCAGCCCCAGCCAGGTGATCGCCCCGGCGAGCACGAACAGGCCGGCCGCGACGAAGCACAGGGCGGGAAAGTTGGTGGCGGCCAGGACGCCGCCGAGGGCCGGTCCGAGAACGAAGGCGGCGTTGCTGGCCATCTCCCGCACGGCGTAGGCGCGGGTGCGGTGTGGCGCGGGTGTCAGTTCGGCGTACAGGGCGTAGCTGGCCGGGTGGAACAGTGAGCCGCCGAGGCCGGCCAGGACCGAGGCCACCACGAGCCCGGGCACGGCGTCGACGACGCCGAACGCGGCGAACCCGGCGGCGCGCAGAAGCACGCCCAGGCAGATCGCGCGCCGGTGACCGAACCGGTCGGCGAGCATGCCGGACCAGAGCATCATGCCCTGCTGGCTGGCCGACCGTACGCCGGCGAGCAGCCCGGTGAGTGCGATGCTGAGGCCGAGGTCGTGCAGGAGGTGGTATGCCAGCAGCGGCACCAGGGCGTAGAAGCCGAGGCCCATGAGGAAGGTGTCGGCCACCATGATCCGCAGACCGGGTGACCACCACGTACTCCGGCCATCCCCCGGCGCGGGAGTCGGCTCCGCACGCCGGGGGTCGGTGCCGGTGCGGCGGGTCACGCTCAGCGGCGTACCCGGGCGCCGGAGCCGGCCGCCAGTGCTTCGACCTCCGGCAGACTGGCCATCGACGTGTCCCCCGGTGTGGTCATCGCCAGCGCGCCGTGTGCGGCACCGAACTCGACGCCCACCCGCAGGTCACCGCGCGCCATGAGCCCGTAGATGAGGCCGGAGGCGAAGCTGTCGCCGCCGCCGACCCGGTCGAGGATCTCCAGACCCGGCCGGTGCCGGGCGGTCACGAAGCCGGTGTCGGCGGACCAGCCGATGGCTCCCCAGTCGTTGACCGTGGCGGTCCGCACGGTGCGCAGCGTGGTCGCCACCACCGCGAAGTTGGGGTACGCCCGGGTGACCTGGTCGATCATCTTCTGGAAGTTGTCCACCTCCAGGTGGGACAGGTCCGCGTCGGTGTCCGGCACCTCGAAGCCGAGGGCGGCGGTGAAGTCCTCCTCATTGCCGATCATGACGTCGACCATCCGGGCCAGCCGCTGGTTGACGTGTCGTGCGCGCTCCTGCCCACCGACATCACGCCACAGGCTCGGCCGGTAGTTGAGGTCGTACGAGATCACCGTTCCGTGCCGGCGGGCGGCGGCCATCGCCACCGCGGCGGTCTCCGCGGCCACCTCGGACAGGCCGGCGTAGATGCCGCCGGTGTGCAGCCAACGCACGCCGAGGGTGCCGAACAGGTGCTCCCAGTCGACAGCGTCCGGGCTGAGCTGGCTGGCGGCGGTGTGCCCCCGGTCGGACGTGCCGACCGCCCCGCGTACCCCGTGGCCGCGTTCGGTGAAGTTGAGCCCGTTGCGGGTGGTGCGACCGATCCCGTCGTAGGGCGTCCACCGCACCAGGGACGTGTCCACTCCGCCCTGGAGCATCAGGTCCTCGACGAGCCGGCCGACCTCGTTGTCGGCCAGGGCGGTGACGACAGCGGTGCGCAGGCCGAAGCAGCGGCGCAACCCGCGCGCGACGTTGTACTCGCCGCCGCCCTCCCAGACCCGGAAGGTACGGGCGGTACGTACCCGGCCCTCCCCGGGGTCGAGGCGCAGCATCACCTCACCGAGGGACACCAGGTCGTAGCGGCACTCTGCGGCGGGGCGGACGTTCAGCTTCATCGGTCACCTTCTCGGGCGGCGGCCAGGGCCGCGGCGGTCAGCGTCGTCACGTCGTCCCACCGGCCGGCGGCGAGCAGCCCGGCGGCGACCATCCAGGTGCCCCCGACAGCGAGCACCGAGGGATGGTCGAGGTAGCCGCGGAGGTTGGCGGTGGTGATTCCGCCGGTGGGGACGAAACGCAGGCCGGGGTACGGTGCGGCCAGCGCCTTGAGCATCGGAAGGCCGCCGAGTTGCTCGGCGGGGAAGAACTTGAGCACCGAGAGTCCGGCGTCGAGGGCCGTCTGGATCTCGGTGGGGGTGGCGACGCCGGGAATGACCGGCACGCCGTGTTCCTGACATCGCCGCACCACGGCTGCGGAGAAGCCGGGGCAGACGACGAACCGGGCGCCGGCGTCGATCACCTGCTCGACCTGGTCGACGGTGGTGACCGTACCCGCGCCGACCACCAGGTCGGTGTGGTCGGCCAGCGCTCGGATCGCGGCGACGGCCGTCCGGGTGCGCAGGGTCACCTCGACCGTGCGGAGGCCGCCCGCCTTCAGGGCCGCGCCGAGCGGCGGTGCGGCCTCGGCGTCGTCGAGCACGACCACCGGCAGGAGACGGTCTCCGGCGACGACGTCCAGGACGGTGGTGCCCGCCGCCGCGGTCACGGGCCCCGCCATCACCTGCTCCCGCACGAAGCGGCCGGCGCGAGGGCGGTGCTGGTAGGTGGTGTCGTCATGGCTTCCTCTTCCGGTCGGGCGGGGTGCAGGGGTGTGGACGGTCGGCGAGCCACAGGCCGACCAGCAGTGGGAGGGTGCCGCCGAGGAGCAGCGGGCCGACCGCCAGCGGGGCGGTCAGCACCGGCGCTGCGATCGCCACGGCGAGCAGCGCCAGGCCCCGGCGGGGCGCGGCGAAGGCGAACAGCAGAGCGCCCCGGCACCAGCGCCGCACGTCGCCGCCCGGGTCGCGGGCGGCGGTCACCGCCAGCGCCAGGTGGTACGGCACCGACGCCAGCACGAGCCCGATCTGGAGGGCCAGCAGGGCGAGGGCGGCGACGCCGGGGCGGGTGGTGAGGAAGACGACGTTGGCCACCAGCACAAGTCCGGCGACGGTCGACAGCAGCGCGTGTCGCCACAGCCGCCGCCAGTAGCGTCCGAATGCTTCCAGCGTGTCGAGGAAGGGCCGGGGCCGCCCGTCGTCGCGCCACTGTCGCAGGGCGTACGCGGCGGCGGCCAGCGCCGGCAGCCAGGTCACCACGCCCAGGCAGAGCAGGAGAAGGGCGCAGCCGGCCAGCGCCGGGTACGCGACGAACTCCAGCATCCGCAGGGCGGCGCCCTGCCAGCCGGTCTGCCGTTCTCCGACCGGATGACGCCGGTCCGGGGCGGACCGGCTGATGCGCGTTCCGGCGGTCAGGCTGGCCACGGCAGCACCCGGGTCACCGGCTCCGCGCCGTCCAGCAGGACCCGGCCGGCCAGTTCGACGTGGGTGGCACCGACCACGCCCACCCGCGCGGGGTGATCGTCGGTCGCCGGCACCAGGATCACGGCAGCGGCGTCGGCCCGTACGCCCTCGCCCTCGATCCGTCGTGTCGTCGGGGCGAGCAGGACCGTCTCACCGCCACCGAACCGGATCCCGGTCCCCGCGGCGCAGTCGGCGGTCTCGGCGGTGGCCGGTGTCGGGGCCAGCGCGGAGGTCGGCTCGATGGTGGTCAGGATCTGGCTGCGCGGCGTGGGTGCGACCCGGACGCGGACGGTGTGCAGCGTACGGACGATCCGCAGGCTCGGGGTGCTGGCGGTGGGGTTGGCCTCGATCTCGGTCGTGCCCTGGCTGACCGTGGCGTCGTCCGGGGCGAACCGGCGCACCTGGGCCTGCGCCGGGCCGGAGCGCAACACGACGTCGCCGTCGACGAACTCGGCCGGCCAGTCCGAGTGCAGCAGGAACGTCCACTCCCGCGGCTGCTCGGCGGCGAGGTCGTCGAGGATCACCAGCCGGCCGGACGGGGTGAAGACCAGTGTCCGGTCGACGCGCCGGACGCCGAGGGCCGGATCGAACATCGCGCCCGACTCGGCTGTCGCGTGCACCAGGCCACCGTCGGCGAGCACGTCGCGCAGCCGGGCCTGCCGCTCGTACGGCAGGTCCTTGTAGACGTGGTAGCGGTCCTCGCCGGCCCAGCCCTGCCCGTCGACGAGGACGAGGTTGTGGTGGGCGGCCCGCTTTCGGTTGCAGTAGCCGTCGTCCACGGCGAGGAACGCGCCGTGGACACCGAACACGAACGATCCGGCGTCGGGGTGGTGGTGCCCGGCGTTGAGGGTTTCCCAGCCCTTGTCGCGGCGGAACCGGTCGGCGGTCTCCCATGCGGTGTGCCCGCCGCCGGGTGCCGACTTGAAGCTGACGAAGGCCGCGCCGTCGTGCCAACCGGTACGGGCGGTCACCTGGCCCAGGTCGGGGAAGTGTGCGGTGGTCGGCACCGTGTCCGCCGGGTCGACGACGGGTACCTGCGGGTCGTACCAGAGCAGTTCGTAGCCGGCCTCGGGCATCACCCCCGGCCGCACTCCGGAGGCGTATGCCTCCCGCCAGTAGTGCCGTTCGGCGACGTGGTCGGCGAGCCAGCGGGCCCGGCCGTCCCGGTAGGCGGCGGCGAGCTTGTGGTAGAGCGCCACGCTGTGCCCGGATCGGCGGTCGTGGCAGTCACCGTGGTCGACGTTCTCCTCGAACCCGGGAGCGCACTGGTGCAGCCGCCATTCGAAGGTGTGGCGCAGGAAGCCGCCACGCTCCCACCAGTCGATGCCCTCGGCGTGCTGGAGCAGGTCGAGGTGGATGGCCAGCCACGGCACACCGTACCGCCAGTAGACGACGCCCTCGGAGTCCGACCCGTCCGCGGGCATCAGGTCCAGCACGGTGCCGAGGTTGTCGCGGGCCCGGTCACTCCACTGCGGCTGGTCGAGGACGTAGCCGGCGGCGGCCAGCCCCGTGTAGCAGATCCAGTTGTGGTTCTGCCAGTAGCTCGACGACCACCAGGTTCCCTCGGTCTGCACCGCGAAGTCGTACATCCGCTCGCCCTGGAGCAGCAGCTTGGCGCGCAGCGCGTCGGCCTCGTCGCCGGGCAGGTCGTCGCGGAGCCAGGAGTACGCCAGGGACAGCCCGTGCAGCAGCCAGCCGGCGTCGAGGTCGTGGTCGGGCAGCTTCGCCTTGCCCCAGTGCGGGAAGGACACGGCGATGCTGATCCACCGTCGGGCCTCGGCCAGGTAGCCGGGCTGCCCGGTGAGGCGGTAGGCCAGGGCGAGGTTCATCGCGGCCGGACCGAAGTAGGTGATGCTGGCGGTCGGGTGCTCGGTGGGCGGGCTCTGCCCGCGGTACCACTCGCACTGCTCGTACAGTCGCCGCCACTGGGCGGTGTGGGTGGTGGTGAGCGCGGCCCGCAGCTCGTCGAGCCGATCACCGATCAGCAGGGGTTGCATCAGGTTCCCATCCGGTAGACGGAGCGGAAGGTCACAACGGTGGCGTCCGGCACGGTCCAGTCGACCCAGGTCCGGACGCGCTGCGGGTCGTCGGCGGGGCCGGGACCCGGCCGGCAGAGCACGTCGGCCGGTACGGATGCGGTGTGCGACCCGCGCAGCTTCTGCCGGCCGGCCCAGGCCGTCTCCAGCGCGCCACCGGCGCCGGGCCAGACGGTGAGGTCGACGTCCGGACGCAGGTGGGCGACGACCAGGCGGGGCCGGTCCGTCTCGACGGTCAGTTCGTCGACGAGCGCGCCGTCCCGAAGGGCCAGCTCCCGGCGGGCCGTCACCCCCGGGTAGGCCGTGTCGCAGCCAACAGCGACCGACCGGTTGTCGTGCCCGATCAGGTATCCGGCGCACTCGGCCTGGTCCGACCCGTCGACGCTGAACGTCGGGTGCGCGGCGGTCGAGGCGTAGTGGCGACGCCATCCCCGGTGCGCGTACGGTACCTGGCCGGGGTCCGGCTGCCAGGGGGTGTCCGCGCCGTAGAGATAGAGGGCCAGCTTGTCCAGGTGTCCGTGCGAGCCGCCGTGCGGGCCGAAGTCCACCACGGCGTGCAGCCCCGCTCCGCGCAGCACCGCGTAGCCGGCGCTCGAATGCAGCGTGACCGGCTCCGTCGGGGTCGGCGGCACACCGAGCAGTGGTAGCAGTTCCCTCAGCTCGGCCAGCTCGTACGCCGCCGGCGGACGGTCGTACGGGCCGTCGTGCAGGGCGGGCAGCAGACCGCCGGAGGTGGTGAGGGATTCCAGCACCCCGACCATCGCGGTGAGTCGGTCCCGCACCTCGCCGGGCACGTCGACGTGGGGCATCGCGTGCAGCGCCAGCAGGTACGCGCGCAGCACGAAGCCGTGGTAGTAGGTCGACCCCTCCCACTCCCATCCGTCCGGCCGGACCGCTGCCGGGACGTGGGCGCACAGGCCGTGCGGTCCGGTCAGCCACTCCGGCCGGCCGGAGCAGACCGCCCCGGCGGCGATGAGCCAGGCGGTGTAGTTCGAGTCGAACCGGCCGGCACCGATCAGTGCGTCGCGTGCCTGCCCGGCCGCCGTGGCGAGCGCACGCAGCAACTCCGTCACCTCGGCGGGCAGTGGGTGGCCGGCCTCGCGCAGCGCACGAGCGGCCTGCCCGACGGTCACCGCCCAGATGGCCTCGGTGAGCGCCTGGTGGAACAGTCGGCCACGCAGCATCCAGTCGGCGGCTCCCTCGTGCGGGGCCGCGCCGAGCGCCGCGTACTGCCGGGCGTACCCGGTCAGCAGGTCGACGGCGGTGTAGCGGTCGGCGGCGTGCGGGGACCGGGCGAGCGCCCGGATCTGCCGGGCGCACGCCTGGTGGGCCAGCACGGTCCAGGCCCCCCGTACCGCGGGTTCGTCGACCCGGCAGCCGTGCCGGCAGCGGGCACCGCCGTCGGGGAAGGCGCCGGAGAGCAGCCCCTCGTGTTCGAGTTCCACCCCGTGCGCCGGGCAGACGTAGGCGTGCCACCAGCCGCCCCGCGCCGCTGGCGGCACGGGGCGGCTGGTGGACGGTGCAACGGTGGTGTCGGTCACCGGAACCACGCGCCACCGTCGATGTCGATGGTGGCGCCGGTGACGTAGGAGGCGGCGTCGGAGGCGAGCCAGACGATCGCGCCGGCCACGTCGTCCGGGGTGCCGCCCCGCCCGAGCGGCACCCCGCTGATGATCGCCTCCTGAGTGGCCGGGGCGGTGAAGGTGTCGTGGAAGTTGGTGCCACCGATGAAGCCCGGGGCGACCGCGTTGACGGTCGCTCCGCTGGTGGCCAGCTCCTTGGCCAGGCCCTTGGTCAGTCCCCGCACTCCCGCCTTCGCCGCCGCGTAGACGGCCGAGCCGGCGCCCCCACCGTTCTGCGCCGCCAGCGAGGACATGGTGATCACCCGTCCCCGGGCGCCGGCCGACCGCAGGTGCGGGATCGCCGCCCGGACGGTGCGGAACGTGCTGCCCAGGTTGAGGTCGACGACCTCGGCGTAGTGTTCGTCGGTCATCTCCGCCACCGGGCTGCGGCCGACCATGCCACCGGCGTTGCAGACCAGGATCTCCAGGCCGCCGAGGAAGCTGGTGACCTCGTCGACGAGGTCACCGACCTCGCCGGTTCTGGTGAGGTCGGCCTGCCGGACGACGGTCTTGCGGCCCAGGGACTCGATGGCGGACGCCACCTCACCGGCCGGGCCGGCCGAGTGCCCGTGGTGTACGGCGACGTCCGCCCCGGCCTTGGCCAGCCCCACGGCGATGGCCGCGCCGATCCCGTGGCCGGCGCCGGTGACGAGAGCCCGGCGTCCGGTCAGGTCGAAAGTCATCAAGGTGCTCCTTCTTACTTGATTCCGGCAGTGGCGAAGCCCTGCACGAAGTAACGCTGGGCGAACAGGAACAGCACGATCATCGGCACGGTGGCCAGCGTCGAGCCGGCCATCAGGTAGGACCACTCGGTCCGCTCGGCCAACTGGAAGGCGGCCAGGCCGACCTGGATCACCCGAAGATCGTCGCGGGTGGTGACCAGCAGCGGCCAGAGGAAGTTGTTCCAACTGCCCTCGAAGGTGACCAGGGCGACGGTGGCGATCGCGGGTTTCACCAGCGGAGTCATCACCCGGGCGAAGATCCCGAACTCGCCCATCCCGTCGATGCGTGCCGCCTCCTCCAGCTCTCGCGGCAGCGAGAGGTAGAACTGCCGGAACAGGAAGATCGCGAACGGGGTCAGCGCCCCCGGAACGATCAGGACCCACCACGAGTCGAGCCAGCCGTAGCCGCCCCGCCCGAGGTAGTCGTTACCGCCGAAGAACGGCATGCCCTTGGCGATCAGATACTGCGGGACGATCTTCGTGTAGGTCGGGATCATCATCATCGCCAGTACGGCCATGAAGACGACGGTCCGGCCCCGGAACGGCACCCGGGCGAGGGCGTACCCGGCCATCGTCGCCAGCATCAGGTTGATCACCGTGTGCCCGATGGCGATGAACAGGCTGTTGCGGAAGTACGTCCCGAACGGTGCGTAGTCCAGCGCGGCCTGGTAGTTGCTCCACACCCACTCGTCGGGCAGCAGGTTGGGCGGGTAGGCGGCGATGTCGGCACGGCTCTTGAGCGACGTCAGGATCATCCAGAAGAACGGCACGACCATGACCAGGGCACCCCCGCCGAGCATGAGGTGCAGTGCCAGGCGGGGAGCGATTCTAGGCTTCATCGGCGTCCTTCCCGGTCAGCCGGCGGCCGATCACCGTCAGGACGAGCAGGAAGGCGAAGAGCACCAGGCTCTGCGCACAGGCGACCGAGATGTTGAACTCGCTGAATGCGGTCCGGTAGATCTCGTACGTCATCACGGTTGTCGAGTTCGCCGGACCGCCGTCGGGGGTCAGCACGTACACCTGGTCGAAGACCTGGAACGCGTCGATCATCGATACGATGAAGACGAAGAACGTTGCGGGCTTCAGCAGGGGCAGGGTGATCGCGAAGAACCGGCGGAGGCCCGAGGCGCCGTCGAGGTCCGCCGCCTCGTAGAGGTCGTGCGGGATGTTCTGCAGGGCCGCCAGGTAGATCAGCATCTTGAGGCCGATGCCCTTCCAGATGCTGACCAGGATCACGGCCGGCATCGCCCAGTCGGGGTCGGACAACCAGGCCGGCCCGTTCACCCCGACGCGGTCCAACAGCAGGTTGAACAACCCGAGGGTGGGCTCGAACATCCACATCCAGACCAGCGCGATCGCGACGGTGGCGGTGATGTGCGGCATGAAGAACGCCGCGCGGTACCAGGCCCGCGCCCGGATCTGTTGGTTCAGCAGCACCGCGATGAACACCGCGATCGCCATCGCCACCGGCACCGTGAAGAAGGTGAAGATGATCGTGTGCCAGATCGACCGGTTCCAGATGTCGTCGGCGAAGATCTCCCGGAAGTTGTCCAGGCCGGCCCACTGGATGGTGCCGGCGATCACGTCGTAGTGGGTGAATGCCAGGCCAAAGGTAGCCACCACGGGCAGGCCGATCCACCAGATCAGGTGGATCACCGATGGGGCCAGCATCAGATAGGCCGCGCGGCGGCGGTCGGCGCCCAGCCGTCGACGGCGGGGCGGGCGTGGCGCCCGGTTCGCGGACGCCACGCTCACGGATTCAAGGGTGGTGGTCATGTCAGCCCTTGGCGATCGCTGCCTGCGCCTTGGCCGCCAGCTCGTCGAGCGCCTGCTGCGGGGTCTTCTGGCCCAGCAGCGCGGCCTCGATGGCCGCCTTGAAGTCACCCCGGATCTCCAGCCAGGCCGGTACGCCGCCCTCGGAGAACGCGGCGTCGAGGTTCTCCATCGCGAACTGCGCGGCCTTGTTGCTCTTCACGTAGTCGGAGTCGGCGAGGCCGTTGAGCGCCGGGACGTTGCCCCGCTGCTCGTTGGCGGCGAGCGAGGCCTGCTCGTCGGTGAGGAAGCGGACCAGCGCCTTGGCCGCGGCCGGATGCTGGGACTTGGCGGAGACGGTGGCGAGGGTGCCACCCTGGAACATCGCCGGCCGCTCGTTATTGATCATGAAGAAGCCGATCTTGTCTTCCTTGACCAGCTCCGGCGCCTGCTCCTCGATCGCCAGCAGGTGGTTGTTGTGCCCCACCATCATCGCCGCCCGGCCCTGGGCCAGCGGGAGACTGGTGGCACCGGGCTGGGTGAAGCCGAAGTCCTCGGACTTGTCGGTACGGATGATGTCGGTCATCAACTGCAACGCGCCCACCGCCTGCGGGCTGTTGAAGGCCGGCTTCCCGTCGGGGGTGAACAGCTCACCACCGTTGGCCCACATCAGCGGGAGGAACGTCTGCCGCAGGTCGTTGGAGAGGATGTCCACTCCGGCACGGGTGAGCTTGCCGCTACCGTCACGTACGGTCAGCTTGCGGGCCATCTCCCGCAACTCGGTGAAGTTGCTCGGCGGCGCGGTGATGCCCGCCTGGGCGAAGATGTCCTTGCGATATATCCCGAAGCGGGTGTCCAACATGATCGGCAGGCCGTAGACCTTGTCCTGGTAGATACCCGGCTGGACCACCCGCTCGTTGTACCGCTTGGTCAGGTCCTGCTTGTTCTCGTCCAGCTCGGCCAGGGCGCCCTTGGCCGCGAACGGCGGGATCCACCCGACTCCCATCAGCATCACGTCGTACGGCCGGCCGCCGGCGATGGAGGTGGTGAGCTTCTCGTTGAGCTTGGCGTACGTGGTGTAGTCGACCTCGACCGCGACGTCGGGGTGCTTGCTCTTGAAGTCGGCGAGCTGCTTCTCCAGCACGGTCTTTCCGTCGGCGCCCTCGAAGATCGGCGTCAGCAGGCGAACGGTGCCGCTGACCTTGCCGTCGTCGCCGTCCCCGCTGGGGGCCGGTCCGCCGCATCCGGTGGTGAGCAGTGCCGCCGTCAGCACCGCCGCCAGCGGTCGCAGTCGGCTCCGCCTCGTCTCTGTCATCATCTCGTCCCTTCCGCGGCGGAAGCGCCGCCGCCCTGGGTCACCGCTACGTCACGAACTTGGCTACCGCTCAATGCATCGATTTACTGGTGGAACGATGCAGCAAGGCTAGGAGCGAGGCGCAGGTATGTCAATGGCTGGACACAGGCCAGCAACACGGGGTTAACTGAGCGGGTCAATATCCGCCATGAGACGGTAAACCCATACACTCCTTGCGTTCCGTTTCCCCCGCGTAGCACAGGAGAGCCCCGGTATGGCTGGTGTGACGATCTACCAGGTCGCAAGGGAGGCTGGGGTGTCCCCCAGCACCGTGTCGAACTTCCTCAACGGACGCCCCGGACGCATGCTCCCACAAACCCGCGCACGGGTGGAGGCGGCCATCGACCAGTTGGGATACCGGCCGAACCGGGCCGCCCGCCAGCTCCGTACCGGCCGGATCCAGGTGATCGGTCTGGTGGTCCCGTCGGTGGCCAACCCCTTCTGGGGCAACTTCGCCCGCTACCTGGAGCGGGCAGCCCTGGCCGACGGCTACCACGTCCTGCTCTGCAACAGCGAGCGGGAGCCCGACCGGGAGCTGCGTTACCTCGAAGAACTGTGGGGCGACGGCATCCGCGGAGTCGTGCTCTGCTCCTCGCTGCCCTCGCTGGAGCATGTCCTGCCCCTGGTCGAGCGCGGCCTCGGCCTGGTCGCGTTCGACCGCACCGCCCAGGCCGGCGATCCCCCGGCGCTGGTGAACATCAGCGTCGACAACGTGGTCGGCGCCCACCTCGCCACGGCCCACCTACTACAACTCGGGCACCGACGGATCGCCTTCGTGTCCGGCTCGCTGCGCAGCATCAACCGTCGGGAACGCTTCCGCGGGTTCACGAACGCCTTCGAGCAGGCCGGCCTCGATCCGGCTGAGGCGATCATCTGGTCGGGCAACGCCGAAGACGAGCCGTACGGCGACCTCGACGCCGCCGGCCTCGGCCGGTCCGCGGCCCGCGACCTGCTGCACGGACCGGACCGGCCGACCGCCATCGTGGCGATAAACGACATGTGCGCGCTCGGGGTCAGCGCCGGGGTCCGCGACGCCGGCCTGCGGGTCGGTCGGGACGTCTCGGTGGTCGGCTTCGACGACATCGTGCTCGCCGACCTCGCCGCGCCGCCGCTGACAACCGTCCGTCAGCCCATCGCGGACATGGCGACGGCGGCGTTCCGGCACCTCCTCGCGCGCATCGAGGACCCGGACGGCGGACCGAGCCAGTCCCTGCTGCTGCGCCCGGAACTGGTCGTCCGCGCTTCCACCGGGCCCGCGCCCGACCCCCTGGAGTGAGGAACGACCATGACGACAGGCGGCGGCGTCGCGCGGGTCAAGTCGGCGGACCGGACAGTGGAACTGCTGGAACTGCTTGCCGCATCGCCCGATCGACGCACGCTCGTGGACCTGGCCCGGGATCTCGGCATCCCGAAGAGCAGCATGCACGGGCTGCTCCGCACCCTCGTGCAGCGCGGCTGGGTGGAGACCGACTCCGCCGGCCTGCGATACGGCCTCGGCGTGCAGGCTCTTCGGACCGGATCCGCCTACCTGCGCACCGACCGGTCGATCCGACGCCTGACCCCGGTGGTGGACCGGCTGCATCGCGAGCTCGACGCCACCGTGCAGCTCGGCCGGGTCACCGGAGGTCAAGTGGTCTGCCTGGTCAGCAGGGAGAGGCCCGGCGCACCACCGGCGATCGCGGCGGGCCGGCACGCACCGGCCCACACCACCGCGCTGGGCCGCGCGGTGCTGGCCCGACTCACCGTCCCCACCCCCTCCCGTCCCACGAACGCCCCGGGGAACAGCCACCACCTCGACGACCTCGTCCGTACCGCGAAGCGCGGTTACGCCGTCGACTGGCACCCGGACGGAGCGCCGGCCTGCTCCTGCGTCGCGGTGGCGGCCCCACCGAAACTCGGCCCGTACGACGCCATCGGCGTGTGCGTGGCGGGTAGCCGGCTGACCGAGGGACAGGCGAACCGGATCGCGGTAGCCATCAACTCGGCGATCACCGCAGCACTGACCGGCAGAGCGCCGACCGGTAACCGATTCGAAATCTCCCGTTGACGTTCCAGTCACAACCTTCTATGGTCACGCGGCACTAGTGCCGCATAGTTCACATATGCGAACTACCACCAGAAGGATCAAGTAATGCGACGAATCGGAATCCTCGCCCTACCCGTCCTACTCGCCGGTGTCAGCGCCGGCCTGCTCGCCACCCCGGCCCAAGCCGCCACGGCACTGCCGGTCACGGCGGTGACCGCCAGCTCGAACGACGGAAACGTGCCGGCGAACACCATCGACAACAACCTCGGCACCCGGTGGTCCGCCCAGGGTGACGGGTCCTGGATCCGTTTCGACCTCGGGTCGAGCGTCCAGGTGGGTTCGGTGGCGATCGCCTGGTACCAGGGCAACCAGCGCGCGAGCAGCTTCGCCGTGCAGACGTCGACCAACGCCAGCACGTGGACCACTGCCGTCAGCCAGCGCCAGAGCAGCGGCAGCACCCTTCAGCTCGAGACGTACGACTTCACCGACCGATCCGCGCGCTACGTACGGGTGCTCGGCTACGGCAACACCGTCAACACGTGGAACAGCATCACCGAAGTCAAGGTCTACGGAGCCGACGGCGGTAGCAGCCCGACCTGCGCCGTGCCGGCCGACGTGCTCAACCTGACCAACTGGAAGGTCACGCTGCCGACCGGCTCGTCCGGCAGCCCGACCGAGATCAAGCAGCCGGCCCTGGACAGCTACCAGGTGTCCCCCTACTTCGTGACCACGGACTCGTGCAAGGCGGTCCAGTTCCGCGCCCCGGTCAACGGCGTCACCACCAGCGGGTCGAGCTACCCCCGTTCCGAGCTGCGGGAGATGGCCAACAACGGCACGAGCAACGCGAGCTGGTCGTCGACCTCCGGCACCCACACGCTGATCGTGGACGAGATGTTCACCGCGCTGCCCTCCACCAAGCCGCACGTGGTCGGGGCCCAGATCCACGACGCCGACGATGACGTCACCGTGTTCCGGCTCGAGGGCACCAGCCTCTACATCACCAACGACAACGACACGCACTACAAGCTGGTGACCAGCAACTACCAGCTCGGCACCCGCTTCGAGGCCAAGTTCGTGGTCAGTGGCGGCCAGATCAAGGCGTACTACAACGGCGTCCTGCAGACCACCATCACGAAGAGCTTCTCCGGCGGCTACTTCAAGGCCGGCGGCTACACCCAGGCCAACTGCTCGAACTCGTCGCCCTGCTCCAGCTCCAACTACGGCGAGGTCAAGATCTACGGCCTCACCGTCACCCACTCCTGAGGCATTCTCCGCCCGGGGGTCCGACCCCCGGGCGGAGTCTCCGCTTCCCCCGCTTGGAGAGCCACATGAGCAGTACAAGAGTCAGCATGCGCGGCACCGTCCTGATCGCGACGCTCACCGGTAGCGCCCTCGTGGCGCTGCCCGCTCTCGCCGCCACCAGCCACCGTGTTTCATCGGCCGACATCCCCCGGTCCGGCCTGCAGGCGGCGGTTGCCGGTCCGTTGCCCATCTGCGCAGCCAGCGCCAGCAGCCACGACGGCAACGTGCCGGCGAACACCATCGACGGCGACCTCGGCACCCGGTGGTCCGCCGAGGGCACCGGCTCCTGGATCCGCTACGACCTGTGCTCGACAGTCACCGTCGGCGCCGTGAACATCGCCTGGTACCGGGGCGACCAGCGCCAGACGACTTTCTCGGTCCAGACCTCGACCAACGGCTCGACCTGGACGACAGTGGTGTCCACCCGGAAGAGCTCGGGATCGACGCTGCAACCGGAGACCTACGACATCACAGCCGTCGCCGCCCGGTACCTGAGAATTCTGGGGTACGGCAACAGCGCCAACGGTTGGACCTCGATCACGGAGACCGTCGTTCGCGCAGCGGGCGCCAGCCCCACCACGAGCCCGACGACGACCCCCACCACGTCCCCGGCCCCGAGCCCCACCACGTCTCCGGCCCCGAGCCCCACCACGCCGCCTCCCGGCGGCACCGTCGTGAACGTCTCCTCGACCGCGCAGCTCACCACCGCGATGGCGAACGCCGCCGCAGGACACACGATCGTGCTCGCCGACGGCAACTACTCGATCGGCAAACTCAACGCGGGGAACGGCACCGCTGCCGCACCCATCACGATCACGGCAGCCAATCAGGGCCGGGCCGTCATCACGGGCGGCCAGCTCGAGGTGCTCAACTCGTCGTACGTGACGTTCTCCGGGCTGAAGTGGACGAACGCCAACACGCTCAAGGTCACCAGCTCACACCACATCCGGCTGACCCGCAGCCACTTCCGACTGACCGAGTCGAGTTCGCTGAAGTGGATCATCATCCAGGGGGCCGGCAGCCATCACAACCGGATCGACCACAACCTGTTCGAGGAGAAGCACCAGCTCGGCAACTTCATCACCATCGACGGATCGTCCAGCCAGCAGTCCCAGTACGACCTCATCGACCACAACCACTTCCGCAACATCGGGCCGCGGGCCACGAACGAGATGGAGGCGATCCGGGTCGGCTGGAGCGCGATCTCCCAGTCGAACGGGTTCACCACCATCGAGCACAACCTGTTCGAGAACTGCGACGGCGACCCGGAGATCGTCTCCGTGAAGAGCAACGACAACACGGTGCGGTACAACACCTTCCGTACGTCGCAGGGGACGCTGTCGCTGCGCCACGGCAACCGCAGCCAGGTGTACGGGAACTTCTTCCTGGGCGGCGGCAAGGCCGGCACCGGCGGGGTCCGGGTCTACGGACAGGACCACAAGATCTACAACAACTACTTCGAGGGCCTGACCGGGACCGGGTACGACGCGGCGCTCCAGCTCGACGGCGGTGACGTGGACACGTCCGGTGCGCTCTCCTCGCACTGGCGGGTGTACCGGGCGATGGCTGTCAACAACACCTTCGTCAACAACGTCTCGAACATCGAGATCGGGGCGAACTACAGCCTCGCCCCGGTGGACAGCGTGGTGGCCGACAACATCGTGGTCGGCTCCACGGGCAAGCTCATCAACGAACTCAAGACACCGAACAACATGACCTACACCGGCAACATCGCGTGGCCGACGGGTGCTGCCGTCGTCGGCGTGCCCGGCAGCGCCACCATCGCCAACCCGCTGCTGGTGGCGCAGGGCGAGGTGACCCGGATCGGCGCGGGAAGCCCGGCTGTCGACGCGGCCGTCGGCGGCTACGCCTTCGTCACCGAGGACATGGACCGGCAGCCCCGAAGCGGCAGCGCCGACGTCGGTGCCGACGAGCGGTCGACCGCTCCGGTGACGAACAAGCCGTTGCTGCCGGCCGACGTCGGCGTCGGCGCCCCCTGACCGACCTGCGGAAGACCGGCCGCCACACCCGCGGGTGTGGCGGCCGGTCACCGTCGTGGTCCGGTCAGGGCCGCGCGGCGCGGCAGGTCTGCCGCTGCTCGCCCAGCCCCTCGATCCGCGCGCTCATCATGTCCCCCTCGGTCAGGTAGGGGAATCTGCCGGACATCGCAACGCCCTCGGGTGTACCGGTGTTCACCACGTCGCCCGGCTCCAGCGCCAGGTACTGACTCAGGTACCAGACCAGGTAATACACGTCGAAAACCATGTCCGAGGTGCTGGACGCCTGCCGTTGCTCGCCGTTGACCCGGCTGCTCAGCGCGAGGTTCTGCGGGTCGTCCACCTCGTCCGCGGTGACCAGCCACGGCCCCAACGGGTTGAACGACTCACAGCTCTTGCCCTTGGCCCATTGCCCGCCGCTGTCACTCATCTGGAACTCCCGCTCCGACAGGTCGTTGGAGACGGTGTACCCGGCGATGACGTCAGCGGCGTCGGCGGGTGAATCGAGGTAGTGGGCGCTGCGACCGATGACGACCGCGAGTTCGACCTCCCAGTCCGTCCTCGTCGCCCTCCTCGGAAGCACGATGTCGTCGTACGGGCCGACCACGGTATTGGTCGCCTTGAGGAAGACGACCGGCTCGGCGGGTGGCTCCACACCGGACTCGGCGGCGTGCCGGGCGTAGTTCAGCCCGATGCACGCCACCGTTCCCGGCCGGGCGATCGGCGCACCGACCCGCATGCCGGAGACGTCGATCTCCGGTAGCCCGCCGGCGTCCAGCGCGGCCCGTGCCCGCTGGATGCCGTCACCGGCCAGGAACGCGCCATCGATGTCCCCGGTCAGCCCGGCCAGATCAAGGTGACGGCCGTCCTCGGCGAGCAGGACCGGCCGTTCACCACCTCTCGGACCGACACGCATCAGCCTCATGCGTGAAGCCCCAGCGCCTGCGCTACGCCACCTGCGGAGCCGGCGACAACCTGCTCGCTGAGCCGGGGGCCGCTCAGACTGGTACTTCGTGGGTTCATGGCAGCTCCTGAACTTGAGGGGTGCGTGTGGTACATCGATACACTAACGGAAGCGCGGAGGTTTATGTTTCGTCACCAGGCTTGTGGTACTCGAGCGGCTCAACCTCGGCGACCACAGAAGGCGTCACGGTGATTCGATACACTGCGGTCCTGTCCCCCACGCACCGATGCCGCGGCCACCGCGCGGGCCGTCGGCATCGTTCGGCTGACCGCCCTTCTCGACCTCGGCGCGGCTCGGGTGCCGCTCCCGGGGTTCGGGCGGGGCCGGGCAACGGCCTGGGCCACCGGCGACGGCACCTCGGCAATCGCAACCGGCAGTTCCTGGTGATCGCGCTCAGGGACGTCGTGCACGCCAGCCTGGCGCACGCCTACCTGGTGCCGGCCGCCGGTTGGGTTCCGGATGCCGGACGGCTGCGTACGCTGGTGGCGGAGGCGCTGGGGAAACGCCGGACGGGCGGGAACCCGCACCGTACGCGCGGGCGCCCGCGAGCTGTCCCGGGTCCGCCGGGACTCGCCCTACCCCGTCCGCTGCGGGCCGACGACGCTCCAGCAGAGGCCGGCCGGGTCGCGCAACGTGACCTGGTGCGACGGGCCGGCCGGCGGCTCGACGTGGGCGCCCGCGGCCACCGCCCGCCGCAGCACCGACTCGGGGTCCGTCCGCTCGATGGTCAGCACCTCGTCACGGTTCGCGGCCACCGACAGGTCGCCCGCCTCCCACCACTCGCTCACGATCAGGCGATGACCGCCGACGGCCAGTTCGGCGTGCACGACATGCCCGTCGAGCAGGCACTCCCGTTGGATGGCCACGGCGTCGAAGACGTCCGTGTAGAAGGCGATCGCCTCGCTCGTGTCGCTGACCGTCAGGTGCGGTGCCGTCCGCTGGTCGTGTGCCCGCATGAGACTGCTGCGTCCCTTCGCTACTCGGCGATCCGGGTCCGGCCGGTCCAGCGGAAGACCACCGGCTCGACCGTCGTGACGGCGGCGCCCCGCTCGAAGTGCTCGTACCCGCCGTAGTACAGAATCTTGATCTTCTTCTCTGCCCTGGGCACCCGACGGCTGCGCAGATCGGCCGGCAGACCGACCGGGCCACCCTCCAGGACGACATCGATGACGCCAGCGGCGTCCCGGGCGACCGGATCAGCTTGCGAAACGTCCTTCATGGCACGACCTCCGTCGCATTCCGCACACGTCACGAGCCGCCGCAGGGGCGACGGCGGCTGTGTCCACACAGGCCCAACGACACCCGTTGCCGGGTGGACGGACGCTCCGCGGTCGAACGTCCTTGTCCGGTGAGCGGCCACCCGTTCAGCTCCGAACGTAGTGCAGATCACATTTCGTGAGCACCCCTTAGCGCACCCCTAGAATCGGTCCTGGGCAGCGACGATGCCCGGACCACCCGGTCGGGAGGCGGGCTTACTCCCAGCGGAAGAACCGCGTCGCCCCCAGGGCGGCGACGGCGGCCGTGACGGCCAGGGCGATCAGCTGCGGCAGCTCGGGGTCGGCCCCCGCCCACGCCGCGCCGATGGTGTCGACAGTCGCGCCGAGCGGCGAGTAGTCGGCCACGGCCGCCAGGGCACTCGGCATCCGGTCGCGGGGCAGCCAGGCGCCGGCCAGGAAGAGCAGCGGAAAGAACAGCGCGGGGCCGATCGACTGTGCCGCCCTGGCCGACGGCGCCAGCGCCGCGATCAGCAGGCCGACGGCGAACAGGCACGCGACCCCGAGGAGGAAGGCCAGCACGAACCCGGGCAGGTTGGCCGGCGCCGGCTGGTCCAGCAGGAACCGCACGGCGATCGAGGTGACCACCGCGCCGAGCACGCCCATCACGAGGTTGACCACGACCTGGGCGACCAGCAGCAGCGCGGGCCGCACCGGGGTGGTCGCCAGACGACGCAGGATCCGGCGCTCCCGGTAGATGCCCAGTGCCATCGGCAGGGTGAAGAGCGCGAGCATGCCGATGGTGAGAGCCAGCGCGAGCGACGGCAGGAACGTCTGCTCGGCGTGCTGGCCGGTGTCGGCGGCGGTACCGGCACGCTGCGGCAGGCCGAAGACGAGCATCAGGCCGATCGGCAGGGCGAAGACGAAGAACAACGACACGGGTTCCCGGAGGAACAGCTTCGTCTCGACGGCGATCAGCTTGGACAGGGCGCTCACGACGACCTCCCGTCGGTCGGGGACTGCGCGGCGGCCCGGCCGCCGCGGCCGGTCAGGGCGACGAAGGCGTCGTCGAGGGTGGGCTGCTCGACCCGCAGGTCCGTGTAGGTCGTCCCGCGCCCGTTGAGCACTGCCAGGACCGACTGGAGCACGTCCTTCGTGCCGGTCACCGTCACCTCCGCCCCGTAGCGGCTGACCCCGGTCACGTCGGGCGCGGCGAGCAGGAGGGCGTCCTCGACCGGCTCTGCCGGGCGGAAGTGCACCCGGTGCTCGCTGCCGACCCGGGCGAGCAGGCCAGCGGGGCTGTCGATGGCCACCATCCGCCCCTGGTCGATGATCGCGATCCGGTCACAGAGTCGTTGCGCCTCTTCCATGAAGTGGGTGACCAGCACGACGGTGACGCCGCGGTCGCGAATCCGCTCGACGAGATCCCAGGTGTCCCGGCGGCCCTGCGGGTCGAGGCCCGTGGTCAGCTCGTCGAGGATCGCGACCTCCGGCCTGCCCACCAGTGCCAGGGCCACCGACAGTCGCTGCTTCTGCCCGCCGGAGAGCTTCTGGAAGTACGTGTTGCGCTGCTCGGCCAGGCCGAGGTCGGTCAGCAGCTCGTCGATGTCGGCCCGGTTGCGGTAGAAGGACCGGTACAGGTCCAGCGCCTCCCGCACCCGCACCTTGTCCGGCAACTGGCTCTCCTGGAGCTGGGCGCCGACGCGCTGGCGCACCTCGGTGCGGTCGCGCACCGGGTCCAGCCCGAACACCCGGACGCTACCGCCGTCGGGGCGGCGCAACCCCTGCACGCACTCGACAGTGGTCGTCTTGCCGGCTCCGTTCGGGCCGAGGACGCCGAAGACCTCGCCCTGCTCGACAGTGAAGGAGACGTCGTCGACCGCGACCTTCTCGCCGTACCGCTTCTGCAGATGATCGACCTCGATGACCGGCATCCGGGATGGTCCTCCTTCACGTGCGGTTTGCCGCCGGGAAGGGCGGACCCCTCGGCTGATCGCGGCGTCGGTCCGCGGGAACGGGCCGGACCCGGGCCGACCGACGCCCGACATCATCCGCGCAACCGATGCGCGGATCAACTGATCAGGTGATGAATCGGGGGTGTCGGTGCGGGGAACGGCCCTCCACAGGGGTGCCGCCCCGCGACAGGGGTGTCGCCCGGTCACGCCGGGTATCCGGGCGTCCGTCCGGCCGGGCGGCGGCTCCGGGCGGCTTCCCGCCCACGGATCCGGTGTGGCTCGTCACCGCCGGGCCGGGCACAGCGGCAGCAGCTCGTCGAGCCGGGTCAGGACGACGTCCGGCCCGGCCGTGCGCAGCGTCTCTTCCTCGGACTCGCCCCACAGCGCGGCCACCGCCGTCACCCCGGCCGCCCGCGCACTGGCCAGGTCACTGGGCGCGTCGCCGACCATCAACGCCTCCACCGGGTGGGCCCCGAGCAGGTGCAGTGCCCGCCGCACGATGTCGGGCGCGGGCTTCGGACGGGGCACCTCGTCCGAGCCCACCACGTGGTCGACGAGCGGCAACAGGTCGAGCCGGCCGAGCAGGTCCCGGGCGCGTACGCCGCTGCGGCCGGTGGCCACGGCGAGCCCGATCCCCCGCCGACGCAGGGTGCGCAGCAGTTTCGCCGCGCCGTCGACCGGGCTGACCCGGTGTGCGAGGCGGTTGCTCTGCCGCACGAACGGCTCGGCGAGCGCCGCCGGCAGGCCCATCAGCTCCAGCACCTCCGGCAGGTACCGGCCCGGGTGACGGCAGTACTCCTCGACCGGGGCCATGCCGTCGCCGACCACCTCGGCGTAGGCGAGGGCGAACGCCTCTCTGGCCACGGCGAGACTGTCGACCAGCACCCCGTCGAGGTCGAACACCACCGCGCGGACACCGTCGGGTGCCGCCGCCCTCGCGTCCACCGATGTCACCTCCCGTCCGCACGACCCGCCCCGGCCGGTAGGGGTGGCCGGTTGCGGAAACCCCCGACTACGGTCAGGACCGTTCTCCCGGCCACCGGCGCGACGCACTCGCCCACCCGGATCCGGCGGCACCCCGCCACCCTACCGGCGTCGCGGCCCCCGGCAGGGCTCGGACCGGGCCGCTGAGAGGATCGCACCATGCCGCTGCTGGGCTGGCTGACGAAGAGCACCGACGAGCACCCGGACGCGATCCGGGTCGACGGCCGGGCGGCGTCCTGGGTGGAGCTTCGCCGCCTGGCCACGGCGCTGGCCGACGAGCTGCGCGGCGTCGACCGGGTGGCGATCGAGGCCACCGCCACCCTGGAGACGGTGGTCGGCGTGGTGGGCGCGCTGACGGCCGGGGCGGCGGTCGTGCCGATCCCGCCGGACGCCGGGCCGATGGAGCGCGAGCACATCCTGCGCGACTCGGGCGCGACGGCGCTGCTGGCCCCGGCCGGCGCCAAACCCACCGTCGGTGACGACCGCCGGCCCGTCGTGCCCGTCGACCTGACCCGGCGGTCGGACACCGTCCACCCCGAGCCGGATCCGGCCCGCACCGCGTTGATCCTCTACACCAGCGGCACCACCGGCGCCCCGAAGGGCGCCGTGATCTCCCGCCGCGCGATCGCCGCCTGCCTCGACGGGCTGGCCGACGCCTGGGCATGGACACCGGACGACCTGCTGGTGCACGGCCTGCCGCTGTTCCACGTGCACGGGCTGGTGCTCGGCGTGCTCGGACCACTGCGGCTGGGCAGCCGGCTGCACCACGTGGGCCGTCCCCGCCCCGACCGGTACGCCGCCGCGAACGGCACGATGTACTTCGGGGTGCCGACCGTGTGGTCCAGAATCGCCGCCGACCCGGACGCGGCCCGGGCGCTGCGTCCGGCGCGGCTGCTGGTCTCGGGCAGCGCGGCGCTGCCGGCAGCGGTCTTCGCCGACCTCGCCACCCTCACCGGTCACCGGATCGTCGAGCGGTACGGGATGACCGAGACCCTGATCACCGTGAGCGCCCGGACGGACCGCCCACGCCGGCCCGGCACCGTCGGGCTGGCGCTGCCCGGGGTCCGGACGCGGCTGGTCGACGACGACGGCGCCCCGCTCCCGGCCGACGGGGCGACGATGGGCGAGCTTCAGGTCACCGGCCCCACGCTGTTCGACGGCTACCTCAACCACCCGGACGCCGACGCGGCGAGCCGCACCCCGGACGGTTGGTTCCGCACCGGGGACGTCGCCACCGTCGACCCGGACGGCTGGCACCGGATCGTCGGCCGGGCGTCGACCGACCTGATCAAGAGCGGTGGCTACCGGATCGGCGCCGGGGAGGTGGAGGACGCCCTGCTGACGCACCCGGGGGTCCGTGAGGCGGCCGTGGTGGGAACCCCGCACCCCGACCTCGGCCAGCAGGTCACCGCGTACGTGGTGGGCGACGGGGTGGACGGGGCCGAACTCATCGACTTCGTGGCCCGGCACCTCTCGGCGCACAAGCGACCCCGCGAGGTGCGCCTGGTCGACGCCCTGCCCCGCAACGCCCTGGGCAAGGTGCAGAAGACGCGGCTGAGCGCGACCGGTTAGGACGCCACTGCCGGGATGCTGATCGCGGTGACCACCAGCCCCCGCTCGACCAGGAACCTGCCCGCGAACGCCCGCACCTCGGCCCCGCCGAGCACCGGACCGGGCACCAGCAGCCGGGCCTCGAACGTGCCGGCCGGGTCGAACACGATGTCCGCCTCGGAGAAGTCCAGCCACCGGCCGGTGAGCGGGAACCACGCCTTGTACACCGCCTCCTTGGCGCTGAACAGCAGGCGGTCCCAGCAGACGGCGGGGCGGACCGCGCCAAGCGTGGCGGTGCGCGACCGTTCGGCCGACAGGGCGATGGCGCCCAGCACCCCGTCGGGCAGCGGGGCGTGCGGCTCGGCGTCCACCCCGAGGCTGGCGAACCCTGTCGTGCGGCCGACCACCGCCGCCCGGTAGCCATCGCAGTGCGTCATGCTGCCGACCACGCCGGCCGGCCAGAGCGGGGCACCGCGCGCGCCGGAGACGATCGGCGCCGGGGCGAGGCCCAATTCGCCGAGGGCCAGCCGGGCGCAGTGCCGCACGGTGGCGAACTCCTGGCGGCGTTTCTCCACTGACCGTGCCACCAGCGCCTCTTCCTCGGGGAACAGGGTTACGCCGGCGGGATCGGTGAAGGACTCGGCCACCGCCACGGTGGAGGGCAGGATCTGCTCGATCACGTTGGCCGATGGTAGGCGCTGCGGCACCCGGTGCCGCAGCGGCCTCGGCGATAGGTGCACCATAGGGGTCGGGTACGGGTGCCGGCCCGCCCGGGACAGGTGCCACTCTGGGCGCCGGCCCGGTCCTGCGGGCGGGCACACCTGGTCTTGGGCGGATGGACGCGGGAGCGGATGGGCGCGGGAATGGCGATGCTTACTGGCAAAGTGGTGCGGTTCGACGAGGTGCGGGGCTACGGGTTCATCGCCCCGGACGACGGCAGCGACGACGTGTTCGTGCACGCGAACATGCTCGACGGCGACAAGTGGGCACTGACGCCCGGCGTCCCGGTCGAGTACGACGCGGTGGAGACCGAGCGCGGGCCCAAGGCCGTGCTGGTGCGGGTGGTCGGTGTCGCCCCCGGTGCGGATCGCGCCCCGACGGCCGGTGCCGGGCTGTCCGCCCGGGCCGGCGTCACGGTCGGCGGCGGGCGCAGCAGGGACAGCGGGCAGGTCACGGGCAGCGCGGAGGACGACGAGGGCCTGTGCGACGTCCTCTCCGAGCGGGCCTTCTCTGTGGAGGCGACCGAGGCGCTCTTGACCTCCGTGCCGGACCTGACCGGAGCGCAGGTCGTGGCGGTACGTACGAGGATGCTGGAGCTGGCCCGGCGGCACGGCTGGGTGGAGGGCTGACCGTGGCGGTGGCGGGTCACCGCCGCCCGCCGCCCGGTCGGCTCAGCCGCCGGCGATCAGCAGGGATTTCCTGATCCGTCCGAGGGCGCTGCGCGGCAGCTCGTCGACGAAGTGCACCCGCCGGGGGCGCTGGCCCGCCGAGAGGTACCGGCCGACGTGGTCGATGAGCACCTGCGCGGTCACCCCCTCGGCGACGACGTAGGCGGTGACCTGCTCGCCGAGCGCGTGGTGTGGCGTGCCGACGACGGAGGCGTCGCGAACGCCGGGGTGGCTCAGCAACACCTCCTCGATCTGCCTGGCGGGCATCCGCCGGCCCCGGCTGTGCACCACGTCGAACCCGCACCGCCCGATGATCCGGTACGTGCCGTCGGGGGTCACGCTGACCAGGTCCCCGGTGGCGTGCCAGCGACCGGCGGCGAGGCTCCGCCCGCCGACGTACCCGCTGAACAGCGTCGGCCCGCAGACGCTCAGCTCCCCCACCGACTCGCCGTCGGCCGGCACCGGCCGGTCCTCGCGGTCCAGCACGCGCGTCTCGACGCCGGGCAGAGGGGTGCCGACAGCGCCCGGAACCGTAGGGTCGCCGCCCAGCCCGGTCAGCGCGACGAGCGTCTCGGTGGTGCCGTAGGCCTGCACCGGCCGGTGCGAGGTGAGCAGCCGGAGCCGCTCGGCCACGGCGCGGGCCAGCGGGCCGTCCGCGGAGACGAGCATCCGCGCCGCGGACAGCGGCCGGGCCCGATGGCCGTCCAGCGCCATCCTCGCCCACTGGTCGGGCGAGGCCAGGTGCATGGAGCCGACCGGCCCGGTGCCGGTGTGGTCGAGGTGGACGAAACGGCTACCGGCCCGCAGTGCGCCGAGCAGGCCGACGACCAGACCGTACGCCCGGAACAGCGGGGTGCCCTGGACGACCACGTCCTCCTCGCTCCAGTGCCACGCACGGGCCAGTAGGTCGAGGTCGGCGGCGATGGCGCGGCGCGAGATGCGTACCCCTCGCGGCGGCCCTGATACGCCACCGGTGTAGAGGATGACGGCGTCGCTGCCCGGGGCGGGCTCGGGATGCCGCGTCGAGGCGTGTTCTCGCAGGTCGACCGGGATCGTGGGCAGACCGTCGGCCCCGGACAGGGCACGGCCGAGGATCACCGTCGCCCCGGACTGCCGCAGGATGCGGCTGCGTTCGCGTTCGTCGGCGCCGGGAGGCAGCGGTACGAGCGGCGCCCCCGCGAGGACGGCGCCGAGCATTCCGACCACCGCTTCCAGCGTCGGTGTGCCGTCGACCGCGACCGCCGTCGCGCCCCTGATCCGATCGGCGACCGCGGTGACGCAGCCCAGCAGGGCCTCGCTGGAGAGGGCTTCTCCGGCCACCGTGACCGCGTCGGCCCGATCCGCACCGGATCCCCGCAGCACCGGCAGCAGTGTCATCTCCGCTATCCCCTGCGCGGGGCCGCAACGAGTCGCGGCGGCAGCTGGGACATCACGACGACCACAGAACCTTCCAGGTCTCGGGCCTGTACGGCCCTATGTCCGGCTGTCCCGACGGTAAAGACCGGGTGCCCCGAAATTAGGGCCGGGCTATCGTCGGGCACAACCCCTAGCCACCGAGTCCGGATCCCCTGCCGGAGCCTACTGGCCAGCTAGGACCGGATCCCGTCCGTCCTGATCCAGCGGTCGGCCCGAGCACTCACGCCGGCTCGGCGAACAATGCGGCAACCGCATTCGTCCTCGGCGATCGAACATCGACCGGAAGTGTCTCTATTGATGCGCGGCAGCTCGCATTGAGAATTTATCGCCTTGACGTGTTCCGCATTAGATCAGCCGCCGGGCCGAATGAAATTCGGCGACCTCCGTGACCAACAGGCACTCGGATGCATAATTCTGTTTTTAACAACATAATCGCAGAATCTCCCAAACGTCCGAATCGTGGCTCGACGACGCACATCAAGCAACGACCGCCAGCACTATCGGACAGACATCGGTCGCAGTTCCGGCATCGACGCCTCACCCCGCAACAACCGAGCGCCTCCGGCAATTGCCGAGACAGCCGTCCAGACCCCACGGCCCCACGCCGGAGGCCGGGACGACACGTCCACGCCAGCTTCGGGCACCACTCCGCCCGCGCCGGATCGGCCCGGGCGGAGTCACGAATGCCGAGTTCAACCACGATGACACTCAGTTCGGCGTCTCCGCACGACGCAACCGCGGGCGGCGTCGACCCTCGGCAAGAGCGACCGGCGACACCCGGACACCCGGTTAGCACGAAAAAGCCCACACGCCAATCAGCAGGCGGGCCGGATAAGCGGAACCATCGGCCCATGGAAGCACTCTGTCACGGTACGGGGCCAGCCGGCGACTTTCCGTCGCCACCCCCGGCCGGGCCATCGAGGCGAGAAACCCATGTTTGCTCATCCTTTACACAGCTCGGCTTGCCGCCCATTTGCCCAACTGCCATACTCCCACCACCACAGAGGTCGATAGGAAGTGTCGACCCGAAGGAGCTGGGGAATTATCGCCGACACATACGGGAACACGGCTCGCAGCGGCCAACCGGTCACGTCGGTCGATGGCGCACTGACGAAGCTCGACGCCCGTCGATACTTGCCGATAGTGGAGTGGGTCAAGAATTGCCGGTCTCCAGATTGGTCGAGCTGTCGGGCCGCGCAGGGCAAGCGGCCCTCCCCCGGAGGGGGTGGTGATGGAGCTGACCGAGCGTTCAAGCCAGCTCGCCCTGCTGGAGCGCCGACTCGCAGACCTGCTCCGCGGCGGCGCCGCGCCGACTGACCGGCCGGTGACCGTGCTGACCGGCCCGGTCGGTTCCGGCAAGACCGCGCTCGCACAGACCTTCGCCCGGCGCGCCTGCGACGCCGGAGCACGGGTCGTCGGCGCGAGCGCCTCCCGCGCGGAGCGCAGCGTACCGCTGGAGGTCGTCCGGCAGCTCGTCCGCGCGGTGCCGTTGTGCGCCGCGGACGCCCCCGACATCCGAACCCGCCTCGCCAGTCTGCTGGACGCGGGCGCCCTCGCATGGAACGACGCCGATCCGGCGGACGCGGAGAACGCCCGGCTCACCGCCGCCATCGGGCGCGCCCTGCTCGAACTGGCCTCCCGGGGGCCGCTGGTCATCGTGGTGGACGACATCCATCACGCGGACGCGCCGTCGCTGCACTGCCTCGATTACGTGGCCCGGCGGCTCACCGGCCTACCCGTACTGATCGTCCTGACGGAGGCGCCACGCACCCGGCCGTGGCGGGCGGACGTGCGCGCCGAGATGCTGCAACCCGCGAGGCTGCACCGCATCCGCCTGCCGCTGCTCACCGCCGAGGGGACGTTCCAGCTCCTCGCCCAACGGCTCGACATCCCGCTCGCCCGCAGCATCGCCGAGGCGAGCCACCGGATCAGCGGCGGGAATCCGCTCCTGGTGCACGCGCTCGCCGATGACCAGGCGGCCGCGCCACGGTCCGCCGACGCCCCGGCGGTCGGCGAGTCGTTCCGGGAGGCCGTGCTGAGCTGCCTCTACCGCTGCGACCACCTGGTGCTCAACGCCGCCCGGGTGCTCGCCGTCACCGGCGAGCCGCTGCACGGCAGCCTGCTGCCGCACCTCCTCGACGCCCGGTCACACCCCGCGCTGGGCGCTGTCGACAAGTCGACCAGCGCGGGGCTGATCGACGAACAGGGGTTGCGCCATCCGGCGGTGACCCAGGCCGTGATCGACGGGATGACCGCCGAGGAACGCGTACGGCTGCATCTGGGAGCGGCCCGCCTGCTGCACGACGACGGCGCACCCCCGGCGCGGATCGCGCCGCACCTGGTGGGCATCGGCGAGCTGGCCGAGCCCTGGATGGCGCCGACCCTGCTGGACGCCGGCGAGCAGGCGCTTCTCGACGGCGAGGTGGAGACCGCCCTGCGGTACCTGCGCCGGGCGCACCGCAGTGGTGTCGGTGAGTGCCTGCGGGCGCGGATCCGCTCCGCGCTGGCGCGCGCCGAGTGGCGGCTCGACCCGCAGGCCACGATCCCGCACCTGGTCAGCGTCGCCACCGCCATCCGGGCCGGGCACCTCGGCAGCCAACAGGCCGCCGGTCCCATCCAGTACCTCCTCTGGCACGGTGAGATCGACAAGGCTGTCGACCTGGTCAGGCACCTGAGCGAGCGGGCGGATGCCGCCGATCCGCAGTCCATGGCCGAGCTGCTCATCATCACCGGCTGGATCTCGACGCTCTATCCCGGGGTCGTGGTCAACCGGCCCGCCCCGGCCGTGGCCGCGCGGGATCCGCTCACGCTGGCCCGGGTCAAGCACGGGCTCAACGGGGCCCTCCTGCTGTCCGGCGTACTGGCCCGGGGTGATGCCGGCGTGGTCGAGGAGGCCGAGCGGACGCTGTCGACCACCGGGCCGGATGACGAACCGCACATGTTCAGGGTCATCTGCGCCCTCATCGCCATGATCTACGCCGATCAGCTCGACCTGGCCGACGACTGGTGCGACCGGCTGGGCCGCCACCTCGCCACCCCGCACCACCCCACCCCCTCGGCCACGCTCACCGCCCTGCGGGCCGCCGTCGCCGGCCGGCTCGGCGACCTTCCCCGCGCCGGCAAGCTGGCCGACGAGGCACTGGGGCAGCTCTCACCGAAGGGCTGGGGGGTGGTGATCGGGATACCTCTCGCCGTCCGGATACGGGCCTTGACCCTTATGGACCAGCTCGACACGGCGGCCGCCTGCCTCCAGGTGCCGGTGCCGCCGGCGACCTTCGAGACCCCGCTCGGGCTGCACTATCTGCACGCCCGCGGGACGCACGCCCTCGCCGCGGGAAGCCCCGAGGCCGCGCTGGCCGACTTCCAGCTCTGCGGGCAACTCATGCAACGGTGGCAGTTGGACTTCTCGGGTCTCGTGCCGTGGCGCACCGAATCGGCTCGGGCACTGCTCCGGATGGGCCGCCGCCAGCAGGCGCGCAAGCTGGTGCGCGACGAGTTGGCCCGGCTGCGGCCCCTCCACGTCCGGTACCGGGCCGCGGCCCTGCGGGTTCTGGCCGCGACCGAGGAGGGACCGGAACGGATCCCGCACCTGCGCAGCGCCGTACGGCTGCTGCGGCAGTGCGGCGACCGGATGGAGCTGGCGCACAACCTCGCCGACCTCGGTCACGCCTACGAGCAGGCCGGCGACCGGCGGCAGGCGCGCGCCGCGATCCGGTCGGCCCGGTCGCTCGCGGAGGAGTGCGGCATCCCGACATTGTGGCCCAGCGCCCTGTCCGCCAGGGGCGGTGCCACCGGCAGCCGGGCGGCGGGTGCGGCGGTCGTGGTCCAGGGCCTGACGGACACCGAATCCAGGATGGCCATCCTGGCCGCCCAGGGTCACACCAATCGTGAGATCGCCGAGAAGCTCTTCCTGACGGTCAGCGCGATCGAGCAGCGGATGACGCGCATCTACCGGAAGCTGGACGTCAACTCGCGCAGCGAACTCGCCGGACGGCTGCGGTTCGACCGCCCCGGTACGACGGTGCTGGATCCGCTGACGCGGGGCACCGACCCGCCGGGCGGCCGTCCGTCCGCCCGGCGGCCACGCTGATCCCGGTCGGGGTTCCGCACGGAAGAGCCGTCGGGGGTCACGTGACCGCCTCCGTCACCCAGAGTCCGCCACCCATCACCGTGGGCACCGCCGGGAGTCGCGGTGTGACACCATCAAGCTGTACGCCCGACACCGGCCGTTCACTGACGTGTGGCCTCCCCCCTGACCGGTGGGCTCCGACACCCCCATCCCGGATCGCGCAACCCCTAAACGCCTTTCGGGGCCGCAGGTTTGTGTGCAGAACGGTGGGGTCTCACGCCCATTGTCGCACCATCATGCCGGTGCCAGACTCGCCTCATCACGCGGACCGTACGGCTAGCAGACCGGTCCGACGAAGGAGTTCAGGTCCACCCGGCGTGGCCGCCCGGCGCGCTCCACCCCTACCCGGCGAGACGCGGGCGAAAGGGGCGGCTGTCTCCGGCAGGGGTGGCGGTGTCGGGCCGTACCGGCGTTACCAGGCCCGCGCCGCGTACAAGGAGGGCTGACGCGCAGGTGCTGGTTCAGCAAGAGGAACAGATCACCCGTCTGCGGCGCGTGTTCCACGCCTGCGAGGAGCAGCAGCGCGGACACGTCGCGCTGGTCACCGGTGCCGTGGGCAGCGGCAAGACCAGCCTGCTGGAGTCGTTCGGCGAGTGGACGGCCGGCTCCCGCGGGCAGGTGATGAGCGCGACCGGCTCACGAGCGGAGCGCGGTCTCCACCTGGGAGTGGTCGGGCAGCTCTTCCACAGTGCACGGCTCGCCCCGGAGACCGCCGCCCACGTCGAGAAGCTGCTGCGCGACGCCACCTCCACGGTGCCGCTGCCCGAAGTCGGCGGCGAGGCGTCCGCCGGAGACCGGGCCTGGGCACCCCTGCTGCACGGCCTCTTCACCACCCTGGTCGACCTGACGGCCAAGGGGCCCCTGATCCTCCTCGTCGACGACGTGCACCACGCGGACCCGGCCTCGCTGCACTGCCTGCTCTACGTGACCCGGCGGCTGCGCCACGCCCGGATCATGGTCGTGCTCGCGGAGGCGTCGACGCTACGCCCGCCGCACCCGCTGTTCCGTGCCGAACTGCTCAGCCAGCCGCACTTCTCCCGGATCGGCCTGCCACCACTGACCGTCGACGCTGTCGCCCGGCTGATCGAGGACGCCGTCGAGGACGCCGACGCCCGCAGGACGGCGGAACACTACGTACGGATGACCGGGGGCAATCCCCTGCTCACCCGGGCGCTGCTCGACGAACGGGCCGGCGGCGAGGGCAGCGACCACGACGTTCCGTCCGTCGGTGACGCGTTCGACCAGGCCGTGCTCGGGTGCCTCTACCGCCACGAGCCCGGGGTGCGCCGGGTGGCCCAGGCGCTCGCCGTGCTCGACCGGCCCGCGTCGACCGAACTGCTCGGCCACCTCCTCGACGTGATGCCCGCGACCACGGTCCCGGCGGTGCGGGTGTTGCGTACCTCGGGTCTGATGGAGTGCGACCAGCTACGCCACTCGCGCATCCTGCACCCGATCCTCGCTGACATGTCGGCCGACGAGCGGCGCGGCCTGCACCAGCGGGCCGCCGAGGTGTTGCACGACCGCGGCGCCGAGGCGAGCGTGGTCGCCGAGCACCTCGTGGCCGCCGGTGCGACGGTGGCCGGCTGGCGGGTGCCGGTGCTCCAGGACGCCGCCGGCGACGCGCTCTCGTCCGGCCGGCCCGACGTGGCGGCTGCCTGCCTGCGGCTGCTCGCCGGCGCGCCGGTGGACGAGCGGCAACGCACCGCCACCACCGAGATGCTGGTGAATGCCCGCTGGCAGCTCAACCCGTTGACGGTGAACGGGCAGCTGACGGAGCTGGTGCAGACGGCGCGGGCCGCCGGCTGGTCCACCGATGCGAGCCTCTCCGCCGTGCCGTACCTGCTCTGGCAGGGCCGTGCCGACGAGGCTGCCGAGGCCGTCAGCGGCTTCTCGGCGGACGAGGAGCAGGCTCCGGACGCCCCGCCCGGCCGCCTGCGGATCATGCAGCTTCTGGTCTCCCTCTCCCACCCGGGCCACCTGGCGAGCGTACGGCAGAACCCGGCCGCCTGGAGCCGCGCTGCCAGCGCCCCGACCACCGTCAGCCCGCTCCTGCAGGCGGTCACGGTGCTCGGCACCGCGCTGACGCCGACCGCCGACAACGACACGGTGCCGACCGCCGAGCAGATCCTGCAGCGCCACCACACGGACGACGGCGCCCTCGGCCTGCTGACCGCGCCCCTGCTGGCGCTGCTCTGGGCCGGCCGGTCGGACCGGGCCGCGGTCTGGGGCGACATGCTGCTCGACCGGCCGGTGGTTCAGCACGCGCCGGGCTGGCGTGCGGTGATCCGGGCGATCCGGGCGGAGGCGGCCCTGCGCGTCGGCGATCTGCCCGGTGCCGAGCACCACGCCCGCGCGGCCCTTGCGGACATGCCCGCCCCCGCCTGGGGAGTGGCGATCGCCGGACCGCTGTCCACCCTGATCGCATCCGCGACGGAGTCGGGCCGGTTCGCCGAGGCCGACCGGTGGCTGGCCCACCCGACCCCGCCCGGCATGCTCCGCACCCCGTTGGGCGTGCACTACCTGGCCGCACGCGGCCGGCACCACCTGGCCGTACGCCGGCCGCACGCCGCCACCACCGACCTGCGGCGCTGCGGCGAGCTGATGCGCACGTGGGGGATCGACGCGGCCGGACTGGTGCCGTGGCGGCTGGAGCTGGCCCGGGTGCAGCTCAGCGTCGGCAACAAGACGCAGGCCATGCAGCTCCTGCAGGAGCAACTGCGGGTGCCGCACGGGGTCGACGACCGGACCCGGGGCCGTACGCTGCGCCTGCTCGCCACCACCGCCGCCCAGGACCACCGGCGCAAGCTGCTCTGCGAGGCGGTCAACCTGCTCCAGTCCAGCGGCGACCGGTTGGAGCTCGTCCGCGCCCTCGGCGACACCGGTCAGACGCTCCAGCGCGCCGGAGACTCCGCCCGCGCCCGGCTGCTCGTCCGCCGCGCCTACCAGCTCGCGCAGGACTGCGGGGCGTCGGTGCTGGCTCAGCGGCTGATCCGCCGGGAGCCGGGCAGTGGGCTGCCGGCGTACCCGGCCGCCGCCGAACTCCAGGAACCGGACGACGGGCTGAGCGACGCCGAGCGGCGCGTTGCCGCGCTGGCCGCACAGGGCCACACCAACCGCCAGATCTCCAGCAAGCTCTTCATCACGGTGAGCACTGTCGAGCAGCACCTGACCCGGGTCTACCGCAAGCTCGACGTGAAGCGCCGGACCGACCTGCCGTCCCGGCTCGCCGTGTACGCCGAGACGGTGGCCGACGAGACACAGAGCGCCACGTCCTGACGGCCGTCCCCAGGGGCCGGCCCCTTGCGACACACGAGGGCCCGAACCGCAGGAGCGATTCGGGCCCTCGGCGGACCGTATCCCGGGCGGTCAGTGGTCAGTCCATGGCGCGACGCATGAAGCCACGCATGCCGATCGCCGAGAACACCACGAAGACCCCGGTGAGGACGCACATGCACAGCCAGAGCGGCAGCGACTCGACCCCCGGCGGGCCGACGAGCGACCGGGTCGCCTCGCTGATGTAGGTCAGCGGGTTCAGCGAACAGATCACCTGATACCAGCGCAGCGAGTCCAGGCCGAGCAGCGGGAACTGGGTGGCACCGGTGAACATGATCGGCGTCATCACCACGGTGAACATGATCTGGATGTGCTGCGTGGGCACCAGGGTGCCGAAGGCGAGACCGACCGCCGCACCGACCAGCGCGCCGATCGCCAACACCCCGACCACCTTGAGCACCACCGCCCAGGGCCAGGTGACGCCGAGCATGAGCATGCCGACCGGGATCAGCACCACACCGGCGATCAGGCCACGGATACCCCCGAAAATGATCTTCTCCAGCGCCACCAGCGGGGTCGCCATGGGCGCCAGGAGGCGGTCCTCGATCTCCCGGGTGAAGGAGAAGTCCATCATCATCGGCAGCGCGGTGTTCTCCAGGCCGATCAGGAAGGCGTTCAGCGCGATGACGCCGGGCAGCAGCACGTTGGAGAAGTCGTCGCTGGCGTAGCCCAGGTCGCTGAGCACCTTGCCGAAGATCAGCAGCATGAACAGCGGCTGGATGAAGACCTGGAGCAGGAAGCCGACCAGCTCCCGGCCGGTGACGAACAGGTCCCGCGAGAGCACCGCGCGGAAGGTGGCAAGCTGGTCCAGCGCGCGCACCGGCGGCGGCGCCGCGGCCGGTGACGGCGCGGACGGGGGGGCGGGGGCGGTGACGCTCACCGAAGTTCCCTTCCGGTCAGGTGGATGAAGACATCTTCCAGGCTGGGCTGGCCGATGTTGAGGTCACGAACCTCGCAACCCAGGTCGGCGAGGATCTTCATCGCCATCGGGATGGCATTGGCCGGCTGACCGCTGGTGTAGACCCGGAAGGACAGGGGGGCGTCCGAGTCGGCGGGGGCATCCGGGACCGGAGCGGGCATCGGCATCGGCGGCATGCCGGGAAACGCCGGCGCGGCGACGGGCACCTTGGCGGTCATCTTGAAGTGTTCCACCTGCTCCACGTCGGGGATCGCATCGAGCGCGGCCCGCACCTCCTCGGCGGAGGCGCCGGGGGTCACCACGAGGGTCAGGGTGCTGCTGCCCGGCAGCGTACGGGTCAGCGCGGACGGCGTGTCCATGGTGAGCAGCTTGCCGTGGTCGACGATGCCGACCCGGTCGCAGAGCTTCTCCGCCTCGTCCATGTCGTGTGTGGTGACCACCACTGTCACGCCGTCCTGTTTCAGCTCGGCGATCCGGTCGTGCACGAAGAGCCGGGACTGCGGGTCGAGGCCCGCAGACGGCTCGTCGAGGAAGAGCACCCGGGGCGAGTGCATCAGCGCGCGGGCGATCATCGTCCGCTGGGCGAGGCCGCCCGACAGGAAGTCGGTGCGGTGGTTCGCGAAGTCCTTGAGCCCCATCTGGTCCAGCAACTCGTCCGCCCGCCGGATGCGCTGCGCCCGGGGCACCCGGTGGTAGGCCGCGTGGAACAGCAGGTTCTGCCGGACGGTCAGCGCCCGGTCCAGGTTCACCCGCTGCGGTACGACCGCCAGCAACTGCCGGGCGGCGGCGGGCGAGCCGATCACGTCTGCCCCGCACACGCGGGCCCGGCCCGAGGTGGCCCGCACCCGCGTGGTCAGCACCCCGATCGTCGTCGTCTTGCCCGCACCGTTCGGCCCGAGCAGGCCGAAGACCTCACCGGCGGCGACGGAGAAACTCAGCCCGTCCACCGCCGGTGGCATGTTGGGCTGGTACCGCTTGACCAGCTCCGTGACCACCACTGCCTCGTCCACGTCGTCATGCTCCGTCCTGGAACGTCGGTCCGATAGATGTATGTGCGCTGATAGGGGGCGCTAGGGGCATGCCAGGGGCGGAACCGGTCACAGGCCCCGCGCAGCCAGCCAACGCTGGACCGTGCCGGCGAGCTCCGGCCCCCGGTCGGCGACCATGCTGAAGTGGTCGCCAGCCGCGTCGACAGCCTCGTGCGGGTAGGGCCAGCGCGACCGCCAGCCGTCCGGTTCGCCGTCCCACTCCCCCAGCGGCTCGGTGGCCCGCACCAGCAGGGTCGCCGCCGCCATCTCGGTCGGCTGCCAGTCCAGGAACAGCGGCAGGTAGCCCGCCCACGCCGTCGTCCGCCAGTCGTCCATCGGCGTGTACGCGGTGTCCCGGTCGATCATCCCGTCGAGAAGCTGCGGCACCCACCCGCCGAGCACCTCGCTGTCGGCCGGGTAGGTGTCCATGAGCACCACCGCGTCCGGCGGGCGGCCCTGGCGTTCCATCTCCCCGGCGAGCAGGTTGGCCACCATCGCACCACCGGAGTGACCGGCCAGCACGAACGGGCCGGCGCCGACGGTGCGCAGCACCGTGTCGGCGTGCACCCGCAGCAGCGCGTCGAGGTCGGCGGGAAGCTCCTCGCCCACGCCGAACCCGGGGTTGGGCAGGGCCCACACGTCACGTACGCCCCGGAAGCCGGCGGCCAGCCGGGCGTACTCGTGCGCGCCGGAGAGCAGCGACATCGTGCAGCAGCACACCAACTGCGCCCGGGTCCCGCCCTCGGCGAGCCGGAGGATACCGGCCGGGCGGGTGAGCTGCGCCGGCTCGCGGAAGCTGGGGCGGAACTGGGCGAGCTTGACCAGCAGTTCGGCATACCCGGCCGGGTCCTCGCGCGCCTTCGGCTGGTTGAACAACCCGCCGAGCAGTCCGCCGCCGGCACTCTCCCCGGCAGGTCCGCCGGCGTCGTCCGCGCCGTCCCCGGCCGCCACCGCGCCGAGGAACCGGCCGAGCAGGTGAACGGCCAGCGCCGTAGGGGTGGGGTGGTCGAAGAGCAGGGTCGCCGACAGCTCCGCCCCGGTCTCCTGGCGCAGCGCGTCGCGTAGTTCCAGTGCGGTCAGCGAGTCGAAGCCGAGTTCCAGGAAGTCCCGGTCGGCCTCGACCGCGTTGGGCGAGGCGTGCCCGAGGACGGTGGCCACCCGTGCCCGGACCAGGTCCAGCAGGATCCGGTGCCGGTCGCCGGCCGGAACGCCGGCCAGCCGCTCGCGCAGCGCGCGGGCGGGATCGGTCGCGGCATCGCCGGCCTCCGGCTCCGCGCCGGCCGTCGCCTCGGGCACGCCGCGCAGCAGCGCGCTGGGCCGTACGACGGTGAAGGCCGGCACGAACGCGGGCCAGTCGAGGTCGGCCACGGCCAGGTGGTCGTCACCGCGGACCAGAGCCTGCCCCAGCGCGGACAGGGCCATGTCGGCGGGCAGCGGCCGGACCCCCCGGCGGCGCAACTGCGCCGCATCGGTGATCTCGTCCGCCCAGGGCACCCACGCGACGACGGTGGCCGGGCGGCCGGCGGCACGCCAGCCGGCGGCCAGCGCCGCCAGCCCGGCGCCCACGGCGGCGGCGACCGCCGCTCCCCCGCTGCCCCAGACGGCGGCCGTCGAGGTGAAGACGACGAACTCGTCGACCGGTAGGCCGGCGCAGGCCCGCCCGAGCAGTTCCACGGCGGCGGTGCGGGCGGCCACGGCGTCGACCAGGTCGTGCGGGTCCAGCACCGCCACCGGGTCGCCGGCCCCGTCGGAGTCGGCGACGTGCAGGACGGTGCGGATCTCGCTGCCGGTGGCGGCCAGCCGGTCCAGCACCTCGGGCAGCCCGTCCAGGTCGTCGACGGCGGTGACTGTGACGTCCGGGCCGGGCGGGGCGGCATCCGCCACCGGCCCCACGAGGACGAGGTGCGACGCGCCGCGCTCGGCGAGCCAGCGCAGCAGGTGCGGGGTACGCACCGGCGCGGACCCGTGCACCAGGACCGCGCCGCGGGGCCGCCAGTCCGTATCGGCTCCGCCGGCCGGGGCCCGGCGGAGCCGCCGGGCATACACCCCGCCGGTGCGTACCGCCACCTGGTCCTCGTCGCCGCCGGACGCGACGACCCGGGCGAGCGCGGCGAGCGCGACGTCGTCCGGCTCCGCCGGCAGGTCGACCAGCCCGCCCCACAGGCGCGGCTGCTCCAGCGCCAGCACCCGGCCCAGGCCCCAGAGGTACGCCCCGGCCACGCCGGGAGCGGCGTCGTGCGCGTCGACGGCGACCGCACCCCGGGTCACGGTCCACAGCGGCGTGCCGTTCCCCGCAGCGGCGAGGGCCCGCACCAGCGCGGCTGTCCCGGCGAGCGCGCCGGTTCCCGCGCCGGCCGCCGGTTCCTCCGCCGCCAGCAGCGAGACCACGACCGACCAGGTGCCGTCGGCGAGCGCGGCCCGGGCGACAGCGTCCAGGTCGTCTCCCACCGTGACCAGCGTCGGGTCCAGGCCCTCGGCGCGCAGCACGGTGAGCATCGCGGTGGCGTCGGTGCCGGCCCCGGCCACCAGCAGGCATCGGCCGGCCGGCGTGGCACGGGCGGAGGACAGGTCGACGCGTTCCCAGTCGGCGCGGTAGCGCAGCCCGTCCAGCTCCGATCCGCGACGCCGCCGGTCCCGGTAGGAGGCGAGGGCGGGCAGCACGTCGGCGAGCGCGTCCTGCCGGTCGGCGGGCAGGCCGAGCGCGGCGGCCAGCTCGGCCGGTCGTCCCTGCGCCACGGCCGCCCAGAACTCCTCGTCCGCTCCGGTCGCGGCGGGCGGAACGAGCTCCACTGTCGGCTGGTCCGGCCAGAAACGCTCGCGGTGGAAGGCGTAGGTGGGCAGTTCGACGCGCGCGGCGTCGCTGCCGCCGAAGGGAGCCGCCCAGTCGACCCCGGCACCGCGCAGGTCGACCGCGGCCAGCGCGGCGAGCAGCGTGGTCGCCTCCGGCTGGTCCCGGCGGGCGAGCGGCACGAAGGCCGCCGGTTCCATGTCGGGCAGGCACTCCCGGGCCAGCACGGTCAGGGCGCTGTCGGGGCCGAGTTCCACGAAGGTTCCGACGCCGCCGGCGGCGAGGGTGGCGACGCCCGCGTGGAAACGGACGGTGTCCCGGACGTGGTCGACCCAGTAGCCCGGGTCCGTGGCCTGGGCGGCGGTGAGCGGCTCGCCGGTGCGGTCGGAGACGATCGGAAGGCTCGGCGGGTGCCACGCGGCCTTCTCCGCGACGATCCGGAAGTCGGCCAGCATGGCGTCCATCCGGGCGGAGTGGAAGGCGTGGCTGACCCGCAGCCGACGGGACCGCCGGTCCTCGGCGGACAGCCGCCGCCCCACCGCGAGCACGGCCTCCTCGTCGCCGGAGAGCACCACCGACCGGGGGCCGTTCACGGCGGCCAGGGACACCCGCTCGTCGAGTAGCGGGACCACCTCCGCCTCGGACGCCTGCACCGCCAGCATCGCCCCGCCGGGCGGCAACTGTTGCATGAGCCGGGCCCGGGCGGCCACCAGGGTCGCCGCGTCGGCCAGCGACAGCACTCCGGCGACGTGTGCCGCGGCCAGCTCGCCGACCGAGTGGCCGAGCAGGAACTGCGGGCGTAGCCCCCAGGCGGTGACCAGCCGGTATGCGGCGACCTCGTAGGCGAACAGCGCCGGCTGGGTGAACTCGGTACGGTCCAGCAGATCCGCGCCGGGCGAGCCGGCCGCGGCGAAGACCACCTCCCGCAGCGGCCGGCTCAGGTGCCGGTTCAGCTCCCCGGCCACCTCGTCGAAGGCGGCGGCGAAGACCGGGAACCGGCGGCACAGCTCGGCGCCCATGCCGAGGCGCTGGGCGCCCTGCCCGGTGAAGAGGAACGCGACCTTGCCGGCCGGGCGGGCCACGCCTCGCACCACGCCGGGGGTGTCGCGCTCCTCGGCGACCGCGTGCAGGCCGGCCCGCAGCGCGTCGCGGTCACCGCCGATCACCGCTGCCCGGTACGGCAGGGCCGCCCGGGTGGTGACCAGCGAGTACGCCACGTCGGCGGGGGTCAGGTCGGGGTGATCGGCCAGATGCGCCAGCAGCCGCCGCGCCTGCCCGGCCAGGGCCGGTGCGGAGCGGGCCGAGACGATCCACGGTACCGGCGGGGCGGGCGTGCCGGCCGGCCGGACGTCGTCGGTGTCCGTCGCGGCGGCCTGCTCGATGACGACGTGTGCGTTGGTGCCGCTGATGCCGAACGCGGAGACCCCGGCCCGGCGTGGCTGCCCGGTCTCCGGCCATGGCTGCGCGCCGGTCAGCAGGGACACCGCCCCGGCCGACCAGTCGACGTGCGGGGTGGGCTCGTCCACGTGCAGCGTGGGCGGCAGCACCCCGTGCCGCATCGCCAGCACCATCTTCATCACCCCGGCCACACCCGCCGCCGCCTGCGTGTGCCCGATGTTCGACTTCACCGAGCCGAGCCACAACGGCCGGTCGGCGGACCGGCCCTGCCCATACGTCGCGATCAGCGCCTGCGCCTCGATCGGATCACCCAACGTGGTGCCCGTACCGTGCGCCTCGACGGCATCCACCTGGTCGGCACCCAGCCCCGCGTTCGCCAGAGCCTGCCGGATCACCCGGCGCTGCGACGGGCCGTTCGGAGCGGTCAGCCCGCTGCTCGCGCCGTCCTGGTTGACGGCGCTGCCGCGCAGCACGGCGAGGACCGGGTGGCCGTTGCGGCGGGCGTCGGAGAGCCGCTCGACGAGCAGCATGCCGGCCCCCTCGGACCAGCCGGTGCCGTCGGCGGCGGCGGCGAACGACTTGCACCGGCCGTCGGTGGACAGGCCCCGCTGCCGGGAGAACTCCACGAATACGGTCGGGGTGGCCATCACCGACACCCCGCCGACCAGCGCCATCGTGCACTCGCCCAGCCGCAGCGCCTGGCAGGCGAGGTGCAGCGCGACCAGCGACGAGCTGCACGCGGTGTCCACGGTGACCGCCGGGCCCTCCAGCCCGAGAGCGTACGAGATCCGGCCGCTCGCCACGGCTGCGGCGCTGCCGGTGCCGAGGTAGCCCTCGACGCCGCCGGTGACCCCGGTGAGCAGGGCCGCGTAGTCACCCTGGCTGCTGGTGGCCGCGTAGACGCCGGTGGGCGTGCCGCGCAGCCGGGTGGCGTCGATGCCGGCCCGCTCGAACGCCTCCCAGGCGGTCTCCAGCAGCAGCCGCTGCTGCGGGTCCATGGCGAGGGCCTCGCGGGGGCTGATGCCGAAGAACGCCGGGTCGAAGTCCCCGGCGGAGTAGAGGAACCCACCCTCGCGCACGTACGACGTACCCCGGCTGCCGGGGTCGGGGTCCGGATCGTAGAGCGCGCCCAGGTTCCAGCCCCGGTCGTCCGGGAACGCCGACATCGCGTCGCCGCCGGCGGCCACCAGGTCCCACAGTTGCTCGGGTGACCCGACACCGCCGGGGAACCGGCAGCTCATGCCGATGATCGCTACCGGTTCACCGAGCGCGGCGGTGAGCTGCTGGTTCTGCTGCTTGAGCTTCTGGTTGTCGAGCAGGGACGCACGCAGCGCGCCGACGACCTCGTCCAGGGAAACATTCATCGGGCGCTCCTCAGGGCCGGCCGGGTCACGAGTCGGAGCCTTCCAGGGCCATCCGGACCAGGCCGGCGACGTCGAGTTCGCGGATCTGGTTCTCGGGTGCGGGCGACGTGACCGGGACGGCGGACGCCACGGCCGGCGCGCCGGCACTCGTGCGGGCCAGCTCGAGCAGCGGGTCGAGCAGGCCCGCCTGCCGCAGCTCGTCGAGCGGGATCGCGGCGAGGGCCCGGCGCACGGACTCCTCGTCGCCGTCGCCGTCCCCCGCACCGTCCGCGAAGAGCTGCTCGTACAGGTGGCCGGCCAGGCCGTCCGGGGTCGGGTAGTCGAAGACGACTGTGGTAGGCAGGTCGTGCCCGGTCGCCGCGGCGAGCAGGTTGCGCAGTTCCACGGCAGTGAGCGAGTCGAAGCCGAGGTCCAGAAAACCCCGGTCGGTCTCGATCGCGTCAGCGGAGGTGTGGCCGAGCACCTTCGCCGCGTCGACCCGCACCATCTCCAGCAGGGCGGCCCGCCGCTCGTCGTCCGGCAGCGCCCGCAGCCCGGCGAGCAGGTCCCGGGCACCGGGCGCGACCGCCTCCGGCGCCTCGGCGGGGGCGGCAGCCAGCCCGCGTACGGCCGGCAGGTCGGCCAGCAGCGGACTGGGCCGCAGCGAGGTGAACAGCGGCTGGAAGGTGGCCCAGTCGACGTCGGCGACGGTGACACAGCTGTCGCCGACCGCCAGGGCGTGCCGCAGCCCGGCCATCGCCACGCCGGGCGGCATCACCCGGAGGCCGCGGCGACGCAGTTGCTCCGCCGCACCCTCGGTGTACATGCCCGATTCGGTCCACGGTCCCCAGGCGATGGAGGTGGCCGCCCGGCCCCGGCCGCGCCGCCGCTCGGCAAGCGCGTCCAGGTAGGCGTTACCGGCCGCGTACGCGCCCTGTCCGCCGCTGCCCCACACCGCCGAGATGGACGAGAAGAGCACGAACGCGTCCAGTTCGGCGTCGCCGAGCAGCTCGTCGAGGTGTTCGGCGCCGCAGACCTTCGGGGCGATGACGTACGCCAGGTCCTCCAGGGTGGTGTCGGCCAGCGGCACCACCTCGCTGACCCCCGCGGCGTGCACCACCGCGCGCAGCGGCGGCCCCTCCCGCCGGAGATCGGCCAGGAGGTCGGTCACGGCGGCGCGGTCGGCGGCGTCACAGCGGACCACCCGGCAGTCCACGCCGAGCCCGGCCAGCTCGGAGATCAGCTCGGCGGCGCCCGGGGTGCCGGTCCCCCGCCGGCTGGTCAGCACCACCCGTTGCGCGCCCTCGGCGGCCACCCAGCGGGCCACGTGCCCACCGAGCGCACCGGCGCCTCCGGTGATCAGCACCGTGTCCCGGGGCTGCCACGGCGTGGGCTCCCCGTCGGTGGTGGTGGCCGGTACGAGCCGCCGCACCAGCACCCCGGACTCGCGGACGGCGATCTGGTCCTCCACGCCGCCGGTGAGGATGCCGCCGAGACGCATCGCCGTCCACGGCTCCAGGTCAGTGGGCAGGTCGACCAGCCCGGCCCAGCGGGCGGGCTGCTCCAGCGCGGCCACCCGGCCCAGGCCCCACAGCATCGCCTGCCGCGGGTTGGCCGGGGCGTCGCCGTCGCCGAGGCCGACCGCGCCCTGGGTGACGCACCAGAGCCGGACCGAGGCGTCGAGGTCGACGAGCTGCTGGATCAGGTGCACGGTCGCGGCGAGGCCGCGCGGCAGCGCCGGGTGCTCGGCGTGCGGGGCGTCGTCCAGGCCGAGGAAGGACAGGATCGACAGCGGCCCGTCGCCCGCGCCGAACGCCTCGGTGAGCACGTCGGCGAACCCGCCGCACAGCTCCTCGGAGTCGGCGGCGGTGTCCACGGGCACGATGCTCACCTCGGCACCCAGGGCCCAGGTGCAGGACTGCAGGTCGGGGTCGTCCGCCCGGTCGGCGGGCAGCAGCACCAGCCACCGGCCGGGGTCCTGCTCCTGCGAGGTCTCCGCGACGGGCTCCCAGACCGCCCGATATCGGGTGCCGTCGACCAGGGCCTGCTCCCGGCCGCGCCGGCGCCACGCCGACAGGGCGGGCAGCACGGTGCCGAACGGCTGGTCGCGGTGCACGTCGAGGTCGCGGGCCAGCGACTCCAGGTCCTCGGCCTCGACCGCGGCCCAGAAGCGGCGCTCGACCTCGGTGGCCTCGTCGGCGGCCACGAGTGCGGCCCAGGGCGGCGGCTCCGGCCAGTAGCGCTGCCGGTCGAACGCGTAGGTGGGCAGCTCGACCCGCTGGGCGCCGGTACCGGCGTAGAGGGCGGACCAGTCCGGGGAGACGCCGTGGGTGTGCAGCGCGGCGAGCGCGCGCAGCAGGGTGGTCGGCTCGGCGCGGTCCCGGCGCAGGGCGGGCACCACCAGTGGGGCCCGACCGCCGGCCGGGGCCTCGGCCAGGACGGCCTGGGCGAGCGCGGTGAGCACCCCGTCCGGGCCGATCTCGACGTAGCCGGTGACGTTGCGCTCGCGCAGTGCCACGACGGCGTCGGCGAAGCGGACCGCCTCGCGGGCGTGGCGCACCCAGTAGCCGGGCGCGCCGATCTCCGCCGCGTCGACCGGCACGCCGGTGACGGTGGAGACCATCGGGATGCTCGGAGCCGCGTACCGCAGCCGTCCGGCGACGGCGGCGAGGTCGTCGAGCACCGGATCCATCAGCGGACTGTGGAACGCGTGGCTGACCGCCAGGCGCCGGACCCGGACACCCCGGGCGGCCCACTCGGCGGCCAGTTCCTCGACGGCGTCGCCGGCCCCGGACACCACGACCGCGGCGGGGCCGTTGACGGCCGCGACGGAGACCCGGTCGGCCCGCTCGCCGAGCGTGGCGGTCACCTCGGCCTCGGTGGCGGCGACGGCGAGCATCGCCCCCCCGGCCGGCAGCGCCTGCATCAGCCGGCCCCGGGCGGCGACCAGCTCGGCGGCGTCGGCCAGGGAGAGCACGTCGGCGGCGTGGGCGGCGGCGATCTCGCCGATCGAGTGCCCGGCGACGGCGTCGGGGCGGACCCCCCACGCCTCGAACAGCCGGAACAGCGCCACCTCCACGGCGAACAGCGCCGGCTGGGTGAACTCGGTGCGGTCCAGCGCCTCGGCCCCGGGCGTGCCGGGCTCGGCGAAGAGCAGTGGCTTGAGCGGGCGGGGCAGGTGCGCGTCGAGGGCGGCGCAGGCCTCGTCCAGGGCGGCGGCGAAGACGGGGAACGCCTCGGCCAGCTCGCGACCCATCCCGGCCCGCTGGGCGCCCTGCCCCGAGAACAGGTACGCCACCTTCGGCCGGGGCACCGCCACGCCGGTGACCACCAGCGGCGCGTCCTCGCCGGCACCGAGGGCGCGCAGCCCGGCGCCCAGCGCGATCCGGTCGGTGGCCAGCACGACGGCCCGGTGTTCCAGGGCGGCCCGGGCGACGGCCGACGACCAGCCGACGTCGACCGTACGTGGCTCCTCCAGCCCGGTGAGCTGCTCGGACCAACGCTGCGCCTGGGCGGCCAGCGCGAACCCCGAACGGCCGGACAGCAGCACCGGCACCACCGGCAGCCGCGCCGGGTCACCCGCCGGCTCCTCGACTTCGACCGGCTCCGGGGCCTGCTCCAGGATGGTGTGCGCGTTGGTGCCGCTGATACCGAACGAGGAGACGGCGGCACGGCGCGGGTGGTCGGTGACCGGCCACGGGCGGCCCTCGCCGAGCAGTTCGACCGCGCCGACGCTCCAGTCCACCTGGTCGGTCGGCTCGTCGACGTGCAGGGTCTGCGGCAGGTAGCCGTGCCGCAGCGCCAGCACCATCTTGATGATCCCGGCGACACCGGCGGCGGCCTGGGTGTGACCGATGTTCGACTTGATCGAGCCGAGCCAGAGCGGCTGCTCGGCGGGCCGCTCCCGGCCGTACGTGGCGAGCAGGGCCTGCGCCTCGATCGGGTCGCCGAGCTTCGTGCCGGTGCCGTGCGCCTCGACGGCGTCCACATCGGCCGGGGCGAGGCCGGCGTTGGCGAGCGCCTGCCTAATCACCCGCTGCTGCGACGGCCCGTTCGGGGCGGTGAGGCCGTTGGAAGCGCCGTCCTGGTTGACGGCGCTGCCCCGGATGACCGCGAGCACCGGGTGACCGTTGCGGCGGGCGTCGGAGAGCCGCTCGACGAGCAGCAGACCGAGGCCCTCGCCCCAGCCGGTGCCGTCGGCGGCGGAGGCGAACGCCTTGACCCGGCTGTCCGGGGCGAGGCCCCGCTGCCGGCTGAAGCCGACGAACACCCCGGGGGTGGACATGACGGTGACGCCGCCGACCAGGGCGAGGGAGCACTCCGAGCGGCGCAGCGCCTGGCAGGCCCAGTGCAGCGCGACCAGCGACGACGAGCAGGCGGTGTCGACCGAGACGGCGGGCCCCTCCAGCCCGAGGGTGTACGACACCCGGCCCGACAGGACGCTGCCGGCGTTGCCGGTCATCAGATGCCCCTCGGCGCCCTCGGCGCTGAACATCAGGTTGCGGTAGTCCTGGTAGTTGGTGCCGACGAATACGCCGGTGGCGCTGCCGCGCAGCGTGTGCGGGTCGATCCCGGCCCGCTCGACCGCCTCCCAGGACGCCTCCAGCAACAGCCGCTGCTGCGGGTCCATGGCGAGGGCCTCGCGGGGGCTGATGCCGAAGAAGCCGGCGTCGAAGTCGGTGGCGCCGGTGACGAAGCCGCCCTCGCGGGCGTAGCTGGTGCCCTCCTTTTCCGGGTCGGAGTCGAAGAGCCGGTCCAGGTCCCAGCCCCGGTCGGTGGGGAACTCCCCGATGGCGTCGCCGCCGGCGGCCAGGAGCTGCCACAGTTGCTCCGGGGTGTCCGCCCCGCCGGGCAGGCGGCAGCTCATCGCCACGATGGCGATCGGGTCGTCGTCCTCGGCCGCGGCGGCCGGGGCGGAGGTGGTCGCGTCAGGGACGATCCCGGTGAGCAGTTCGCCGAGGTGCGCGGCGAGCACCGTCGGGTTCGGATAGTCGAAGGCGAGCGTGGCGGGCAGCCGCAGGTCGGTGGCGGCGGCCAGGAAGTTGCGCATGTCGACTGCCGTCAGCGAATCCAGGCCGAGGTCGCGGAAGGGCTGGGTGGCCGGGATGTCGTCGGCGGCGCCGTAGCCGAGGGCCGTCGCCGCGCACTGCCGCACCAGCTCCAGCAGTGTCGCCGTGCGCTCCCCCGGCGCGAGCGCGGCGAGCCGCCGGGCGAGGGCCGATGGTAGGCCCGTCCCCTCCTCGGCGGCCTCCTGCCCGGCCGGCTGCGTCGCCTCCTGGGCCTCGGCGAGGTCGCCGATCAGCGGGCTGGGCCGCACCAGGGTGAACGCGGGGGCGAAACGGGACCAGTCGATGTCGGCGACGACCGTGGTGGGCTCGTCGCGGCGCAGTGCCCGGGCGAGGGCCTCGACGGCCAGTTCCGGATCCATGCCGATCATGCCGCCCCGACGCAGCCGTTCCTGGGCGCGTTCGTTCTCGGCGGGCAGGCCGGCCCCGCGCCAGGCGCCCCAGGCCACCGAGAGGGCTGGCAGTCCCTCGGCCCGGCGCCGCTCGGCGAGGGCGTCGAGGAAGGCGTTGGCCGCCCCGTACGCGCCCTGCCCGGCGTTGCCGGTGGTTCCGGCCACCGAGGAGAAGAGCACGAAGGCGTCCAGGTCGAGGTCGCGGGTCAGCTCGTCCAGGTGCAGCGCGGCGACGCACTTCGGCGCGGCGACGGTGTGCAGGCGCTGCGCGGTGACGGTGTCGACGATACCGTCGTCGAGGACGGCGGCGGTGTGCAGCACGGCGCTCAGCGGGGCGTCGGCGGGAACGGCGGCGAGCAGGTCGGCCACCTGTGCCCGGTCGGCGACGTCGCAGCGGGCCACTGTGACCCGTACGCCGAGGCCGGTCAGCTCCGCCTCCAGCTCGGCGGCGCCCGGGGCGTCCGGGCCGCGCCGGCTGGCCAGCAGGACGTGTGCGGCGCCGCAGCGGCCCGTCCAGCGGGCCAGATGCCCGCCCAGTCCGCCGGTGCCACCGGTGATCAGCACGGTGCCGCGCATCCGCCGGGTGTCGTCCGCGTCGCCGGAGTCGGCCGGCTCGGGTTCGGTGATCCGGGTGAGGCGGCGGACGAAGACGCCGGAGGCGCGGACGGCGAGCTGGTCCTCGCCCCGGCCGGACCGCTCCGCGCCGTCGTCGCCGAAGGCGTCCTCGCCACCGCTGGCGCCGAGCGCCGCGCAGAGCAGCGCGCCGGCCTGCGCGTCGAGCACGTCGGGCAGGTCGAGCAGGCCGCCCCAGCGGGCGGGGTGTTCCAGCGCGACGGCGCGGCCGAGCCCCCAGACGGAGGCGGCGGCGGGGCGCGGCGCCGGGTCGTCGGCGCAGGCCACGACGGCTCCCCGGGTGGCGCACCACAGAGGCGCCTCGACGCCGAGCAGCGCGAGCGCCTGCACCAGCAGGGCGGTGCCCGAGACGGCCAGCGAGGTGGCCGGGTGCTCCGGGTGCGCCCGCTCGTCCAGGCCCAGCAGCGAGAGCACGGCGACGGGTCCGTCCGGGCCGGTGAGCGCGGCGCTCAGCCGCTCGGCGAGCGCCGCCGGGTCGTGGGTGACGTCCAGCTCCACCGGGACGACGTCCGCGCCGAAGTTGCCGAGGGCCGACAGCACGTCGGTGACCAGCGGGTCGTCGCCCAGCGCCGCGGGCACCGGCACGAGCCAGGTGCCGGCGAGCCAGGTCAGCGGCAGGTCGGGCAGGGCCTGCCAGGTGACCCGGTAGCGCCAGCGGTCGATGTCCGGGGCGGCGTCGGCCGCGGTGCGGAAGAACGGCGGCGCGGGCCAGTACCGGTGGTGGTCGAAGGCGTACGTGGGCAGGTCGACGGTGGCCGTGGCGGGCAGCACCCTCGTCAGGTTGACGGGCAGGCCGACGGCGTACGCGGTGGCGAGGTTGGTCAGCAGCCGGGTCGCGTCGTCGTCACCACGACGCAGACTGCCGATGGTGTGCCCGCTCACACCGGCGTCGTCGAGGATCGCGGTGACCGGCATCGCCAGCACCGGATGCGGGCTGATCTCGACGAACGTGGTGTGCCCGGCGGCCACAGCCGTCCGCACGGCCGCGTCGAAGAGCACGGTCCGCCGCAGGTTGTCATACCAGTAGTCAGCGGTCATCACCGCCGGATCCACCCAGTCCCCGGTGAGAGTGGACACGAGCCGGGTATGACCAGCCTGCGGACTGACACCGGCCAGGTCCGCCCGAAGCTGCTCGGCGACCTCCTGCACCGCGGGCGAGTGCGACGCGTAGTCCACGGGGATCAGCCGGGCACGAACACCCTCGGCCCCACACGCCCGCACGAGGTCGGCGACGTGCTCCGGCGGACCCGACACCACGACGGTGGACGGGCCGTTGACCGCCGCGATCCCGACACCTGGAAACGCGGGCAGCCGCTCGGCCACCGCCTCGGCCGACAGGTCCACCGACGCCATCGTCCCGGTACCCCGCAGCACCGCCAGCGCACGCGACCGCAACGCCACCGTCTTCGCCGCGTCCTCCAGGCTCAGAATGCCCGCCACACACGCCGCACCGATCTCACCCTGCGAGTGACCGATCACCGCGTCCGGAACCACACCCGCCGCACGCCACACCGCCGCCAGAGCGACACCGACGGCCCACAGCACCGGCTGCACCACCTCGACCCGGTCCAGCCACGACTCGTCCTCGCCCGTGAGCACCGACACGAGATCCACATCGAGATGCGGCGCCAACGCCCGCCGGCACTCCGCCAGGCACTCGTCGAACACCGGCGTACGACCGACCAGCCCCGCCGCCATCCGCGCCGACTGCGCACCCTGACCCGGAAACACGAAGACCGGGCCCGCACCCGGGCTCGACGCCACTCCCGTGACCACGTTCCCCGCCGGCTGACCAGCAGCGAAGGCATCCAGCCCGGCAAGCAACCCCTCGACGGACGACCCGACGACAACGACGCGATGATCGAAGGCCGACCGGGTAGCCGCCAACGACCAACCCACCTCCACCGGATCGATCCCGCCCCGCTCACGCACGTGCCGCGCAAGCCGGCCAACCTGACCGGCCAACGCCGTCCCCGACCGCGCCGACACCGGCCAGACCACCACATCCGAAGCGACCAAGCCCGCCCCACGCCCACACGCACCCGACTCGACCAGTTCGGCCGACTGCTCGATGATCACGTGAGCGTTGGTGCCGGAGATGCCGAACGAGGAGACGGCGCCCCGGCGTACCCGGCCCGTCTCGGGCCACGGGCGTGCCTCCGTCACCAGTTCCACCGCGCCGGCCGTCCAGTCGACGTGCGGGGAGGGTGCGTCGACGTGCAGCGTCGCCGGCACGAGGCCGTGCCGGATGGCGAGCACCAGCTTGATCACGCCGGCCACGCCCGCTGCGGCCTGGGCATGGCCGATGTTCGACTTCACCGAGCCGAGCAGCAGTGGCGGGGCCTCGCCACGGTCCTGCCCGTACGTGGCGATGAGCGCCTGTGCCTCGATCGGGTCGCCCAGCCTGGTGCCGGTGCCGTGCGCCTCCACCACGTCGACGTCGGCGGTGGAGAGCCGGGCGGAGGTGAGGGCCTGGCTGATGACCCGCTGCTGGGCCGGCCCGTTGGGCGCGGTCAGCCCGTTCGACGCGCCGTCCTGGTTGACGGCGGTGCCGCGGACCACAGCCAGGACGCGGTGGCCGTTGCGGCGGGCGTCCGACAGCCGCTCGACCAGCAGCCAGCCGACCCCCTCGGAGAAACCGGCGCCGTCGGCGGCGGCGGCGAACGACCGGCAGCGCCCGTCGGTGGAGAGTGCGCGCTGCCGGCTCGATCCGATGTAGAGCCCCGGGGTGGCCATCACGGTCACCCCGCCGGCCAGCGCCAGGTCGCACTCCCCCGCCCGCAGCGCCTGCACGGCGAGGTGCAGCGCCACCAGCGACGACGAGCAGGCCGTGTCGATGGAGACGGCCGGTCCTTCGAGCCCGAGGGCGTACGACACCCGGCCCGACGCGACGGCCGCCGCGCCCCCGGTCATCGAGTGCCCCTCGTCGCCGTCGGGCGACATCATCAGCAGGGTGCCGTAGTCCTGCCCGTTGGTGCCGACGAACACCCCGGTCCGGCTGCCCCGCAGCGAGGCGGGATCGATGCCGGCGGCCTCTACCGCCTCCCAGGAGGTCTCCAGCAGCAGCCGCTGCTGGGGGTCCATGGTCAGCGCCTCGCGCGGCGAGATGCCGAAGAAGGCGGAGTCGAAGTCGCCGGCCCCGTCGACGAACCCGCCCTCCCGGGCGTACGAGGTGCCCGGGTGGTCGGGGTCGGGGTGGTAGAGACGCTCCAGATCCCAGCCCCGGTCGTCGGGGAAGGGCGCGACGGCGTCCCGGCCGTCCCGCAACAGCTCCCACAGGTCGTCGGGATTGCGCACCCCGCCCGGCAACCGGCAGCTCATCGCCACGATAGCCACCGGCTCCAGTTCCTGGGACTGGGCCTCGCTGAGTCGGCGGCGGGTGTCGTGGAGATCAGCCATGACCCGCTTGAGGTAGTCGCGGAGCTTGTCTTCGTTGGCCATCGGAGTGCCGCTTCCTCGAAAGAGACGGGAGAGAGCTGGAGCTGGGTCAGGAGATGCCGAGGTCCTTGTCCACCATCGCGAACAGTTCGTCGTCGGTGGCGTCGTCGAGGTGCCGGCCGACGTCGGCGCCACCGCTGTCCTGGCCGAGCCGGGAGAGCATCGCCTGCAGGCGTACGGTGGCCCGCACCCGGGCCGCCTCGTCCCGGGCGACCACGTCGAGGCCCTCGGCGATCCGGTCCAGATCGTGGAGGAGCGCGTTCGGGGTGACCACGTCCTCGTGGGCGACCTCGGCGTAGAGGTACTCCGCCAGCGTCGTCGGGGTCGGGTAGTCGAAGACCAGGGTGACCGGGAGGGCCACGGCGGTGGCCGCGCCGAGCCGGTTACGCAGCTCGACGGCGGTGACGGAGTCGAAGCCCAGCTCCCGGAACGCCCGATGCTCGTCCACGGAGTCGGCGGACGGGTAGTTGAGCACGGCGGCGACCTGGCCACGGACCAGGCCGAGCAGCACGGCGAACCGCTCGGCGGCGGGCAGCCCGGCGAGCCGCTCCTGCAACGACTCCGGGCCGTCGCCGGCCTGCACGCTGCCCATCTCCTCGGCGGCGGCGAGCCGCCGGACGTCCGGCAGGTCACTGATCAGCGGACCGGGCCGGGTGGCGGTGAACGCGACGGAGAACCGTTCCCAGGCGATGTCGGCGATGGTGAGGAACGCCTCGCCATGGTCCACGGCCTGGTGCAGCGCGGTGATCGCCGCCTCCGGGGTCATCTCGGGTACGCCGTGGCGGTGCAGCAGCTCGCCGAGCGGCCCGGCGGCCATACCGCCGCCGGCCCACGCCCCCCAGGCGACGGAGGTGGCGGTGAGGCCGAGGCCGCGACGGTGCTGCGCGAGCGCGTCGAGGAAGGCGTTGCTCGGGGCGTAGTTGCCGACGCCGGAGCTGGCCACGCTGCCGGCGAAGGACGAGAACATGACGAATGCGGACAGCTCGTGGTCGAGGGTCAGCTCGTGCAGGTTGTACGCGACGTCGACCTTGGCCTGCAGCACCCGCTCGATCTGCTCGGGCCGGATGTCGTTGATCATGGCGTCGTCGAGGACGGCGGAGGCGTGCACGACCGCGGTGAGCGGGTACTCGGCGGGGATCGCGTCGATCAGCTCGGCCAGGGCGTCGCGGTCGGAGGCGTCGCACTCGACCACTGTCGCCTGGGCGCCCAGCGCGGTGAGCTCGTCGACGAGCTGCTGCGCGCCGGGCGCGGCCATGCCCCGCCGGCTGACGACGACGATGTTCTCCACACCACTGCGGGCCAGCCAGCGGGCGGCGTGCCCACCGAGCGCGCCGGTGCCGCCGGTGACGAGCGCCGTGCCGTACGGCTGCCACGGGTTGGCGGGCTGACTGTCGCCGAGCGGGACGCGGGTGAGCCGGCGGGCGAGCAGGCCACTCGGGCGTACCGCGATCTGGTCCTCGTCCCCGGCGGTGGTGAGGGCCGCCACCAGCAGGTCGGCACAGCGGTCCTCCACGGCCTCGGGCAGGTCCACGAGGCCGCCCCAGCGCTGCGGGTGCTCCAGCGCGGCGACCCGGCCGAAGCCCCAGACCAGCGACTGCGCCGGGGAGCGCAACAGGTCGGCCATACCTACCGACGCGGCGCCGGAGGTGACGCTCCACATCGGCGCGCTCAGGCCGATGTCGCCGAGGGCCTGGAAGAGCGCGACGGTGGCGGCGAAGCCGCCGGGCACGGACGGGTACAGCGGGTGGGCCAGCTCGTCGAAGGCGAGCAGCGAGACCACGCCGGCGACGTCGGCGGTGGCGTCGCCGCCCGGTGCGCCGGCGAGCGCCTCCTGCAGCAACTTGCCGAACTGGTCGCGGTCGACGTCGGGCGTGGAGACGGCCACCGGCACCAGCGTCGCGCCGGCCGTCGCGATCGCCTCGACGCAGGCGTCCTGCCAGGGCTCGATGATGTCGCCGGTCGGCATGACCACGACCCAGGTGCCGTCCATGCCCCGGTTGGCGACGCCGGTCAGGGGCTTCCAGGTGTCCTGGTAGCGCCAACTGTCGATGTCGGCCTGCCGGCGCCGCTGCCGGCGCCAGGAGGTGAGCATCGGCAGGGCCGGCAGCAGCGCGTCGAGAACCTCGTGTGCCGGGGTCTCCTCGGTGGCGATGGTCTCGGCGAGGGCCGTGACGTCCCCGCTCTCGACGGCGGCCCAGAAGCCCGCGTCGCCCGGGTCGCCGCTCATGCCCGACAGCAGGCTCTCCAGGCCGGGCCCGCCGCTGCCGTCGAGCCAGAACCGCTGGTGGTCGAAGGCGTACGTGGGCAGCGGCGTGACCTCGGTCTCGGCGAGGACGTCCGCCAGGTCGACGGGCAGGCCGACGGCGTACGCGGTGGCGAGGTTGGTCAGCAGCCGGGTCGCGTCGTCGTCGCCCCGGCGCAGGCTGCCCAGGGTGTGCCCGCTCGCACCGGTGTCGTCGAGGATCGCGGTGACCGGCATCGCCAGCACCGGATGCGGGCTGACCTCGACGAACGTGGTGTGCCCGGCGGCGACCGCCGTCCGGACGGCGGCGTCGAACTGCACGGTCTGCCGCAGGTTGTCGTACCAGTGCTCCGCGCCCATGGTGAGCGGGTCCGCCCACTCGCCCGTGAGGGTGGAGACCAGCCGGGTGTGGCCGGTCTGCGGGGTGACGCCGGCCAGGTCCGCGCGGAGCTGCTCGGCCACCTGCTGCACGGCCTCGGAGTGCGACGCGTAGTCCACGGGGATCAGCCGGGCGCGGACGCCCTGCGCCTGGCACGCCTGCACGAGGTCGGCCACGGGCTGCGGCGGGCCGGACACCACGACGGTGGACGGCCCGTTGACGGCCGCGACACCGACACCCGGGAAGGCGGGCAGGCGCTCGGTGACCGCGTCGGCCGACAGGTCGATCGACGCCATCGTCCCGGTCCCCCGCAGCACCGTCAGCGCCCGCGACCGCAACGCCACTGCCTTCGCAGCGTCCTCCAGGCTCAGGATCCCGGCGACACAGGCCGCGCCGATCTCGCCCTGCGAGTGACCGATCACCGCGTCCGGGACGACGCCCGCCGCGCGCCACACGGCCGCCAGGGCGATGCCGACGGCCCACAGCACGGGCTGCACGACCTCGACCCGCTCCAGCCACGACTCGTCGTCACCGGTCAACACCGCGACGAGGTCCACGTCGAGATACGGCGCCAGGGCCCGCTGGCACTCGGCCAGCTTCGCGTCGAACACCGGCGTACGACCGACGAGCCCGGCCGCCATCCGCGCCGACTGCGCCCCCTGACCCGGGAACACGAAGACGGGACCTGCGCCGGGGCTGGTGACCGTACCGGTGACGAGGTTCCCGGCCGGCTGGCCGGCGGCGAGGGCGTCCAGCCCGGCCAGCAGCTCGTCGGCGGTCGACCCGACGACGGCGGCACGGTGGTCGAACGTCGAGCGGGTGGTGGCCAGTGACCAGCCGACCGCCGCCGGATCGATCTCGCCGCGCCTGCGCAGGAAGTCCGCGAGCCGGGCCGCCTGCCCGCCCAGGGCGGTCCTCGACCGGGCCGACACCGGCCAGAGGGTCACGTCCGGGGCGACCAGGCCCGGCCGGCGCGCGGGCTCGACCGCGCCGGTGCCGTCCGCCTGCCCGCCGTCGACGGTCGCCGCCTCGGCGACGCGCGGGCGGTACTCCTCCAGGATGACGTGGGCGTTGGTGCCGCTGACCCCGAAGGAGGAGACGCCGCCGCGGCGCGGCCGGTCCAGTTCCGGCCACGGCTTGGACTCGGTGAGCAGGGAGACCGCCCCGGCCGTCCAGTCCACGTGCGGGGACGGCTCGTCGATGTGCAGGGTCTCCGGCATCACCCCGCTACGCAGCGCCATCACCATCTTGACCAGCCCGGCGACGCCGGCGGCGCTCTGGGTGTGGCCGATGTTCGACTTCACCGAGCCGAGCCACAGCGGACGGTCGGCCGGGCGGTCCTGCCCGTACGTGGCGATGAGCGCCTGCGCCTCGATCGGGTCGCCGAGGGTGGTGCCGGTGCCGTGCGCCTCGACCATGTCGACGTCGGCGGAGCCGAGCCGGGCGTTGGCGAGGGCCTGGCGGATGACCCGCTGCTGAGAGGGTCCGTTGGGGGCGGTGAGCCCGTTGGAGGCGCCGTCCTGGTTGAGGGCGCTGCCCCGGATCACGGCGAGGACCGGGTGACCGTTGCGTTCGGCGTCGGCCAGCCGCTCCACGACGAGCACGCCGCCGCCCTCGCCCCAGCCGGTGCCGTCCGCGCCGGCCGCGAAGGCCCGGCACCGGCCGTCGACGGACATGCCGCGCTGCCGGGAGAAGACGACGAACACGCCGGGAGTGACCATGACGGTGACGCCACCGGCGATGGCCAGGTCGCACTCGCCGCGGCGCAGGGCGTTCACGGCGAGGTGCAGGGCCACCAGCGAGGAGGAGCAGGCGGTGTCCACGGTGACGGCCGGGCCGTTGAGGCCGAGGGTGAACGAGATCCGGCCGGACGCCACGCTCGTGGTGTTGCCGGTGCCGATGTACATGTCGACGCCCTCGGGCACGTTCGGCAGACCCATGCCGTAGTTCGAGGTGCTCAGCCCGACGAAGACACCCGTGGAGCTGCCGCGCAGCGACAGCGGGTCGATGCCGGCCCGCTCGACGGCCTCCCAGGACGTCTCCAGCAGCAGCCGCTGCTGCGGGTCCATGGCGAGGGCCTCGCGCGGCGAGATCCCGAACAGGGACGGGTCGAAGTCACCGGCGCCGTCGAGGAACCCGCCGATGCGGGTGTAGCTCTTGCCCGGCTTGTTCGGGTCGGGGTCGTAGAGCGCCTCCAGGTCCCAGCCCCGGTCGTCCGGGAACTCGGTGAGCGCGTCCCGGCCGTCGGCGACAAGCTCCCACAGGTCCTCCGGCGACCGCACGCCACCCGGGAAGCGGCAGCTCATCGAGACGATGGCCAGGGGTTCCTGGTCGCGGGCCTCGACGGTCTGCAGCTTGCGCCTGGTGTCGTGCAGGTCGGCTGTCACCCGCTTCAGGAAGTACCGCAGCTTGTCGTCACTCATCGGTTGGCCCCTGCCTCGATCCGAAGGTTGGTCATCTCAGGAGATTCCAAACTCTTTGCTGATGAAGTCGAAGATCTCGTCGTCGCTGGCCGAGTCGAGGTCTGGCCGGTCCGGTTCGACGGCGGGCCCGGCCGCCAGGTCGGACGCCTTGGCGAGCAGGTCCTGCATCCGGGCGGTGAACCGGGCGCGGGCCGCCGGGTCGAGCGGGATGGCGGTGAGCAGGCTCTCCACCGTGTCGATGCCCTGAAAGAGCGGCTGGGTGGAGGGCGCCGCGTCGGCCGCGATCTCGCTTGTCAGCTTCTCGGCGAGCGCCGTCGGCGTCGGGTAGTCGAAGACGAGCGTCGCCGGCAGCCGCAGGCCGGACAGGCTGTTGAGCCGGTTGCGCAGGTCGACGGCGGTGAGCGAGTCGAAGCCCAGGTCGGTGAAGAGCCGGCTCGGGTCGACCGCGTCGGCACCGGCGTGGCCGAGGACGGCGGCGATGTTCGCGCGTACCACGTCGAGCACCACCTTGAGCCGTTCCGGGGCGGCCAGTCCGGCGAGCCGCCGGCCGAGTTGCACCCCGCCGGAGCGGGCGCCGGTGGCGTCCATGGAGCGTCGCAGCGGCACCCGGACCAGGGCCCGCAGCATGGGGGCGAGGGTGCCGGTCTCCGCCTGCCCGCGCAGCGTCCCGACGTCCAGGCGCATCGGCAGGACGGCTGTCGCGTCGAGCCGCCACGCGGCGTCGAAGAGATTCAGCGCCTGCTCGGTGGACAGGCCGGTGGCGCCCTGCTCGGCCATCCGCCGCACGTCGTCGTCGCCGAGGTGGCCCGTCATGCCACTGGCCTGCGCCCACAGGCCCCAGGCGAGCGAGATGCCGGCGAGCCCGCGCGCCCGGCGGTGCGCTGCGAGAGCGTCGAGGAAGGCGTTCGACGCCGCGTAGTTCGACTGGCCGGCGCTGCCGAGCGTGGCCGCCGCCGACGAGAACAGGACGAAGGCCGCGAGGTTCGCGTCGGCCGTGAGGCGGTGCAGGTGCCAGGCGGCGTCGATCTTCGGCACGGCGACCGCGTCCACCCGTTCGGGGGTCATCGACTCCAGCACGCCGTCGTCGAGGACGCCGGCGGCGTGCACCACGGCGGTGAGCGGGTGCGCCGCCGGCACCCCGGCCAGCAGCGCCGACAGGGCCTCGGGGTCGGCGGCGTCGCAGGCCGCGACGGTCACCTCCGTACCGGTGCCGGCGAGTTCGCTGACCAGGTCGCCGATCCCCTCGGCCGCCGCGCCGCGCCGCCCGGCCAGCAGCAGGTGCCGTACGCCGTGGCTGGTGGCGAGGTGGCGGGCCAGGATGCGGCCCAGCACGCCCGTGCCGCCGGTGATCAGCACGGTGCCGGCCGGGTCGATCCCACCGGGCAGCGGCTCCACACCGGCCGGAACCCGGCCGAGCCGTGGTGTGCGGACCTGCCCGTCGCGCACGGCGAGCTGCGGCTCGCCGGAGGCGATGGCGGCGGCCAGCGCGGCGGCGCTGTCCGGGGCGTCGTCGAGGTCGACGAGCTGGCACCGGCCCGGGTGCTCGAGCTGGGCGGCACGCAGCAGGCCCCAGACCGGGGCCTGGCGCAGGTTCACCGGCTCCTGCTCCCCCGCCGCGACCGCGTCCCGGGTGACGAGCACCAGCCGCGAGTCGGCGAACCGGTCGTCGGCGAGCCAGGTCCGCAACGCGGCGAGCGTACGGTGCGTGGTGGCGCGCGCCTGCGCGGCGACCTCCGGGTCCGACGGGTTCCCGGCGTCGCCGACCGGGACGATCACCAGCTCGGGCGTCGGCTCACCCCCGGCGAGCAGGTCGCCGAGGGTGTCGAGCCCGACGTCGGTACGCACCCGGGCGCCGGCCGCCTCGCAGGCCGCGCTGAGCACCAGGTCGTCGCCGAGCGCCACCCAGCGGATGGCCGCCGGCACGGGGCCGGTGGGCACCGGGAGCACAGGCCAGTCCACCTGGAACAGCGACTCGTGCCGGCCGGAGCGGGCCGCGCCGAGGGAGTCCCCGGAGACACGGCGCATGATCAGCGAGTCGACGTGCAGCACCGGGGCGCCGGTGGCGTCGGCCACCTGGAAGGAGACGCCGACCTCGCCGGCCGCGGCGACGCGCACGCGCAGGGCGGTGGCCCCGGCGGCGAGCAGGGAGACCCCGGTCCAGGCGAACGGCAGACGGGGCGCGCCGGCGTCGGCGCCGTCGCCCATCCGGCCGAGGAAGCCGCCGATCGACATGGCCTGCAGCGCGCCGTCCAGCAGCGCCGGGTGCACGCCGAAGCGGCCGGCCTCGGCGTGGTGGCCGGCGGGCAGCTCGACCTCGGCGAAGACCTGGTCGTCGCGGGTCCACGCGGCGCGCAGGCCCCGGAACGCCGGCCCGTACCCGAAGACGGTCGCCTCGATGCCGGAGTAGAAGTCGTCGGACTCCACGCGCGTCGCGCCGGGCGGCGGCCACACCCCCAGGTCGAAGGCGGGCGCGGCGTCGGCGGGCTGCGGGCCGAGCAGGCCGGTGGCGTGGCAGGTCCAGGCGACGTCGGCGAGGATCTCGTCGGAGCCGTCCCGGTAGGGCCGGGAGTAGAGCTGGACGGTGCGCCGCCCGTCGTCGTCGCGGTCGCCGACCGTCAGCTGCACCTGGAGCGCGCCGAGTTCGGGCAGGACGAGCGGGGCGAGCAGCGTCAGCTCCTCCACCGTCGGGCAGCCAGCCTGCGCACCGGCGTACGTGGCGAGCTCCACGAAGGCGGTGCCGGGCAGCAGGATGTTGTCCATCACCCGGTGCTCGCCGAGCCACGGGTGGGTACGCACCGACAGCCGCCCGGTGAAGACCATCCGTTCGCTGTCGGGGAACGTCAGCGTGGCGCTGAGCAGCGGATGCCCGGCGTCCTGGAGACCGGCGGAGCTGACGTCCTGGGCCCGGTGCGCCGGCGGCTCGACCCAGTACCGCTGGTGGTCGAAGGCGTACGTGGGCAGGGCAACAGGGTCGGTCTCGGCCAGGACGGCCGTCAGGTCGACGGGCAAACCGATCGTGTGGGCGGTCGCGAGGTTCGTCAACAGCCGCGTCGGATCGTCGTCACCACGACGCAGGCTGCCCAGGATGTGCCCGGTGACACCGACGTCGTCCAGGATCGCCGTGACCGGCATCGTCAACACCGGATGCGGACTGATCTCCACGAACGTCGTGTGCCCCGCCTCGACCGCCACCCGCACGGCGGCGTCGAACTGCACGGTCTGCCGCAGGTTGTCGTACCAGTAGCCGGCGTCCATCGAGGACGGTTCGACCCAGTCCCCCGTCAACGTCGAGACGAGCCGAGTGTGCCCCGGCTGCGGGCTCACGTCGGCCAGATCGGCGCGCAACCGCTCGGCCACCTCCTGCACCGCCGCCGAATGCGACGCGTAGTCCACCGGGATCAACCGCGCCCGCACCCCGTCGGCCTGGCAGGCCGCCACCAGGTCGGCGACCGGCTGCGGCGGACCCGACACCACCACGGTCGACGGACCGTTCACCGCCGCGACGCCCACCCCGGGGAAGCCCGGCAGCCGCTCCGTCACCGCGTCCGCGCGGAGGTCGACCGACGCCATCGTCCCGGTGCCCCGCAGCGCGGTCAGGGCCCGGGAGCGCAACGCCACCGCCTTCGCCGCGTCCTCCAGGCTGAGGATCCCCGCCACACACGCCGCGCCGATCTCACCCTGCGAGTGACCGACCACCGCAGCCGGAACCACACCCGCGTGCTGCCACACGGCGGCGAGGGCGACGCCGACGGCCCACAGCACCGGCTGCACGACCTCCACCCGCGCCAACCACGACTCGTCGTCACCGGTGAGCACCGCCACGAGGTCCACGTCCAGATACGGCGCCAACGCCCGCTGACACTCCGCCAACCGCGCGTCGAAGACCGGCGTACGACCCACCAGACCCGCAGCCATCCGCGCCGACTGCGCACCCTGACCCGGGAACACGAACACCGGGCCCGCACCGTGCGACGACGACGTCGCCGCGACCACATTGCCGGCCGGCGACCCCGACGCCAGAGCGTCCAGCCCCGCCAGCAACTCCTCCATACCCGACCCGACCACAGCCGCCCGCTGGTCGAACACCGACCGGGTCGTCGTCAGGGACCAGCCCACCGCCGCCGCATCGACCTCGCCGTGCTCGCGTACGTGCCGGGCCAGCCGGGCCGCCTGGCCGGTCAGGGCTTCCCTCGACCGCCCCGACAGCGGCCATGCCACGACGCCGGAATCCACGAGGCCGGGCCGAGTGTCCACGCGTGCGGCGTCGACCGGCTCGTCACCCTGCTCGATGATCACGTGGGCGTTCGTGCCGGAGATGCCGAACGACGACACCGCCGCCCGGCGCGGCCGGTCCACCGCCGGCCACGGCCGCGACTCCGTGGCCAGCTCGACGGCGCCGGAGGTCCAGTCGATGTGCGGGGACGGCTCGTCCACGTGCAGCGTCGCCGGGACGAGGCCGTGCCGGATGGCCTGCACCATCTTGATCACACCGGCCACCCCGGCGGCGGCCTGGGCGTGACCGATGTTCGACTTGATCGAGCCGAGCAGCAGCGGCCGGTCGGCGGGCCGCTCCCGCCCGTACGTGGCCAGCAGGGCCTGCGCCTCGATCGGGTCGCCGAGCGTGGTGCCGGTGCCGTGCGCCTCGACCACGTCCACGTCGGCGGTGGAGAGCCGCGCCGACGCCAGCGCCTGCCGGATCACCCGCTGCTGTGCGGGGCCGTTCGGGGCGGTCAGCCCGTTCGAGGCGCCGTCCTGGTTGATCGCCGAGCCGCGCACCACCGCGTACACGGTGCGGCCCTGCCGGCGCGCGTCGGAGAGCCGCTGTACGAGCAGCATGCCTACGCCCTCGGACCAGCCGGTGCCGTCGGCGGACGCGGCGAACGACTTGCACCGGCCGTCGGCGGCCAGGCCGCGCTGCCGGGAGAACTCGACGAAGGCGGTCGGGGTGGCCATCACCATCACGCCACCGGCGAGGGCCATGTCGCACTCGCCCCGCCGCAGCGCCTGGCCGGCCCAGTGCAGGGCCACCAGCGACGAGGAGCAGGCCGTGTCCAGCGACACCGCCGGCCCTTCCAGCCCGAACGTGTACGCCACCCGGCCGGAGATGACGCTGCTGGTCATCCCGGTCAGCATGTAGCCCTCGGCGGCCTCCGGCGAGTATGCGAGCAGCGAGCCGTAGTCCTGGCCGCTGGTGCCGACGAAGACGCCGGTGCTGCTGCCCCGCGCGTCGGCCGGGTCGATGCCGGCGGACTCGAAGGACTCCCAGGTGGTCTCCAGCAGCAGCCGCTGCTGCGGGTCCATGGCCAGGGCCTCGCGGGGCGAGATGCCGAAGAAGCCGGGGTCGAACCGGTCCACGCCGCTGAGGAAGCCGCCGCCGCGGGCGTAGAAGGTGCCGGGGGCGTCCGGGTCGGGGCTGTAGAGGCTGTCGAGGTCCCAGCCACGGTCGGTCGGCAGGTCGCTGACCGCGTCGACGCCGTCGACCACCAGCCGCCACAGGTCGTCGGGCGACCACACGCCGCCGGGCAGCCGGCAGGCCATGCCGATGATCGCGAGGGGCTCGTCGTCGCCGACCGGCACGGTGGTCGTCGCGGGGCGCACGGTGACCGGGGTGCCGGCGATCTCCGTACCCAGGAAGCCCGCCAGGTCGTGCGGGGTCGGGTAGTCGAAGACGAGGGTGGCCGGCAGCCGCATCCCGAAGGCGTTGTTGAGCCGGTTGCGCATCTCGACGGCGGTCAGCGAGTCGAAGCCGAACTCGCTGAACGCCCGCCGCGGCTCGATGGCCGCCGGGTCGGGGTAACCGAGCACGGCGGCGGCCTGCCCACGGACGATCTCGACCAGCGCGGCGGCCCGCTCGGCGTCGCCGAGCCCGGCGAGCTGCTGCACCAGCGACGCGCCGGTGGTGGCCGCGGTGGCGCGCGCGGGCGTGCGGATCAGCGCCCGGTACAGCGGCGGGATGCTCCCGCCGGCGAACTGCATCTTCATGGCGGCGAGGTCCAGCCGGGCCGGGACGAGCGCGGCGTCGGTGGTGCGGCAGGCCGCGTCGAAGAGCGCAAGCCCTTCCTCGGCCTCCATGGCGGCGACGCCGGAGCGGGAGATCCGGTTGAGGTGGACGTCGTCCAGCTCGGTGGTCATGCCGCTGCGGTCGGCCCAGAGGCCCCAGGCGAGGGTGAGCGCGGCGAGGCCGCGCGCCTGGCGGTGGTGGGCCAGCCCGTCGAGGAACGCGTTGGCGGCGGCGTAGTTGCCCTGGCCGGGGCCGCCTGCGGTGGCGGCCAGCGAGGAGTACGAGACGAACGCCTTCAGGCCGAGGCCGGCGGTCAGCTCGTGCAGGTGCCACGCGGCGTCGACCTTGGGCCGCAGCACGCCGTCCATCCGCTCGGGGGTGAGCGAGGAGATGACGCCGTCGTCGCGGACGCCGGCGGCGTGGACGACGGCGGTGAGGGGGTGCTCCGCCGGGATGCCGGCCAGCAACTCGGCCACTGCGGCGCGGTCGGCGACGTCGCAGGCGGCGACGGTGATGCCCACGCCGAGCGCCTCCAACTCGGCGCAGAGTTCCGCGACGCCCCCGGCGGCGCGGCCGCGCCGGCTGGTGAGGATGAGGTGCCGGACGCCGTACGTGCCGACCAGGTGCCGGCTCATCAGCTGGCCGAGGGTGCCGGTGGCGCCGGTGATCAGGACGGTGCCGTCGGAGTCGAACGGGGCGGCCGGCGGCTCGGCCGGGGCGGGAACCCGGGTGAGCCGGGCACCGGCGGCGACGCCCGCGCGGATCACGACCTGCGGTTCGTCGGTCGCGACGGCCGGGACGAGCGCGGCGGCGCAGCCGGCCACGTCGTCGACGTCGACAAGTACGAACCGGTCGGGGTTCTCCGACTGGGCGGAGCGGAGCAGACCGATCACGGCGGCACCGGCCAGGTCGGTCAGGTCGGTGTCCCGGTCGGTGGCGACCGCGCCCGAGGTCAGCACCACCAGTCGGGACACCGCGTAGCGCTCCTCGGCGAGGAACTGCTGGAGCACGGCAAGCACCCGGTGGGTCGCCTCGGCGACAGCGCGCGGCACGTCCGCCGACGCGGGCGGGTCGAGCAACGGAAGGACCAGCACGCGGGGCGCGTCCGTACCGTCGTCCATCGCCGTGGCCAGGGCCGTCAGGTCGGGGTACGCCGCCACGGCCGTGCCGGTGGCCGCGACCGCGTCGGTGAGCGCCGCGGCGTCGCCGATGACCGCCCAGTCGACTGTGGACGGCCCGGCCGGCAGCGCGAGCGGCGCCCACTCGACCCGGAAGAGCGACTCGGTGCCGCCGCCGGAGGCGGTGCGGAGCTGGTCGGCGGAGACCGGCCGCAGGACCAGGGAGCCGACGGAGATGACGGGCGCGCCGGTGACGTCGGTGAGCAGCAGCGAGATGCTGTCGGGGCCGGTGTGCGAGACCCGGACGCGGGCCGCCGCGGCCCCGGCGCCGTGCAGGGCGACGTCGTTCCAGGAGAACGGCAGCCGGCCGTACCCCGGGGGCATGCCCGCCCCTGAAGGCGCTCCGGCCGGCGTGGTCAGGCCGAGGGTGTGCAGCGCCGCGTCGAGCAGGGCCGGGTGCAGGCCGTACCCGCCGGCCTCGGCGGCGGGAGCCTCGGGGAGCACCAGCTCGGCGAAGAGGTCGTCGCCGCGCCGCCACGCGGAGCGCAGGGCGATGAAGGACGGGCCGTAGTCGTAGCCCTGGGCGGCGAGGTTCAGGTAGAGGTCGTCGGTGCCGACCTCGGTGGCGCCCGGCGGCGGCCAGGTGGTCAGGTCGGACCAGCCGGCGGGGCCGCTCGGCGTGGCGGGGCCGCTGGCCAGCACGCCGCTGGCGTTGCGGGTCCAGGTCCGCTCGCCCGTGCCCTCGGCCGGCTCGCCGTCCTGGGCGGAGTGCAGCGACACGGACCGGCAGCCGGTCTCGTCGGCCGGGCCGATCCAGAGCTGGATGTCGACGCCCCCGGTCTCCGGCAGGATCAGCGGCGACTCCAGGGTGAGTTCGCGGACGTGGTCCGCGCCGACGTGCGCGCCGGCCTGGAGGGCGAGTTCGACGAAGCCAGTGCCGGGCAGCAGCACGGTGTCGAAGACGACGTGGTCACAGATCCACGGGTGGGTACGCCGGGCCAGCCGGCCGGTGAACAGGAATCCCTCGGCGTGCGCGACGCCGACGGCGGCCCCGAGCAGGGGGTGTTGGGCGGGGCGCAGGCCGACGGCGGTGACGTCGCCGGTCCACCCGGCACCGGCCTCGGGCCAGTAGCGCTGGTGCTGGAACGCGTACGTGGGCAGGTCCACCCGCCGCGCGCCGGTGTCGACGAACCACTGCGCCCAGGTCACCGGCACGCCGTGCACGTGCAACTCGGCCAGCCCGGCCAACAGCCCCTGCACCTCGGGCCGATCCCCACGCTGCGCGGCAACGGCCAGCACGGCGTCGTCGGCGGGCAGGATGTCGCCGACCATCGCGGTCAGCACGCTACGCGGGCCGACCTCCAGGAACGTGTCCGCCCCGGCGGCGCGCAGCGCGGCGACCCCGTCAGCGAACCGCACCGCCTCGCGCACGTGCCGCACCCAGTACTCCGGCGTGCGGATCTCATCGCCGGCCAGGGCACCGGTCACGTTCGACACGACCGGCAGCACCGGCGCGGCGAACTCCAACCCGTCGAGAACGGCCCGGAAATCAGCGAGCATCGGCTCCATCAACGGACTGTGGAACGCGTGGCTGACCGCGAGCCGACGCGTACGCACACCCCGGTCCTTCCAGACCCGCTCCACCTCGTCGAGGGCCTCAACGGCACCGGAGACCACAACAGCCTGCGGACCATTGACCGCCGCGATCCCCACACCGGCCAACCCGTCCAGCGCCGCCGCCACATCGGCCTCGGCCGCCGCGACCGCCAGCATCCCGCCACCGGTCGGCAACGCCTGCATCAACCGGCCCCGCGCCGCCACCAACGCACAGGCATGCTCCAGCGACAACACCCCGGCCACGTGCGCAGCCGTCACCTCACCGACCGAGTGCCCACCCACGAAATCCGGCGTGACCCCGAAGGACTCGACAAGCCGGAACAACGCCACCTCGACGGCGAACAGCCCGGCCTGGGTGAACACCGTCCGGTCCAGCAGCTCGGCGTCAGCCGAACCCCCGGCGGCGAAGAGCACCTCACGCAAAGGGCGCGGCAAAGCCCCGTCCAGGTGCCCGCACGCCTCGTCGAGGGCGGCGGCGAAGACAGGGAACTCGGCATACAACTCCCGACCCATGCCGGCACGCTGCGCACCCTGACCGGAGAACAGCACCGCCAGCGAACCTCGCCCAGCCGCCTGCCCGACGAGCAACGCGCCCGACGGCCGCCCGGCAGCCAGGGCACGCAACCCGGCCAGCAACTCCTCACGGCCGGTCGCGGAAACCACGGCCCGATGCTCCAGGGTGGAGCGTGAGGTGACCGACGAGAAGGCCACGTCCAGGGGCCGCAGGGTCTCGTCGGCGGCGATCCGGGCCGCCCAGCGGCCCGCCTGCGCGGCGAGGCCGGCCGCGTCCCGGGCCGACACCGGCACCGGCACGACCGGCCGCTCGACCAGCAACGCGGCGGCGGCCGACGGGGACTGCTGGGGCGCCGGAGCCTGCTCCAGGATGGTGTGGGCGTTCGTGCCGGACACCCCGAACGAGGAGACGGCCGAGCGGCGCGGCCGGCTCACCGCCGGCCACGGCGTCGCCTCGGTCACCAGCGACACCTCGCCGGCCGACCAGTCGACCTCGGGCGTCGGCTCGTCCACGTGCAGGGTGGGCGGGACGACGCCGTGCCGCATCGCCATGACCATCTTGATCACACCGGCGACACCGGCGGCTGCCTGGGCGTGACCGATGTTCGACTTGACCGACCCGAGCAGCAGCGGCGCCGAGTCCCCCCGGTCCTGCCCGTACGTGGCAAGCAGCGCCTGCGCCTCGATCGGATCGCCGAGCCGGGTGCCGGTGCCGTGCGCCTCCACCACGTCCACGCCGCCGGTGGCGAGGCCGGCGTTGGCCAGCGCCTGCTGGATCACCCGCTGCTGTGACGGCCCGTTCGGGGCGCTCAGGCCGTTGGAGGCGCCGTCGGAGTTGACGGCGCTGCCTCGCACCACGGCGAGGATGGGGTGGCCGTTGCGCTGCGCGTCCGACAGCCGCTCCAGCACCAGGACGCCGACGCCCTCGGACCAGCCGGTCCCGTCGGCGGCGGCGGCGAACGCCTTGCAGCGGCCGTCGGCGGCGAGGCCGCGCTGCCGGGAGAACTCGACGAAGGCGGCCGGGGTGCACATGGCGGTGACCCCGGCGACGATCGCCAGGGTGCACTCCCGCTGCCGCAGCGCCTGCCCCGCCAGGTGCAGGGCGACCAGCGAGGACGAGCAGGCGGTGTCGATGGTGACCGCCGGGCCCTCCAGCCCGAAGGTGTAGGCGATCCGGCCGGAGACCACGCTGCCGGCGTTGCCGGTCATCAGGTGCCCTTCCAGGCCCTGCGCGGCACCCATCAGCACGGTGCCGTAGTCCTGGCCGGTGCTGCCGGCGAAGACGCCGGTGCGGCTGCCGCGCAGCGAGTGCGGGTCGATGCCGGCCCGCTCCAGGGCCTCCCACGATGTCTCCAGCAGCCAGCGTTGCTGCGGATCCATCGCCAGCGCCTCGCGGGGGGAGATCGCGAAGAAGCCCGGGTCGAAGTCGGCCAGGTCGTGGACGAAGCCGCCCTGCCTCGTGTACGACGTGCCGCTCTGTTCGGGGTCGCTGTCGTAGAGCGACCCGAGGTCCCAGCCGCGGTCCTCGGGGAAGTCGGTGACCACGTCCCGGCCGGAAGCGACCACCTCCCACAGGTCCTCGGGAGAGCGCACCCCGCCGGGGAATCGGCAGCTCATGGAGACGATGGCGACCGGTTCCTGTTCACCGGCCTCCACCTCGCGCAGGCGCTGGCGCACCTGGTGCAGGTCAGCGGTGACCCGCTTGAGGTAGTCGAGAAGCTTCGCCTCGTCAGCCATGGACCGCGCACTCCTTGTGTTGACCCGTCGTCGCAGCAGCGATCACGTCAGGACATCCCCAGCTCGCGGTCGATGAAGTCGAAGACCTCGTCCGGCGTCGCGTCCTGGAGCTTCTCGGCGACGGCTTCGCCGTCCGCCGGGGCGTCGGCCTCGTTGAGGGAGGCCAGCAGCGCCCGCAGCCGTTCGGTGATCCGAACTCGGGCGCTGCGGTCCGGTGCCGAGCCGGAGAGTGCCGCTTCCAACCTGTCCAGCTCGCCGAAGACCGGTGCGACCCCGGCCACGCCGCCGTCGACGATCGCGGCCCGCACGTATTCGGCCAGCCCGGCGGCGGTCGGGTAGTCGAAGACCACGGTGGCGGGCAGCCGCACGCCGGTCGCCGCGGTGAGCCGGTTACGCAGCTCCACGGCGGTCAGCGAGTCGAAGCCGAGTTCGCGGAACGCCCGGTCCGGCTCGACGGCGTCCATCGACGCGTGCCCGAGCACCGCGGCGGCCTGCCCGCGTACCAGCTCCAGCAGGGTCTTGCGTCGTTCGGCGTCGGTCTGCCCGGCGAGCAGTGCGGTCAGGGACTCCGCGGAGACGCCGGTGTCCTGTGCCCGCTCGGCGACGGCCCGCCGTGCCTCGGCCACGCCCGCGATGAGCGGGCTGGGCCGCACGGCCACGAAGCCGGGCACGTAGCGGGCCCAGTCGATGTCGGTCACCATCGTCGCCGGCTCGCCCCGCGCGACGCATTGGGCGAGCGCCGTGAGCGCGGGCCCGGTGTCGAGGCGGGCCACGCCGGTACGCCGGCGGCGCTCCTCGACGGCCTGGTCGGTGGCGGCCATCCCGCCGGCCGTCCAGGGGCCCCAGGCGACCGAGGTGGCCGGCAGGCCCTGACGGTGCCGCTGCTCGGCGAGCGCGTCGAGGTAGGCGTTGGCGGCGGCGTAGCTGCCCTGACCGGCGGCGCCGAGCTGGCCGGCCATCGCGGAGAACAGCACGAACGCGCGCAGTTCCCGCCCGAGGGTGAGCTCGTGCAGGTGCAGGGCGCCGAGCACCTTGGGTCGCAGGACGGTGGCGAGCCGGTCGGCGGTGAGCCCGTCGAGCACCCCGTCCTCCAGCACGCCGGCGGCGTGCACGACGCTGGTCAGCGGCGCGTCGGCGGGCACCTCGTCGAGCAGCTTGGCCAGCGCGGCCCGGTCGGCCACGTCGCAGGCCGCGACGGTCACCCGGGTGCCCGCCCCGGTCAGCTCACGGACGAGTGCCGTGGCGCCGGGGGCGTCCGCGCCGCGGCGGCTGACGAGCATCAGGTGTTCGGCTCCCCGGGCGGCCAGCCAGCGGGCCACCTCCGCGCCGAGCGCGCCGGTGCCGCCGGTGACCAGCGTCGTGCCCGGGTAGCCGGCCTCGTCGGTGGGTGCCTCCCCGCCGGGCGAGCGCACCAGCCGGCGGACGAGGACGGTGGCGCCGTCAACGGCGAGCTGGTCCTCGCCGTCGAGACCGGCGAGGGCGGCGCAGAGCAGGTCCCAGCCGTGGTCGTCCAGGGTGGCCGGGACGTCGACCAGGCCGCCCCACCGCTCGGGGTGTTCGAGGGCCACCACCCGGCCGAGGCCCCAGAGCAGCGACTGCTCCGGGCGGCCGGCGGTGCCGCCCCGGGTGGTGCCGGCGGCGCCCCGGGTGACGCACCACAACGGTGCGGCGACGTCGAGGTCGCCGAGCGCCTGGATCAGCGCGAGCGACCGGGCGAGGAACGGCGGCACCGGCTGGGTGTCGTCGACCGGGCCGTCCGCGAGGGCGAGCAGGGACAGCACCCCGTCGACCGGGGCGGGCCCCCCGTCGGCGGTCCGGGTGACACCGCCCAGGTGCGCGGTGAGGGCGGCCCGGCCGGTCAGGTTCTCCGGCAGCGACACCAGCCGGACATCGGCGCCCCGGCGCGACAGCTCGGCGACGGCGGCCTCGCCCTCCTCCGGGTGCCGCGCGTCGGCGATCACCCACCAGGCGCCGGGGAGGAAGCTGACGGGCGTCCCGGTGTACGGCTGCCAGACGCTGCGGTAGCGCAGGTCGTCCAGGCTGGACCGGTTGCGCTGCCGGCGTCGCCAGGAGGCGAGCACGGGCAGGGCCCCGCCCAGCCGTTCCACGGATTCCGTCGCGTCCTGCTCGGTGAGTTCCGCGAGCGCGGTCAGGTCCTCGCGCTCGACGGCCGCCCAGAACGCGGAGTCGACGCCGTCCGGGGTCTCCTCGGCGCCGTCCTGCCGGGTCGCCGCGGTGGGCCAGTAGCGGCTGCGGTCGAAGGCGTAGGTGGGCAGTGCGACGGTGTCGGTCTCGGCCAGGACGGCCGTCAGGTCGACAGGCAGACCGATCGTGTGGGCGGTCGCGAGGTTCGTCAGCAGCCGCGTCGGATCGTCGTCACCACGACGCAGGCTGCCCAGGATGTGCCCGGTGACACCGGCGTCATCAAGGATCGCCGTCACCGGCATCGTCAACACCGGATGCGGAGAGATCTCCACGAACGTCGTGTGACCCGCCTCGACCGCCACCCGCACAGCCGCGTCGAACCGCACCGTCTGCCGCAGGTTGTCGTACCAGTAGTCCGCCGTCATCGAGAACGGGTCCACCCAGTCCCCGGTCACCGTCGACACCATCCGGACATGGCCGGGCCGCGGCGTCACGTCGGCCAGATCGGCGCGCAACCGCTCCGCCACCTCCCGCACCGCCGCCGAATGCGACGCATAGTCCACCGGAATCAACCGCGCCCGCACCCCGTCGGCCTGACACGCCGCCACCAGATCGGCAACCGGCTGCGGCGGACCCGACACCACCACAGTCGACGGACCGTTCACCGCCGCGACGCCCACCCCGGGGAAGCCCGGCAGCCGCTCCGTCACCGCGTCCGCGCGGAGGTCGACCGACGCCATCGTCCCGGTGCCCCGCAGCGCGGTCAGGGCCCGGGAGCGCAACGCCACCGCCTTCGCCGCGTCCTCCAGGCTGAGGATCCCCGCCACACACGCCGCGCCGATCTCACCCTGCGAGTGACCGACCACCGCAGCCGGAACCACACCCGCGTGCTGCCACACGGCGGCGAGGGCGACGCCGACGGCCCACAGCACCGGCTGCACGACCTCCACCCGCGCCAACCACGACTCGTCGTCACCGGTGAGCACCGACACGAGGTCCACGTCCAGATACGGCGCCAACGCCCCCTGACACTCCGCCAACCGCGCGTCGAAGACCGGCGTACGACCCACCAGACCCGCAGCCATCCGCGCCGACTGCGCACCCTGACCCGGGAACACGAACACCGGGCCCGCACCGTGCGACGACGACGTCGCCGCGACCACATTGCCGGCCGGCGACCCCGACGCCAGAGCGTCCAGCCCCGCCAGCAACTCCTCCATACCCGACCCGACCACAGCCGCCCGCTGATCGAACACCGACCGGGTCACGGCCAAAGACCAACCCACCGCCGCCGCATCGACCTCGCCGTGCTCGCGCACGTGCCGGGCCAGCCGGGCCGCCTGACCGGCCAGGGCGCCCTTCGACCGCCCCGACACCGCCCAGACGACGACGTCGGAGGCCACGAGCCCCGCGCTCCGGCCGGCGGCGGTCTCGGGTTCCGCGGTCTCGGTGGGCAGGTCCTCGGGCAGTTCGATGATGACGTGGGCGTTGGTGCCGGAGATGCCGAACGACGACACCGCCGCCCGGCGCGCCCGGTCCACGGCCGGCCACGGACGCGACTCGATCGCCAGCTCGACGGCCCCGGAGGTCCAGTCGATGTGCGGGGACGGCTCGTCCACGTGCAGCGTCGCCGGTACCACGCCCTCCCGCATCGCCAGCACCATCTTGATCACACCGGCCACCCCGGCGGCGGCCTGCGTGTGACCGATGTTCGACTTGACCGAACCGAGCAGCAGCGGCTCCTCACGCTCCTGCCCGTACGTGGCCAGCAGGGCCTGCGCCTCGATCGGGTCACCGAGCGTCGTGCCCGTGCCGTGCGCCTCGACCACGTCGACATCCGCGCTGCCCAACCGGGCGTCCGCGAGGGCCTGCCGGATCACCCGCTGCTGCGACGGACCGTTCGGGGCGGTCAACCCG
>NZ_KB895844.1:0-122075 GCF_000374985.1 Micromonospora sp. CNB394 | reverse complement strand
AAGGGTCTGAAGCAGGTCGACGGCTGGCAGGACATGCCCCTGACCAAGGCCGCCCAGACCGTCCAGGTGTCCGCCTACCCGGACCACTACGCCCAGTGGGAGCAGCAGGCCGCCGACCTGGTCGCCGAACACTGGAACAAGTAAGCGAGACAGGCCGGCACCCCGACGACGGGGTGCCGGCCTTTCACGCGTTCTCAGCGCACGACCTTGACGTTGCCCAGCCGGCCGTAGAGGCGCAGCCCCAGCCAGATCGGCAGCAGCATTTCGGTGCCCCGTCCCTGGTGCCGACGGCGACCTCGTGTCCCAGCTCGGCCACGCGAGCGGTGATGGTCCGTCCCACTACGCCGGTGCCCAGTACTGCGAACACCGCGGCCGAGTCAGCGGCCGGCAGCCCGGTGCACGCCCGTACCGTCGAGCACAAGAACGCGGTACGGGCCTGGGTGACCGACCTGGCCCGGCAGTCCGGGGCGGCCGAACCGGAGTCGCTGGCCCGCCAGCTCACCCTGCTGCTCGACGGTGGCCTGGCCGACGGGGTGCTCGACGGCGACCCGGCGGTGGCCGACGCGGCGAAGCGGAGCGCCCGCGCCCTGGTCGACGCGGCGCTGCGGGAGCGTTAAGAAGGGGCCCTTCCTCTACCGGAGGCGTTAATAAGGGGCCCTTCCTTACTCGCTGGCCGGGTGGGGGGCGATCTGACCCTGGCGCTGTCGGGCGGCGCAGAGTTCGGCCAGCTTCGCGTACGCGGGCGCGCCGATCAGCGCGGTCAGCTCCGGCCCGTACGAGACGTACATCGGCTCGGCGCCGACGTGCGCGTCGGTGGAGGACGTGCACCACCAGTCGAGGTCGTGCCCGCCGGCGCCCCAGCCGCGCCTGTCGAACTCGGCGAGCGTGGAGATCAGCACCTTCGTGTTGTCCGGCCGCTTGTGCCACTCCTGGTCGCGGCGTACCGGCAACTGCCAGCAGACGTCCGGCTTGTACTCCAGCGGGTGCACCCCGTCGCGCAGCGCCTGGGCGTGTAGCGCGCAGCCGCCCCCACCGGCGAAGCCGGCGTCGTTGAGGAACACGCACGGTGCGTCCACGTCGCGGGTGGCGGTACGCCGGGCCGGGGTCTTGCCGTCGACGGTGTCGTTCTCGGTCCAGTTCTTGAACCCGCGCCGGAAGTGCTGCCACGTCTCCGGCGTCAGCTTCTTCACCGCCGCACGGACGCGCTTCTCGTCGTCGGAGTCGGTGAAGAACGCGCCGTGCGAGCAGCACCCGTCGGCGGCCCGCCCGGCGACGATGCCGTGGCACCCCTGGCCGAAGATGCACGTCCAGCGGGACAGCAGCCAGGTCAGGTCGGCGCGGACGACGTGCTTCGCGTCGGCCGGGTCGACGAACTCGATCCACTCCCGTGGGAAGTCCAGCCCGACCTCGCGGCTGCGCGGGTCCTCGGGGTCGTCCACCAGCACGTGAAGCTCGATCTGCCCTGTCACTCGGACCAGCGTACGCGCGGTGACCCGGCCCGGCCGCCGAGCCGACGAAACGTGTTGGCCCTAGTGTCTCTCCCATGCGACTGGGTGTCCTCGACGTCGGTTCCAACACGGTGCACCTGCTGGTGGTCGACGCCCACCACGGCGCGCATCCCTGGCCGGCGCACTCGGAGAAGGTGGTGCTGCGGCTGGCCGAGCAGATCGGGCCGGACGGCGCGCTCACCGAGGGCGGCGCGGACGGCCTGGTCGAGGCGGTCGGCATGGCCCGGGCGGCGGCTGACGGGCTGGGCGCCGAGGATCTGCTGGCGTTCGCCACGAGCGCGGTCCGCGACGCCACGAACGCCGCCGACGTGCTGGCCCGCGTCCGCGACGAGACGGGCGTACGCCTGGAGGTGCTCTCCGGCGCGGACGAGGCGCGGATGACGTTCCTGGCGGTGCGGCGGTGGTTCGGCTGGTCGGCCGGGCGGCTACTGGCCATGGACATCGGCGGCGGCTCGCTGGAGCTGGCCGCCGGGATCGACGAGCACCCGGACGTGGCGATCTCGCTTCCGCTCGGCGCGGGGCGGCTCAGCCGGGAGCGGCTCGCCGTCGACCCGGCCGGCCTGGCGCCGCCGTCGGCTGAGGCCGTGGAGGAACTGCGGGCGTACGTGGACGCGCAGCTCGACCCGGTGGTGGAGCAGTTGACGGCGGTGGGCTGGGAGCGCCCGGTGGCCACCTCGAAGACGTTCCGCACGCTGGCCCGGCTCGCAGGCGCCGCGCCCTCCGGCGCGGGTCTGTGGGCGCGCCGGAGTCTGACCCGTACCGGGCTGCGGCAGGTGCTCGGGTTCGTCAGGCACATCCCGCCGGCCCAGTTGCCGGAGCTTGAGGGGGTGAGCGCGCAGCGGGCGCACCAGCTCCTCGCGGGCGCGGTGGTGGCCGAGGCGGTGATGCGCCGCCTCGACGTCGACTGCGTGGACGTCTGCCCGTGGGCGCTGCGGGAGGGAGTCATCCTGCGCCGGCTGGATCAGCTCGCGCCGATGTGACAGTGCGAGCGCTCTGGGTTGCTTTGCGGTTGCTCGTCCCGATGCTTGCCGGCGGTTGGAGCTACCCTCGGGGGTGTGACTTACCGCGTTCCGGTGCTCCTGTCCACGTCCTCGGTCTTTCCCGAGCGGACCGCGGCGGCGTTCCAGCTCGCCGCGGAGCTCGGCTACGACGGCATCGAGGTGATGGTCTGGACCGACCCGGTCAGCCAGGACGCGGGCGCGCTGCGCGGCCTCGCCGAGCACTACGGCGTCCCGGTGCTGTCGGTCCACGCACCCTGCCTGCTCGTCACCCAGCGGGTGTGGAGCCCCGACCCGTGGGAGCGGCTGCGCAGGGCCGCCGAGCTGGCCGAGACGCTGGAGGCGCCCACTGTCGTGGTGCACCCGCCGTTCACCTGGCAGCGTGACTACGCCCGTACCTTCGCCGACGGGCTCGACGCCATCGCCGGGCAGTTCGGCGGCGTGCACTTCGGGGTGGAGAACATGTACCCGGTGCGGATGGCCGGACGGCAGTTCGTCCCGTACGCGCCGGGCTGGGATCCGACCGAGATCGGGTACGCCTCGTACACGCTGGACCTGTCGCACTGCGCGGCCTCGCACACCGACGCGTTGGCGATGGCCGACCGGATGGGGTCCGGGCTGGCGCACGTGCACCTGGGCGACGGCACCGGCGAGGGGCGTGACGAGCACCTGGTGCCCGGCCGTGGCGGCCAGCCGTGCGCGGAGATGCTCCGGTCGCTCGCCGGGCGGGGGTTCACCGGCTCGGTAGCGGTGGAGGTGACCACCCGGGGCGCGAAGAGCCGCGCGGTCCGCGAGACGGACCTGCGGGAGTCCCTGGAGTTCGCCCGGGCCAACCTGACCGCGCCCTCACCGGTCGACGCCTGACCGGCGCTCGCCGCCCCGGCCGCTCGTACACGGGCGGCGGCCGGGACGCCGCAGGTCAGCTCACCGGGGACAGCGGCTGCGCCGGGACGGCCTGCTCGCCGACCGCTGCGCGCTTGCGGGCCCGATGCGCCGCCACGTGGGAGCGGGTGGCGCAGCGCTCGGAGCAGAACCGCCGGCAGCAGTTGGACGAGGTGTCCAGGTAGACGTTGCCGCAGCGGTCGTCGGCGCAGACCCCGAAGCGGGCGCTGCCGTACTCGCACAGCCACACCGACAGGCCCCAGACCGCGCCGGCCAGGTATTCGGAGGAGACCGACGCGCCCCGGCTGGTCACGTGCATGTGCCAGTCGGAGGAGTCGTGCCCGGAGATTCGCGGTTGCACCGGGAACGCCTCCAGTAGCGCGTTCAGCTCCGCGACCGCCTCGTTGTCCCGGCCCGAGGTGCCGTACTCGAAGACGTCCCGGAGGCGCTTCTGGGCTCGCCGGAAGATCGCCAGGTCCCGTTCCGCGACCTCGTCGCGCATCCAGCCCTGCTCGTCCGAGAAGACGGCCCGCAGGCCGTCCAGGTCGTCCAGCCGGGCGTTGACGAGCTCGACCCCGGTCCGGGCGTACGCGTCGAAGTTCACGACACCAACGGTAGACGACTCAGAGCGCACGCGGTGCGTCGATGTAGTGGGGCAGGAACCGCGCGTAACCGTCAGTGATGAGGCTCTCGCTCTCGCGTACGCCGGCGCCCGCCGACCCGCCGTCCACGATCCAGCTCCCCAGCACCGTCCGGTTGCCCTCGAACTCGGGCAACGCGCGGAACTCCTGGAAGCAGAAGCCCTCCTCGCCGTAGATCCCCGGGTTCGTGATCTCCGTGTCACCGGTCACGATGCGTACCGAGCCGCCCTCGCGGCCGAGCAGCGGCTTGGCCACGTACTCGGTCATGCCGCGCGGCGAGTCCAGGTACGCGGGCAGCAGGTAGTCGTGCCCCGGGTACATCTCCCAGAGCACCGCCAGCAGCGCCTTGTTCGACAGCAGCAGCTTCCAGGCCGGTTCGATCCAGGTGGTGGGCGTGCCCGGGTCCAGCGCGGTCCGCCCGTACGGCTCGGCCAGCATCCACTCCCAGGGGTAGAGCTTGAAGCAGGTGGTGATCGGCTTGTCGGCGGCGTCGACGAAGCGCCGCCCGTCCCAGCCGACCTGCTGGATCGGCATGAGCGTCACGTCCAGCCCGGCCTGGCGGGCCGTCTCGGCCAGGTAGCCGGCGGTGATCTGGTCCTCGCCCGACTCCTCCTCGTCGGACCAGAGCACGTGCGCCCGCGGCTCGTGCAGCCCGGCGCCGATCTTGGCCCATGCGCCGACCAGGCGTTCGTGCAGGCTGTTCCACTGGTCCGCGTCCGGGCGGGTGTGCTCCAGCCAGTACCACTGCACGATGCTCGCCTCGACCAGCGCGGTAGGGGTGTCGGCGTTGTACTCCAGCATCTTCGGCGGCCCGCTGCCGTCGTACCACAGGTCGAACCGGCCGTAGAGCGTCGGCGGGTTCTCCCGCAGCGAGCGGGCGACCGCCTCGGCGGCCCACCCGGGGATGCCGAACTCGGCGTACCGGCGGCGGGCCACCACGTGCTCGGCGGCGGCGACCGACATCCGGTGCAGCTCCTCCGTGGCCTCCTCCAGCCGGAGCACCTCGTCGAGCGTGAACGAGTACGCGGCCGTTTCGTCCCAGTACGACATGATCTCGCCGTCGGGCAGCTCGGTGTCCACGTACACCAGGCCCTGGGCCCGGATGGTCCCGTCCCAGCCGGGACGCGGCGTGGTCGCCTCGCGGCGCACGTCAGCCGCCGCAGGAGGCGAGGTGGGTGCCGAAGCCGCCGCGCTCAGGCAGCGCCGCGGCCGGGGCGGGTTCGCCGCGCCCGGCGGTGGCCGGTGCGGGCACGCGCAGGGCGACCGCGACGGTGTCGCCGCCTCCGCCGGCCGGTCCGAGCGCGCAGTCGTCATCGTCGTCGTCGTAACCGTTGTTGCAGCCGGAGAGCGCGAGGGCCAGCGCGGTCAGCGCGCCGAGCTGCACGGAGGCCGAGCGGAGCCGGCGCCGGGGGTGTCGTCGATCCACGTGATTGTTGTAGCCGATCCCCGCCAGCCGAGGCTGCTCGGGCCAGGCCGCAGGGTGGGAGGCAGTGGGCCTCGGACGCACCCGGCGGGGGCTCGGTGGTGAGCGTTACGCTCGGCTCATGCTCCGTTCCGTCATCCTCGCCGCCTCCCGGTCTTCCCAGGTGGAGCGGCTCGTCGCGACGGCCCCGTTCACCCGGGACGTCGTCCGCCGGTTCGTCGCCGGCGCCACCACCGACGACGCGCTGCGCGCCACCCGTGAGCTGGTCGCCGACGGCCAAGCGGTCACCCTCGACTACCTGGGCGAGGACACCACCACCCCGGATCAGGCGAACGCCACCCGGGACGAATACCGCACGCTGCTGAGGCGCCTCGCCGCCGCCGGGCTCACCCCGGCGGCCGAGGTCAGCGTGAAGCTGTCCGCGTTGGGCCAGATGTTCGACGAGCAGCTCGCGTACGACAACGCGCGGGCGATCTGCGCGGCGGCCGACGCGGCGGGCACCACTGTCACGCTGGACATGGAGGACCACACCACCACCGACTCGACGCTGGACATCCTGGCGAAGCTCCGCAAGGACCACCCGGGTACGGGCGCGGTGCTGCAGGCGTACCTGCGGCGGACCGAGTCGGACTGCCGGGAGCTGGCCTCGGCCGGGTCGCGGGTGCGGCTGTGCAAGGGCGCGTACAAGGAGCCGGAGTCGGTGGCGTACCAGTCCGCCCGCGAGGTGGACAAGTCGTACGTGCGATGCATGAACGTGCTGATGTCCGGTGATGGCTACCCGATGCTGGCCACGCACGACCCGCGGCTGATCGCGATCGGCGAGGACCGGGCGCGCTGGTTCGACCGCGACCCGGGCCGGTTCGAGTTCCAGATGCTCTACGGCATCCGCCCGGAGGAGCAGCAGCGCCTGGTCGGCGAGGGCTACACGGTGCGGACGTACGTCCCCTACGGCGACCAGTGGTACGGCTACCTGATGCGCCGGCTCGCGGAGCGCCCGGCCAACCTGGCGTTCTTCGGCCGCGCGGTGCTGTCGAAGAAGTGAGTCAGTCGTTCGACCAGGCCCGGGTGCACAGCACGAGGCGGCAGCCGTCCGGGTCGGCGAACGTGACACCCCACCTGTCCCAGTGCGGGCCGGCGGAGACCCTGGTCCCGCCGGCCCGTTCCAGTCTCGGGACCAGCTCGTCGTCGGGCGGGCCGTCGAGTACGCGCGGCAGCACCCCGGCCGCTAACGGGCCGCCCAGCGCGCGTCCGATCCGGCCGACCCCGACCTGAGAGATCCTGGAAGGTTTAGGCCCCTCTGGGGGCACTTTCCTAAACGGCGGGGGACTCTTTCCCGGAACGCCCGATTGGTCGTACCCTTCGCCGGTGACCGACGGCGACGAGCAGCCTCCCGGCCGGACGGCGGACGGCGACGAGCCTCCTCCCACCGTCGAAGCCGTCGCCCCGGCCTCGGCCCCGGACGCGGCGTCGTTGGCGCACTTCGCCGCTGGTCCGGCCCCGTATCCCGTACCGCCGGCGCAGCCGCGGGCGGTGCGGAAACGGCGGTGGCCGCTCTGGACCGCGCTCGGGCTCGCGCTCGGCCTGGTGGCGGGCGCGGTCCCCGGCGTACTCCTGCGGGAGCCGGCGCCCGATGCGGCCGGGCGGCCGGCCGCGGCGGACGACCCGGGCACGGCGGCGCAGCGGCGGCTCGGCGAGCGGATGCTCGCGCTGCTGGACCGGCAGGCCACCGCGCTCGTCGGCGCGGACCGGGCGGGCTTCCTCGCGGTCGCCGAGCCGGCGGCCCGGCCGGCGCTGAGCCGCCGGTACGCGGCGCTGCGGGCGCTGCGGGTCACGACCTGGCGGCCGACGGCCGACGGGGTGCCGGCGGAAGCCGACGGGCGACCGGGGGAGTGGCGGTTCGCGGTGACTGTCGGCTACTGCTTCGTGGTGCCGGACTGCGCGCCGAGCACAGTGGAGCTTGGCACGCGTTGGCGGCTGGCGGGGGAGGAACCCCGGCTGACCGCGCTGGAACCGTCCGAGACGGACCCGGCGGGCGTGCGGCCGTGGCAGGCGGACGACCTCGCCGTGACGGTCGGCAAGCGGGTGGTGGTGGCCACCACCCCGGCCCAGCGGCGCAAGCTGCCCGGCCTGCTCGCCCAGGCCGAGACCGCGGCGCGGGCCGCGGACCGGTACGCGATCGGCGGCGGCCCGCCGGACCGGTACCTCGTCTTCTACGCCGCCAAGGGCGAGTGGCAGCGCTGGTACGGCGGCGGACGGCCGAAGTGGACAGCCGGTTACGCGGTGGGCGTCGGGGGTGGGCGCCACGACGTCGTGCTCAACGCCGAGATCGTCACCCCGGCCGGCATCGACGACCTGCTCCGGCACGAGCTGACCCACGTGGCCTCGCTGCCCGACCGCGGCTACGCCGACCGCGCGGACTGGTGGCTGGTGGAGGGGCTGGCCGAGTACGCCGGAGCCGACGGCCAGCCGGTGCACCGCTACGACGGCCTGGCCGAGGTGCGGGACCTGCTGGGCGGCGGCTGGTCCGGGCGGCTGGAGGCGGTGGCACCCGCCGACGACGCGAGCGACGACCGGGTCGGCGGCGCGTACGGCGTCGGCTACCTGGCCGTACGCCACCTGGTCGACAGGTACGGCGAGCAGCGGATGCTGGACTTCTATCGGGCCGTGGTGCACCAGGGCCGGACCCCGGAGCAGGCCGCAGACGAGGTGTTCGGCGACCCGTGGTCGATGCTGCACGACGACTGCATGGCGTACCTGCGGGCGGTCGTCGGCTGAGCCGTCGACGCCTGTCGACGGGTCGTAGCATGGTCCGGGTGGCCCGCACTCCCTCGCCGCGGCTGCCCGCGGCCCGCCGCCCCCGTCTCGTCACCGCACTTCTCGCGGTCGTCGCGCTGACCGGCACGACCGCCGCGTCCTGCGGCGACGACGCCCCGGCGGTCACCGTCGCCGAGGTGGGCCGCGCGCCGGTCAGCGAGGTGATCGACGCGCCCGCCACCGTCACCGCGCGGGCCGCCGCCACGCTCACCGCCCCCGCCGACGGCACACTGGCCCGCCTGCGGGTCCAGCCGGGCCAGCGGGTGAGCCGGGGGCAGGTACTCGCGGTGATCGACTCGCCGTCGGCCCGGGACCGCCTGGCCAAGGCGCGGGACGCGTTGCGCGCGGCGAAGCGGGCCGGGCCGGGCACCGGCCCGGGCGACCTGGGCGGCAGCCGGCGCGGCACCGACCGGGCCGCCGACGAGGCGTTCGCCGCCGCCCGCGCCGCCGCCGGCAAGGTCGGCGACCCGCAGGTACGCGCCGCGCTGCTGCTCCACGTCCAGTCGGCGCAGCGGCAGTACGAGTCGGCCGCCCGCGCCGCCGACCGGGCCGTGGCCCAGGTGCAGCGCGGGGTCGCCGGCCTGAACAGCGCCGTCGGCGCGCTGTCGGCCGCGCAGCGAATCCAGGCCCAGCAGGCGTACGACCTGGCGAAGGCGGCAGTGGACGCGCTGACGTTGCGCGCGCCGATCGCCGGTGTGGTGCAGCCGGGCGGCACCCGGGCGGCGGCTGAAGCCGACCTGGCCGGGCTGCTCGGTGCGACCGGTGGCGCGGCGGTGCCCGGTCTCGACCCGTCGGCGCTCGGCACGGGCGGGCAGGGCGGCCCGCCGCCGGGGGTGGACGACGCGATCCCGGCCGGTGGCCGGGTCACCGCCGGGACGCCGGTGCTCACCGTGGTGGACATCGGCCGGCTCGGCCTGCTCGCCGAGGTGGACGAGACCGACGTGCTGCTGGTCCGGGCCGGGGTGCCCGCGTCGGTCGAGCTGGACGCGGTGACCGGTGCGACGTACGACGCGACGGTGCGGTCGGTGGACGTGCTGCCCACCAGCTCGGCCCGGGGCGGCGTGACCTACCGGGTCCGGCTCGACCTGGGCACCGGCCGTCTCGGTGAGGCCGAGGCCGCCCCGGCGCCCCGCCCCGGCATGAACGCGGTGGTGCGGCTGCGGGTGCGGGAGGCCGCCGACGCGGTGGCCGTGCCGGCGTCGGCGGTGTTCTCCGCCGACGGGCGGGACGCGGTCTGGGTGCTGCGCGACGGCCGGGCCGGCCGGGTACCGGTGACGGTCGGCGTGCAGGGGCAGGACCTGGTGCAGATCGTCGACGGCGTACGGGCCGGTGACCGGGTGGTGGTGCGCGGCGCCGACCAGGTGCGCGACGGCCAGGAACTGCCGTGACCGTACCGGCGGTCGAGGCGGTCGACGTCTGGCGCACGTACGAGCTGGACGGTGTCTCGGTGTCCGCGCTGCGCGGGGTGTCGCTCACCATCGACCAGGGCGAGTACGTGGCGGTGATCGGCCCGTCCGGCTCGGGCAAGTCGACGCTGATGCACCTGCTCGGCGGGCTGGACCGGCCCAGCGGCGGCCGGCTGGTGATCGGCGGGCGGGACGTGACCACACTCACCGCGCCGGAACTGGCGACGCTGCGCAACGAGACCATCGGCTTCGTGTTCCAGGCGTTCCACCTGCTGGCCCGGACGTCGGCCGTGGACAACGTGGCGTTGCCGCTGGTCTACCGGGGCGTCGGGGCGCGGCAGCGGCGGGAACGGGCGGCGGCGATGCTGGGCCGGGTCGGGCTCGGCCATCGGCTGCACCACCGGCCCAACCAGCTCTCCGGCGGCGAGCAGCAGCGGGTGGCGATCGCCCGGGCGCTGGTGACCGAACCGGCGGTGCTGCTCGCCGACGAGCCGACCGGCAACCTGGACAGCGCCACCGGCGAGGCGGTGCTGGAGTTGCTGGAACGGCTGAACGCCGAGTCCGGGGTGGCGCTGGTGATGGTGACCCACGACCAGGAGGTGGCCGCCCGGGCACACCGGCGGATCGCGGTACGGGACGGGCTGATCCGGTCCGACAGCCTCCTTGATCGACCGGCGTCGGACGGCTCCCGCGTACCTGCGACACTGGACCCCGCTCCCAGCGCGGAGCCCCGGTCCGCGTCCGGAAGCGGCCCGGGGCACCCGCCCGGTGGCTCCGGTGGCGCCACCGGAGCCACCGGGCGCCTTCCGCGGGAAGACGCCGGATGAGGTTGGCCGAGGCGTGGCGGGTGGCGTCGGACGCGCTGCGGGCCAACCGGATGCGCAGCCTGCTGACCATGCTCGGCGTGATCATCGGGGTGGCCTCGGTGGTGATCCTGGTGGCTATCGGCACCGGCACGAAACAGCAGGTCGAGCAGCAGGTCGAAGGGCTCGGCTCGAACCTGCTGCTGGTGGTGCCGGGCCGGATCGAGGTGGGCAACGCGCCGGTGGTCTCACCGCTGGACCTCAGCGACGCGGACGCGGTGTCCCGGGTGGTCGGCGACCCCGGCCGGGTCGCCGTCACGGTGGCCTCCGGCGCGACCGCGCGGGCCGGCAACCGGTCCGACTTCACCACCGTGCAGGGCGTCCTGGAGACCACCCCGTCGGTGTTCACCAGGTCGCTGTCGCGGGGCCGCTACCTCACCGGGGCGGACGTGGACACCAGCCGCCGGGTGGCGGTGCTCGGCGACTCGGTGGCCCGGGCGCTGTTCCCCGACCGGGATCCGCTCGGTCAGCAGGTCACGCTGGCCGGCGTGCGGTTCCGGGTGATCGGCGTCTTCGCTCCGCTCGGGCAGAGCCTCGGCGTGGACCGGGACGACGAGGTGCACGTACCGGTGACGGCGGCGCAACGGCTGTGGGGCACCCAGCGCATCGACGGCATCGCGGTGAAGGCGCCGGACCGGGAGCGGATCGACGAGCTCGGTGACCGGATCGTCGCGGAGTTGTCGCGCCGGCACCCGGACACCGAGTTCAGCGCCGTCACCCAGCGGCAGATCCTCGGCGTGCTCGGTGACATCCTGGGCGTCCTGACCGGTGTGCTGGCCGCCATCGCGGGCATCTCGCTGCTGGTCGGCGGCGTCGGCGTCTCCAACATCATGCTGGTCTCGGTACGCGAGCGGACCCGCGAGATCGGCCTGCGCAAGGCGGTCGGTGCCCGCCCCCGCGACATCGGCGTGCAGTTCCTGCTGGAGGCGGTGCTGCTCACCTCGGTCGGCGGGCTGACCGGGATGGCGCTGGGCGTGGGCACCGCGCTGCTCGTGGACGCGTTCTCGCCGATCCCGGCGGCGATCACCTGGTGGTCGCTGGCGCTGGCGTTCGGCGTCTCCGCGGCGGTCGGCATCGTCTTCGGCGTGGTGCCGGCGCAGCGGGCCGGACGGCTCGACCCGGTGGTGGCGCTGCGCGCCGAGTAGGCGATGGCGCTGCGCGCCGAGTAGGCGTTATCGGACGAGCCACCCGTCCGGGCGAAAAAGCCCTGGTGGACACCGGGTGAACGGCTGTCTCGCCATGATCAAAGGGTGGAAGGGATCGCGCAGGCCACAGCCGTCCCGCTACCGTACTGGTTACACGCGCGTCGCTCGTCGAGGCGGGAGCACCTGCCCGGTGACACGCGCCGGGCACGGGAATGGGTCGGTGAGCCATGGCCGGGTCGCAGTCCGACGCACGGCTGTCGGATGTCAGGTTCCTGACCGTCGCCGAGGTGGCGACGGTCATGCGGGTCTCCAAGATGACCGTCTACCGCCTCGTGCACAGCGGTGAGCTGACCGCGGTACGGGTCGGCCGGTCGTTCCGGGTGCCCGAGCACGCCGTGCACGAATACCTCCGGGGCGCCTTCCAGGAGTCCGCCTGAGCCCTCGGCGCACCGTCCGCCGAGTGCGACGAAAAGGGGCATCGACGGGGGCGCGTTGGTCCTGCTGACGCACTCCGGTTAGGCTGGGCCACGACCGTGACCGCTCTCTGGTGTGCCCTGCCCACCACGCTGGTCCGGTCCGTTGTCCGCAAGCGGTCACGGCGCCACCCGTGGTGGTGCCGTCCGGTCCGCCCCGCACGTTGCATCGAAAGGCTGTCGTATGGGCTCGGTGGTCAAGAAGCGCCGCAAGCGCATGGCTAAGAAGAAGCACCGCAAGCTGCTGCGCAAGACCCGCGTCCAGCGTCGCCGTCTCGGCAAGTGACCGGTGCCGGGCAGCGGCCCGGCACCGGCACCACTTGCCAACTGTCGACCCTCGGAGGCTCAGGTGATCAGGCCGTGGACGTCCCGGCTCGATCCCGCCTGCCGCGCTAGGCGCACGACATGACCCCCGGTGACACCTCAGGTGCCCCGGGGGTCGTCGTCGTCACCGGGGTCGGTCGCTGGCTCGGTGCCCACGTGGCCGCCCGGCTCGCCGCCGACGAGCGGATCGAGCGTGTCATCGGGGTCGATCCGGCGCCACCCAACCCCGAGCTGACCGACCTGCTCTCCGACGTCGAACGGATCCGCCTCGACCTCGACTCGCTCGGCGGCCTCCTGCACGACCTCGACGTCGACACGGTGGTGCACCTGGCGCTCGTCACCGCCCCCGACCCGCAGCAGGGCGGCCGGGCGGGGATGAAGGAACAGAACGTCATCGGCACCATGCAGCTGCTCGCCGCCGCGCAGCGCGCGCCCCGGCTCCGCAAGCTCGTGGTCCGCTCGTCCACCGCCGCGTACGGGGTGTCGTTCCGCGACCCGGCCGTCTTCACCGAGGAGACCGAGCCGCGCGAGGTGCCACGCGGCGGTTTCGGCCGCGACATCCTCGACATCGAGGGGTACGTCCGCGGGTTCCGCCGCCGCCGGCCCGACGTCACCGCGACGGTGCTGCGCTTCGCGCCGTTCATCGGGTACGCCGCCGACACCACGCTCACCCGCTACTTCTCCCAGCCGGTGGTGCCGACCGTCTTCGGCCGCGACCCGCGCCTGCAGTTCGTGCATTTCGACGACGCGCTGGAGGTGCTGCACCGGTCCGTCGCCGAGAAGCACCCGGGCACGTACAACGTCGCCGGGCCGGGGGTGCTGTCGCTGTCGCAGGCGATCCGCCGGGCCGGCCGGGTGGCGGTGCCGGTGCTGGAACCGGGCCTGGCCGGGGTCGCCGCGATCGCCCGCAGCCTCGGCTTCGGCCGGTACGGCTTGGACCAGGTGGACCTCTTCGTGCACGGTCGGGTGGTGGACACCAGCCGACTGGAGCGGGAGTACGGCTTCACGCCCCGTTCGACCGCCGCCGCGTTCGACGACTTCATCCGCGCCCACCACGGCGGCGTCGTGGTCACCCGGGACCAGCTCGCCACCGCCGAGCAGTTGGTGCTGGAGAGCATCCGGCAGGTCCGCTCGACCGTACGGGAGCGCTCGTGAGCAGCCCCGACGAGCGGCGTGACGCTCGTTACGACGTACCGCTGGGTGTGCCGGATCCGGGCGCGGAGCCGGCGCGGCGCAACGGGCACCGCCGGCTGACCGCGCCATCCGCCCGCCCGGCGGCGGCCGCGGACCCGGCCGACGAGCCGGACACCTCCGCCGACGAGCCCGGCGCGGCTGCCGAGCCGGGCGTTCCGGGCCCGGCCACGCCCCACCAGCCGGCCAGGAAGTCGGTCGCCAAGAAGGCCGTCGCGAAGAAGGCGGTGGCGAAGAAGGCGGTCGCCAAGAAGGCGGTGGCTGATCAGCCGGCCGGGAGCACGCCGGCCGGCGAGACGCAGAACCCCGCCGGGCCGGCGGTCGCCGACCGGCCGGGCGACCACTGGGACCGCAAGGTGGCCCAGGGGCTGGCGTTCCTGCGGCGGCGGCTCGCCGGTGACTACGAGGTCGACGAGTTCGGCTTCGACCCCGACCTGACCGACGCGGTGGTCCACCCGCTGGTCCGGCTGCTCTACCGGGACTGGTTCCGCACCGAGGTCAGCGGCATCGAGCACCTTCCGGCCGAGGGCGCCGGACTGGTCGTCGGCAACCACTCCGGCACCGTGGCGCTCGACGCGCTGATCCTCTCCACCGCGCTGCACGACCGGCACCCGGCGCGCCGCTACCTGCGGCTGCTCGGCGCCGACCTGGTCTTCCGGATGCCCGTGGTCTCCGAGATAGCCCGCAAGACCGGCGGCACCGTCGCGTGCAGCCCGGACGCGGAGCGGCTGCTCGGCAACGGGGAACTCGTGGGCGTGTTCCCGGAGGGCTTCAAGGGCGTCGGCAAGCTCTACGCCGACCGCTACAAGCTCCAGCGCTTCGGGCGGGGCGGGTTCGTCTCCGCCGCGCTGCGTACCGGGACGCCGATCGTGCCGGTCGCGATCGTCGGCGGCGAGGAGATCTATCCGATGCTCGCCGACATCAAGCCGCTGGCCCGGCTGCTCAAACTGCCGTACTTCCCGGTCACCCCGACGTTCCCCTGGCTGGGGCCGCTGGGCATGGTGCCGCTGCCGAGCAAGTGGCTGATCGAGTTCTGCCCGCCGATCCCGACCGCGCACCTGCGCGACGCGGCGGACGACCCGCTCGTGGTGTTCAACCTCGCCGACCAGGTGCGGGAGACGATCCAGCAGACGCTGCACAAGCTGCTCGAACGCCGGCCGGACCCGTTCGGCCCGTGAGCCGGGCCACGCGGGGTCAGACCTCGCGGTGGCGGCGCCGGTGCAGCGCCAGACCGGCCGTCACCGCGCCGGCGAGCAGCCCGGCGGCCGCGGTGGAGGGCACGGCGATGCGTACGGCCCGTCGCCCGGTGCGGAAGTCCCGCACGTCCCAGCCCCGCTCGCGGGCCTGCCGCAGCAGCGCCGGGTCGGGGTTGACCGCCACCGCGCGGCCGACCGCACCGAGCATCGGCAGGTCGTTCGCCGAATCGCTGTAGGCGGCGCACCGGGCCAGGTCCAACCCTTCCGCGTCGGCGAGCTGGGTGACCGCCTCGGCCTTGGCCGGGCCGTGCATCAGGTCACCGACCAGCCGCCCGGTGTACGCGCCGTCGACCACCTCGGCCACCGTCCCGATCGCGCCGGTCAGGCCGAGCCGGGCCGCGATCACCCGGCCGATCTCCACCGGGGCGGCACTGACCAGCCAGACCCGCTCGCCCGCGTCGAGGTGACGCTGGGCCAGGCGACGGGTGCCGGCCCAGATGCGCGGCGCCATCAGCTCATCGAAGATCTCGTCGGCGAGGCGTTCCATGTCGTCGACCCGCCAGCCCTGGACGAAGGCGAGCGCGGCCTCCTTGGCCTGCGACATGTCGCCCGCGTGCTCGATGGCGAGCAGCCGGAACCGTGCCTGCTGCCAGGCGAACCGGGCCAGGTCACCGGCGGTGAAGTACTTCCGGGCGGCCAGCCCGCGGGCGAACCAGTAGATCGAGGCGCCCTGCATCATCGTGTTGTCCACGTCGAAGAACGCGGCGGCGGTGGGATCGGGCGTGCCGGTCGTCGCCGGTGCCGCCGGGGTCTCCGACCAGCCCGCGGTGTGCCCGTGCGCGTCGGTGCTGACGGTCACCTTCCGGCTCCCGGCCACGGTGACCTCCCTGCCTGGACGACGCGTGCCTGCCCCGGGTCGAGCGTATCCGGCACGGCGTGACGGCCGGGTGTCCGGCGGGAGAAGTGTGGCGCGGTACGCCCGCCCCTCAGCGGCCGGCCGGGCAGGTGGCCGGAGCGGGCCCGAGCATGTCGCTGGCCTGCGGCGCGGGCAGCCCGCAGGCGATCGCCTCGCGCAGCGCGTCGGCGCGCTTGCCCGCCGCGTCGAGCAGGGACAGCGAGCGGCGGGTGCGGTCCCGGTCGGCGCTGTCGGGCCGGTCGAGCAGGCCACTGACCACCCGGCGCTGGCCGGCGAGGAACGTGTCCACCGCGTCCAGCGCCGCCGGGTCCGAGCGCTGCGCGGCGACGGTGGTCAGCAGGCGTACGCCCTGACGGGTGTCCGCGTCCATGTCGTCCAGGACGGCGCTGAAACCGAGCCGGTCGTCGCGGACCGAGGCGGCCTCGTCGAGCCGGGTACGGGCGAAGTCGAGGAAGAGCTGCCCGCGGCTGATGTCCGAGCTGGCGAGTGCGAGCTGGGCGCGTTCGGTGGAGCGCTTCATGCCGTACAGGGCGTCACCGGGCAGCGCGTTCTCGCTCGCGGCGGAGATGCCGGACAGGGCGACCGCCCCGGCGGCCACGCCGACCAGGATCGCGCCCCGGGCCCGCGCCCGGCGGCCGGTGATGGCTGGCAGCAGCGCCCCGCGTACGCCGGAGGTGCCGGTCCTGGCCGGAGCGCCGACGCCCTCGCGTTCGGCGGTGGCCACGAGCATCGCCCGCAGGCCGGTACGGAACTGGGCGTCCACCTCGACGTCGGGCCGTTCGGCGGTGAGCCGCCGGCCCACCTCGACGAGTGTGGTGAGTTCACCGTCCGCCTTGGACCGGACGTGGTGCCGGCGTCCGCCATTGGCCTCGTCGAGGAGTTGCGCGAAGCGCTCGGCTCGCCGACGGGAGAAGAGGTCGCTGTCCACCGCGGCACCCCCTCTCGCTGGTCACGGCCGGGCGGCCGTCGTCGTCACCAGCGACCGGTGGCAGCGTGTGGCCCAGGGCCGACCGGGACGGCCGACCTGACCCGCCGGACCGGGTGGCCCGGGGGACGCCGGGACAACCACTGGTCGCACCCGGAGAAACGGACCGCGCCGGTCGCCGGTTACGGCTGGGACGGCGGCGAAATCACCGGGAGTGAGGGGCGGGCGGGGGTACGTCGGGCATGCGACACCGCCCGGCGTCCGTGCGCCGGCCGGGTCGGGACGGTCAGGAGTGGAAGCCGTCGGGCAGCAGCCGGGCCAGCGCCCGGACCGCCCGGTACTGCAGGGCCTTGATGGCACCCTCGTTCTTGCCCATGGCGCGGGCCGTCTCGGCCACCGAGAAGCCCTGGAGGAACCGCAGCACGATGCACTCCTGCTGCTCCGGGTTGAGCTGCTTGACGGCGGTGAGCAGGGCGACGTTCGTGATGTGCTCCACCACGGCCGCCTCCGGGCTGCCCTCGGGCCCGCGGTCCTCCCGGTCGGCGTCCAGGACGTCGCCGGTGGTGACCTCCAGCCGGTAGCGCCCGGACTTGAAGTGGTCGGCGACCAGGTTGCGGGCGATGGTGACCAGCCAGGCGCCGAGGTCGCGGCCCTGCCAGGTGAAGCTGCCGATCCGCTTGAGCGCCCGCAGGAACGTGTCGGAGGTGAGGTCCTCGGCGAGCTGCCGGTTGCCGACGCGGAAGTAGACGAACCGGAACACGGTGTCGACGTACCGGTCGTAGATCAGCCCGAACGCCTCGGACTCGCCCGCCTGCGCGCGCTCGACCAGCGTCCACACCTCGGTGGCCGGGTCGGACGGGTCGGGACGGCTCGGGAAGCCGGTGGCGGGCGCCGCGGCCGGCACGGCGGGCAGGACGGCGGTGTCGCCGGTGGTCACCGCCGGCAGGACCGCGGTCTCGGCGGCGGACGGCTCGGCCTCGGTCGCCGCGTCGCCGCGCCGCACCTGGACGGGCATGGCCGGGCGGGCCGGGCTGCCCAGGCGGCCGGTCGTGGGCTTCGCGTTGCCGCCCGGGGTCGCGGGGCGGGGTGGTGCCTCGTTGGTGTGGTGCGCGCGGCTGCGGACGCGCCGCCCGTCGCCGCGTACGGCGAGCTGGCCGTCGGCGCCCCGCGGGCCGGGGTCCGCGCGCTCGTTGAGCGGGTTGCGCTGGGCCGGGCCGGTGACACCGGCCGGTCGTTCGGCGTAACCGAAGGTGGTCACCGCGCCTCCCCAGGCTCAGTGGACAGTGGCCGCGCCGGAGGACCGGGTATCACCCGGTCGGGCACGGCCGGGTCGGGACATGCCGGCGGGCGGCAGATCCCCTTGAGGTGCTGGTCCAATGCGCTCACGGGCACGGGGGCCTCCTCGGGCTGAGGGGTGTCGACTCACGGCAAATGGGGTGAGCCGACCCGAGTGATGATAGGGCCAACGTCACCCACGCGTGGCAAGTCCGTTACACAGAGCGGAAGTATTTCCCGCCGGATCGCACACATGGCGGACCCGTTGTCCGTCGTGTGTGGTTGACTTTCGCGCCGGAGCCTGGTTCGTCGTGGAAAGTCCTGGTCGGAGCCGATTTTCTTTTCGCTCGGCGTGTCGCGGGAGCGGTGCGCACGGTGCCCGTCCGGCGGTCCTTCCGGACGCCGGCAGAGATCCTCATCCCGCATACAGGAAACCCACCAGACGACAATTGCGGTCCCGCGCGGCGGTCCTGGGCGCGCCGCACCCGCGGACCGGCGAGACTGTGCGGGCGTACGTGGTGCCGTCGCCAGCGCCGCCGACCGAGATCCGCACGGAGGTATCCGATGTCCAGTGACCCGAGGCTCATCCTGATCACCCGGCCCGGCTGCCACCTGTGCGACGACGCGAAGGCCGCGCTCGACCGGGTGGTGGCCGTCACCGGCGACCGCTGGGTGGAGCGCGACGTCACCGGAGACCTGGAGATGGAGCGCGACTACGGCGACCGGCTGCCGGTGGTGCTGCTCGACGGCAAGGAGCACGGCTACTGGCGGGTCGAGGAGGACCGGCTGCTGCGCGACCTGACCACGCCGCAGCTCTAGCACTATGGTGCTCGGGTGACGGGTATGCGACGCCACCTCGTGTGGGACTGGAACGGAACGCTCCTCGACGACCTCGACCTGGTGGTCCAGGCCACGAACGTCGCCTTCGCCAGCGCCGGCGGGCCGGCGGTCACCGCGGCCGAGCACCGGGTACGGTTCCGGCGGCCGATCGCCGACTACTACGCCGAGATGCTCGGCCGGGCCGTGGACGCCGAGGCGTTCGGGACGCTGGACCGGGTCTTCCACGACGCCTACCGGGCCGGGCTGACCACCTGCGCCCTGGCCGCCGACGCCACGACCGCGATCGAATCCTGGGAGGGCAGCCAGTCGCTGCTGTCCATGTGGTTCCACGACGAACTCGTGCCGACCGTGCACACGTACGGGCTGACGCCGCACTTCCGCCGGGTGGACGGGCTGCGCGCCACAGTCGGCGGCGGGCACAAGGCCGAGTGGCTGGAGAAGCACCTGGCCGAGCTGGGGCTGGGCGGGCACGAGGTGGTGCTGATCGGCGACTCGCTCGACGACGCGGACGCGGCCGCCTCGGTCGGCGCCCGCTGCGTCCTCTACACCGGTGGCCTCTCCGACCCGGAGCGGCTGCGCGGCAGCGGCCACCCGGCCGCCGACACGCTCACCGAGGCGGTGACACTGGCCCGGACGCTCGCCTGACCCGCCCGGTCAGGCGCGCAGGTGGGCCAGGACGGCCAGGACGCGGCGGTGGTGAGTGGTCGCGTCCGGGGGCAGGTCGAGTTTGGTGAAGATGTTGCGGACGTGCTTCTCGACCGCGCCGTCGCTGACCACGAGCGTCCTGGCGATGGCGGTGTTCGAGCGGCCCTCGGCCATCAGCGCCAGCACCTCGCGCTCGCGCGGCGTCAGCGACGCCAGCGGGTCGTCGCGCCGCCGCCGGACCAGCAACTGGCTGATCACCTCCGGATCGAGGACGGTGCCGCCGGCGGCTACCCGGGCCAGGCCGTCGAGGAACTCGTCGATCGCGGCGACCCGGTCCTTGAGCAGGTAGCCGATCCCGCCGCCGGCCCCGCCCGCGGTGTCCAGCAGGTCGTCGGCGTACGACACCTCGACGTACTGGGACAGCACCAGGATCGGCGTGCCGGGCACCCGGCGGCGGGCCTCTACCGCGGCGCGCAGTCCCTCGTCGGTGTGTGACGGCGGCATCCGCACGTCCACCACCGAGACGTCGGGCCGGTGCGCCACCACCGCCTCGACCAGCGCGTCACCGTCACCGACGGCGGCCACCACCTCGTGCCCGTACTCCGTCAGCAGCCGGACCAGCCCTTCCCGGAGCAGTACGGCGTCGTCCGCGATCACCACCCGCATGGGTCCGGTGTCTATCACGCCCGGAGCCCGGGCGGGCCGGGTCACCTCGGCAGTTCGGCGTGGATCCGGGTGGGCCCGCCGGCCGGGCTGGTCACCTCCAGCGTGCCGCCCGCCGCCCGGACCCGGTCGGCGATGCCGCTGAGTCCGTGCCCCTTCGCCAGGTGGGCGCCGCCGGCCCCGTCGTCGGTGACGGTGATCTCCAGCCGGCCCACCTTCCGGGTGACCTCCACCCGGGAGGCCGTCGCCCGGCTGTGCTTCGACACGTTCGTCAGTGCCTCAGCCACCACGAAGTACGCGGTGCTCTCCAGCCCCGGGTCGAGCCGCCCGGCGGCGGTGCCCAGGTCGTCGTCCAGGGTCAGCTCGGTGGGTACCAGGGCGCGGGCGGCGAGCGCGGCGAGCGCGCTGGGCAGGCCCCGGTCGACCAGGATCGGCGGCGCGATGCCCCGGGACAGGGCGCGCAGCTCGTCCAGCGTCTCCCGGGTCTGCGCGACCGCCTCGTCGAGCGTCTGCCGGGCCGCCTCCGGGTCAGCGGTGAGCTGGTGCCGGGCCCGGCCGAGGTCCATGGCGAGCCGGACCAGCCGTTGCTGGGGGCCGTCGTGGATGTCGCGCTCCAGCCGGCGCAGCGCGACCGCCTCGGCGGAGGCGGCGGCCCGCTTCTGCTCCTCCAGCGTGACGATCCGCTGCCGCATCTCGGCCACGCCGGTGAGCAGCGAGTACGCCAGCCCGGCCTGGAGCCGGGCGCAGCCGCGCGCCACCAGCGGGAGGGTGAACAGGGCGAACAGCCCGATCGCGGTGTTCAGGACGATCCGTGGGCCGGGGCCGTCGCCCATCCCGAGGAGCTGGCTCAGGTCCTGGTGACCCGCGCCGCGCGGGATGGCCCAGTCGTAGGTGATGTAGAGGGTGCCGCCCAGGGCCAGCACCCACCAGACCACCAGCACCACGAACGTGGGCACCGCCACGAGCAGCTGGACGAAGGCGTGCAGCAGGTCGAGCCACGACTGGGCGTCCCGGATCGGGGTGAACACCCGGCGCCAGAACCCGGCGCCCGGCTCCGGCCGCCGGTAGACCGGGCGTACCCGCGGCCGGTCCTGCACCCCGGCGAGCCGGAGCCGCTCGACGTCGGCCAGCCCGCGGGCCGCGTAGAGGAGGCCGGCGATGATCGGCAGGCCGAGCGTGGTCACCAGCAGCCCGGCGGAAAGTGAGATCCCCACCACTGCCAGCACGAAGCCGACGAGCGCCAGCGGGAGGCCCACGAGCACGTAGGTGGTGTCGCGGGCGAGGCGTCGCAGGAGCCCTCGTACGGGGGAGAGCGGGGCGGGCGCGGTGGCCAGTGGTACGGCGGTCATGGTTCGAGGCTATGGGCGTGTGACCCGCCTACCCATCCCGCGCGCTGGCCTGTCCGGGGTGGGGTTCTCCCTACCGGAAAACGTGAGCCTCGACTCGCCACGCCCGTCACGGAGCGCTACGGGCTCCGCGCGATTGGTCAGGGAAGTCTGGATTGAGCAATAATCGCCATGCGCCGCCGGGGACGCGGTTGATCGATCTTGCGGGAATGGAGGGGCAGGTGAAGGCGCGTCGCGAGCTATCAAGATCGCGATTTGTGCACCCCTTCACAAACACCTACTCTGTAGTTCCGACGCGCCCTGCTAGCACAGCCGGCAATCTCGGTCGCCAGCGGGAGTCCCGAAACGACCGGCCCCCGTCGCTGGTCGAGGATCGCACCGCACGGAGTCTCATGAGCCAGCACCGTCAACCAGGCGCGTCCGGTCGCACCGGTGCCATACCGGCGCTCCCGGACCTGCCCGAGGCGACCGTGTCCCGGCTCCCGGAATACCTGCGCGCGCTGCATGCGCTCGCCGACGCCGGGCACGAGACGGTGTCCAGCGAGGGCCTCGCCAACGCGGCCGGCGTCAACTCCGCGAAGCTCCGCAAGGACCTGTCCCACCTCGGCTCGTACGGCACCCGCGGCGTCGGCTACGACGTGGCGCTGCTGGTCGACCAGATCTCCTCGGTGCTCGGCCTCACCCAGTGCCGGACCGTCGCGCTCGTCGGCGTGGGTAATCTCGGTCACGCGCTGGCCGGCTACGACGGCTTCGCCAACCGCGGCTTCCGCATCGCGGCGCTCGTCGACGCCGACCGGTCCCGCGTCGGCGAAGTGATCAACGGCCTGGTCGTACGGCACGTCGACGAGCTGCCCCAGATCGTCGCCGAGGAGTCCATCTCGATCGGTGTCATCGCCACCCCCGCGCCGGCTGCCCAGGCGGTGGCCGACCAGTTGGTCGCCGTCGGCGTGACGAGCATCCTCAACTTCGCGCCCTGCGTACTCTCGGTCCCGGACGGGGTCGACGTGCGCAAGGTCGACCTCGCCATCGAGCTGCAGATCCTGTCCTTCCACGAGCACCGCAAGGCATCGCTGACCGCGCTCCCCGCCACCGGCGGGTCCGCCCTCACCGCCCTGCCCGGCGGATTCGCGGCAACCGACACCCAGGAGGCGATCGGCACGTGAAACTGCTCGTCGTCGGCGCGTCCTACCGCACCGCCCCGGTCGCCACCCTGGAACAGCTGGCCGTCCCGCCCGCCGACCTCACCCGCACGCTGGACCGCCTGATCACCCAGCCGTACGTCGCCGAGGCCGTCCTGGTCTCCACCTGCAACCGGGTGGAGGTCTACGCCGCCGTCTCCGGGTTCCACGGCGGACTCGGCGACATCTGCGCGGTCCTGGCCGACCAGGCCGGTTGCCAGCCGGCGGCGCTGGCACCGCACCTCTACGTGCACTACGACGCCGCCGCCGTGGACCACGTCTTCCGGGTGGCCGCCGGGCTCGACTCGATGGTGGTGGGCGAGGCGCAGATCCTCGGCCAGCTCCGCGACGCCTACCACTGCGCCGGTGGCGCCGACTCGGCCGGGCGGCTGCTGCACGAGCTGATGCAGCAGGCGCTGCGGGTCGGCAAGCGCGCGCACGCCGAGACCAACATCGACCGGGCCGGGCAGAGCGTCGTCACCGCCGCCCTCGACCTCGCCGCCGACCTGCTCGACGGCGACCTGACCGGCCGGCCCGCCATGGTGGTCGGTGCCGGCGCGATGGGCTCGCTGGGCGTGGCCACGCTGTCCCGGCTGGGCGCCGGCCCGCTCACCGTGACCAACCGGGGCACCGCCCGTGCCGTCCGGCTCGCCGAGTCGTACGGCGCGTCCGCCGTGCCGATGGCCGAGCTGATCGCCGCGCTCGCCGCTGTCGACGTCGTGGTCGCCGCCACCGCCGCCACCGAGCCGGTGCTCACCCGCGACGTGGTGACCCGGGCGCTGGCCCGCCGGGACGCCGGCCGGGGCCCGCTGATCCTGCTCGACCTGGCCGTTCCGCGCGACGTCGAGCCCGGTGTCGCCGAGCTGCCCGGCGTCGAGGTGATCGACATCGACCGGATGGCCGCCGTCCTCGCCGACGGACCGGCCGCGGCCGACGCCGCCGAGGTGGCCCGGATCGTGACCGGCGAGGTCGAGGCGTTCCTGAGCTGGCTGCGCGGCGCCGACGTCGCACCGACGGTGGCCGCCCTGCGCGGCCGGGCCGAGGACGTCGTCACCGCCGAGCTGCGCCGGCTCGGCCAGCGCCGCCCCGACCTCAGCGACGACCAGCGCGCCGAGGTCGCCCGGACCGTGCACCGGGTCGTGCAGCGACTGCTGCACCAGCCGACCGTACGGGTCCGCCAGCTCGCCGCCGAGCCCGGCGGCGACCAGTACGCGGCGCTGCTTCGCGAACTGTTCGACCTGGACGTTCCGCAGACGTCCCCGGTCGACACCGTCCCCGACGTGGTCGCCACCGATTTCGACGGCCGGTCGTCGTTCGACGCCGCCGACGTCCCGCCCACCGGAGGTGCGCGATGACTGCCCCCCTTCGCCTCGGTACCCGGGGCAGCACCCTGGCGCTGGCCCAGTCCGGCCACGTCGCCGAGGCCCTCACCGCGGCCACCGGCCGGCCGGTCGAGCTGGTCGAGGTGGTGACCGCCGGCGACCGGTCCACCGCACCGGTGCAGCGGCTCGGTGTCGGTGTGTTCGTCTCCGCGCTGCGCGACGCGCTGACCGCCGGCGAGATCGACTTCGCCGTCCACTCGTACAAGGACCTGCCCACCGCGGCGGCGCCCGGCCTGCACGTCGCGGCCGTACCGCCCCGGCAGGACCCGCGCGACGCGCTGGTGGCCACGAACGGCCGTACGCTCGCCGAGTTGCCGCCCGGCGCCCGCGTCGGCACCGGCGCGCTGCGCCGGATCGCCCAGTTGCACGCGCTGGGCATGCAGTTGGAGGTCAGCCCGATCCGGGGCAACGTCGACACCCGGCTCGGCCGGGTGCTCGGCCCGGACGCCGACCTCGACGCCGTCGTGCTGGCCCGTGCCGGGCTCAACCGGATCGGCCGCGCCGACGTCATCACCGAGACGCTCGACCCGATGCTCATGCTGCCCGCGCCCGCCCAAGGTGCGCTGGCCGTCGAGTGCCGGGCCGACGACCAGGACGTGGTCGAGCTGCTCGCGCTGCTCGACCACGCACCGTCCCGTGCCGCGATCACCGCGGAACGGGCGCTGCTGGCCACCCTGGAGGCAGGGTGCAGCGCACCCGTGGCCGCGTACGCCGTTCTCGCCGAGGGCGAGCCCACCGACGAGGGCGACATCAATCAGGAGATCTACCTGCGCGGTGCGGTGATCAGCCCGGACGGTACCCGTGACCTCCGGCTGTCCCGCACCGGAACGCCCGCCGACGCGGCGGAGATCGGCAAGGCACTCGCCGCCGAACTCCTCGAACTCGGCGCCGACTCGATCCTCGGCCAGGACGCACAGGCCGGCCCGGGGACCCAGCAACTTGGGAGCACAGAATGACCCGCACCCGTAAGCCCGTAGGCCAGATCGCATTCGTCGGGGCCGGCCCCGGCGACCCCGGCCTGCTGACCCGCCGGGCGCTGGACGCCCTGGTCGAGGCCGACCAGGTGGTCTACGACCGGGGCGTACCCGAGTCGCTTCTGGCGCACGTCCGCGCCCAGGCCCGGCCGGACGCCGAGTTCAGCCCCGCCGAGGGCGTGCCGGGAGACGTGGCGAAGGTGCTGATCTCCGCGGCCCGGTCCGGGCAGAACGCCGTGCACCTGGTCGCCGGTGACCCGTTCGGCCACGACTCGGTGGTCAAGGAGGTGCAGGCGGTCGCGCGTACCGCCGCGCACTTCGAGGTGGTGCCGGGCGTCGGCCAGGCCGAGGGCGTGGCCACCTACGCGGGCGTCCCGCTGCCGGGCGTACGCACCGCCGCCGACATCGAGGACGTCACCGCGCTGGACTTCGAGGCGCTCGCCGCCGCGGTCGCCCGGGGTTCGCTGGCGCTCGCCGTGGACGCCGGCGACCTGGCCGCCGTCCGGGACGGCCTGCTGGCCGCCGGGGTCGACGGCACCACAGCGGTCGGGGTGACCGGCGACGGCACCGGCGAGACGCAGTACACCACCACGTCGAGCGTCGACTCCTTCGTCGCGGCGGCGCTCGGCTTCACCGGCCGGGTGGTGCTCACCGTCGGCGCTGCCGTCACCGACCGCGACAAGCTGAGCTGGTGGGAGAACCGCCCGCTGTACGGCTGGAAGGTGCTGGTGCCCCGCACCAAGGAGCAGGCCGGCGTGATGAGCGCGCGGCTGCGCGCGTACGGGGCCATCCCGTGCGAGGTGCCGACCATCGCGGTCGAGCCGCCGCGTACCCCGGCGCAGATGGAGCGGGCGGTCAAGGGTCTGGTCGACGGCCGGTACGCCTGGGTGATCTTCACTTCGGTGAACGCGGTCCGGGCGGTGTGGGAGAAGTTCGCCGAGCACGGCCTCGACGCCCGCCACTTCGGCGGCGTGAAGATCGCCTGCATCGGCGACGCCACCGCCGAGGCGGTCCGCGCCTTCGGTATCCAGCCCGAGCTGATCCCCTCCGGCGAGCAGTCCTCCGAGGGCCTGCTGGCCGAGTTCTCGCCGCACGACGAGATCCTCGACCCGGTCGGCCGGGTGCTGTTGCCGCGCGCCGACATCGCCACCGAGACCCTGGCCGCCGGCCTCACCGAGCGGGGCTGGGAGGTCGACGACGTGACCGCGTACCGGACCGTGCGCGCGGCCCCGCCGCCCGCCGAGATCCGGGACGCGATCAAGTCGGGCGGGTTCGACGCGGTGCTGTTCACCTCGTCGTCCACGGTGCGGAACCTCGTCGGTATCGCGGGGAAGCCGCACGCCCGGACCGTTGTTGCAGTGATCGGGCCCAAGACGGCGGAGACCGCCACCGAGTTCGGCCTGCGCATCGACGTGCAGCCGCCGCACGCCTCGGTGCCCGACCTGGTGGAGGCGCTCGCCGCCTACGCCGTCGAGCTGCGGGAGAAGCTCGCCGCCATGCCGGCGAAGCAGCGCCGCGGCTCGAAGGTGCAGGGCCCGACCGCCCTGCGGTTCCGCTGACAGGAGGCCCGTCATGCCGTACCCCGAGATCCGGCCCCGCCGGCTGCGCCGCAACGCGGCCGTGCGGCGGCTGGTCTCCGAGACCCGCCTCGACCCGGCCGAGCTGGTCGTGCCGATGTTCGTCAAGGAGGGGCTGACCGAGCCGCGGGCCATCGCGTCGCTCCCGGGGGTGCTCCAGCACTCCCGGGACTCGCTGCGCAAGGCCGCCGTGGAGGCGGTCCAGGCCGGGGTCGGCGGGATCATGCTGTTCGGCGTGCCGGCGACGCGGGACGAGACCGGCTCCGGTGGCGTCGACCCGGCCGGTGTGCTCAACACGGCGATCCGGGACGTGGTCGCCGAGGTCGGCGACTCGACCGTGGTGATGAGCGACCTGTGCCTGGACGAGTTCACCTCGCACGGGCACTGCGGCCTGCTCACCCCGGACGGTGGGGTTGACAACGACGCCACGCTCGCCGCGTACGCCGACATAGCGGTGGCCCAGGCCGCGGCCGGGGTCCACGTGGTCGGGCCGTCCGGGATGATGGATGGTCAGGTCGGCGTGGTCCGCAAGGCGCTGGACGCCGCCGGGCACCGGGACGTCTCGGTGCTCGCGTACGCGGTGAAGTACGCCTCCGCCTTCTACGGCCCGTTCCGGGACGCCGTGGAGTCGGCGCTGGAGGGGGACCGGCGCACCTACCAGCAGGACCCGGCGAACCTGCGCGAGTCGCTGCGCGAGGTCGAGTTGGACGTGGCCGAGGGCGCCGACATGGTGATGGTCAAGCCGGCGCTGCCCTACCTCGACGTGGTGTCGGCGGTCCGGGCCGCGGTGAACGTCCCGGTCGCCGCCTACCAGGTCTCCGGCGAGTACGCGATGGTCGAGGCCGCCGCTGCGAACGGCTGGATCGACCGGGAGCGGGTGATGCTGGAGACGCTCACCTCGATCGGCCGGGCCGGCGCCCAGATCATCCTCACCTACTGGGCGGTCGAGGCCGCCCAGTTGCTGCGCGAGCGCTACTGACCGCTGCCGGCTGTCGGCTGCCTTGCCGGAGGTACGGCAGCCGAGGGCTCGCCCCCGCTCGGGCTCGCATGGTCGGCCAACGCTTGCCCACAGCCGATGTGGTCACTCAGAGCAACATTCCGGCTTGCGGACCATGTCACCTCGCCCCGCCTTTGCTCTGCAGCCACCGGCGCACCCATTACCAAGCGTGAGCGCCGCCTCGGTGGCTGCAGAGCAAAGTCTGCCGAGGTGGACTCGCCTGCCGGGACGGGCCCGGGTTTGTGTCCGTATTCGTGTATTTTGCTCCGTCGCGCTGGGCCGCCGGTCTCGGTGTGGTGTTGACGCTGAGTGAGGGTCACCCTCTGTGCGCGCCTCCGATCGGTACCGCGCAGGGGCGAGCGCCCTGTCCCGGGTTTTCCACAGGGGCAGGGCGCAGGGTTGCCGAGCCGGTGCGGCAGGCGGGACCGTGGGCGGCGTGACAGACATCTCCGACACCGGGCCGGAGGCCGCTCCCACCCCCGGCGCCGCTACCACCCCCGGCGCCGCGACGGCGGCAGACGGCGCGCCGGCGCTGCTCACGGAGCCGTTCGACGTCCCGTTCCCGGCGCCGGGGATCGTCCGGGCGGTGCGCCGCCGCGCCGACGCCAGCCAGCGTGAGCTGGCCCGGTTCGCCCGGGTGCACCCGAGCACGATCGGGCGGATCGAGGCGGGCAGCCTGACGCCGAGCCTGGCCATGCTGTCGCGCATCGTCGGCACGGCCGGCTTCCGGCTCGTGGTCGTCGACGAGGCCGGCCGGCTGCTCAAGCCGATGCGTGACCGGGCCGACCTGCGCGACGGCGCGGAGCGGCGGTACCCGTCCCACCTCGACATCGTCACCGACCCGGAGCCGGGCGAGTGGTGGGCCGACCGGTACGGGCTGGCCCGCCCACCGGAGACCTTCTACCGCAACCGGGAGGTCCGGGACTGGCTGCGCCGCCGCAGCCAGTGGGAGGTGCGGGTGGCCAAGTACCGCAGCGTGCCGCCACCGCCCGATCCACAACGGTGCGGATACCGCGGCGGCCCGCCGATCCGCCCATGAGCGGATCGACGGGCCGCCGAGCGGAACGCCGCTCAGTCGTCGTTCAGGATCGTCCCGACGCCGGCCGGGTCGGCGAGCCGCAGGCCCGGCACGCCTGCGACGTACAGCGTGAGCTTCTCGTCCGCCTCGCGCTTACGGTCGCCGCGCACGGTGACCGGGAACGTCAGCGAGGTCCGGCCCGCGGCCAGCATCCGGCAGCCCACGTACGGGTCGTAGTCCGACCCGGCCTGCGCGGTGGTGCCGTAGGTGGCCGCGCACACCAGGGCCGGCTCGGAGAGCGGGCGGGACACGGTGACCGTGAACGTCATCGTGCTGGTGCCCTTGTCGCCCTCCGTGACCGAGGTGTCCGCGACGCGCAGCGAGGCGCGCGACCGGAACCGGGCCACCTGCGGGTCGTGGTCGCTGGCGCCCCGGTCACCCAGGTCCGGCGCGTCGGTGGGGTAGTCGGCGTTGATGTGCGCCGTCCGCACCTGCACCAGGTCGTCGTGCATCGGATCGTTGACGAAGAGGCTGTCCAGCGTCTGCGCCTGACCGCTGAAGGTGTACGAGTACGCCGACGCCGGAGCATCCTGCACCAGATCGTCCCAGAGGTTGTGCAACCCGGCCTCGTAGAGCGGGGCGAGCTGGTCCGACGGGGTCGGGTTCTGGGCGGTGGCGATCGGGTCGTCCGGCCGGGGGAAGACGTTAAGGTCACCGCCGTAGACCACCCGGGCGTCCGGGTCGTTCGCCTCGGCCGCCCGGACGATCGCCGCCCCGTACGCGGCCTGCTCGCGGCGCTGCCCGACCCGGCTGTCCGGCCCGGACGAGAAGTGGTTGGCGACCGCCCAGAGCGTGAACCGCTCGGTCGATCCGGGCCCGGCCTTGACGGTGAACCGGGCCACCTGCGCCGCGCGGGTGTAGACGTTGCTGCCGTCCACCCCGGTCGACCGGTCCACGTCGTCCGGCAGCACCGCGTTGAGCGCCTTCGGGTTCTGCACGTCGGCGTTGGACGGCAGTGCCGCCGAGCGGTACTGCACCGTCGGCGCGGAGCCCAGAAGCGGGTCCGCGGCGGTCGCCTCGGCCAGGGACAGCCGGTCGGTCCGGTAGAGGAACGCCGAGGTGATGCCGCGGGCGTCCGCGCCGGTCCGGTCGTACGCGGCGGCGTACGCCGGGCCGCCGTTGGCCGCCACCGCGAGCGCCAGCTCCTGCACGGTGTCCGGCGCGCCGTCGGCGTCGTTGGTGTCGCCGCAGGCCAGCGCGCCGTTGACCACCGAGCAGATGTCCTGGTCCTCGGCCTCCTGCACCAGGATCAGGTCGGGGCTGTGCAGCGACCGGACGATCTGCCGGGCCTGCACGGCCAGCCTGGCGGCGTACGCCTCCGGGCTCGCCGGCACGTAGTCGAACGGCGGGCTGACACCGGGGCAACCGGTGTTGCCGGCGAAGTCGCAGCCGTCGAACGGGTCGTCCCGGTAGTCGTACAGGTTCTCCACGTTGTACGTGGCGATGGCGACCTCACTGCCGCGGTCGGCCGGCTGCGGCGGGTGGTTCGCCGCCGGGTCGGCGCCGCCGGTCAGCGTGAGCTGCTCCGGCTGCACGCTGTACTTGCTGAACGCGTACGAGACGGAGCCGTAGGCGTCCTCGGTGAGCGTGTCGAACGTGCGCGCCTCGGGCAGCAGCGCCCGGGAGTCACCGGCAGTCGCCTTCACGCCGCCGGCGCCCAGCAGGATCCGCTGGTTGTTGCCGTTGTCGAACAGAGTGCCGGGGATGTCGTCGAGCGGGTGCGCGTCCCGGAACACGCGCCGGGCGTACGGGTCGGACCGCTTCATCACCGGGTCCTCCCGATCCAGCACGTAGATCTCGGAGTCCGTGGTGGAGGAGAAGATGTGCCGGGGCGCGGAGACGCCGCTGCCCGCGCGTACCCGCATCCGCTCGCCCTCGTGCCGCTCCCAGAACAGGTCGGCGGCGGCCGCCTCGGCCGGCGGGACCGCGTCGTCGACCCGGACCACGGTGTCCACGTCGAGGCCGGAGTCCAGCTTGCGGACCAGCGAGGCGCCGGAGAGCTGGGTCTGGTTGAAGTACTCGGAGACCCGGCCGCGCAGCACCACCTCGTCACCGACGGTCGGCGCGTATCCGCCGATCAGCGTGGTGAACGAGCCCATGAAGACGAACAGGCCGTCGGAGGTCAGCGGGTCGTCGTCGGAGGTGCCGAGCCGGCTCTGGAGGTAGAAGCCCCACTGGTCGGCCCCGGCCGAGCTGCGGGTCAGCGACTTGCCGGTGATGACGCCGCGCACGTCGTACAGCGTGGAGCTGGTGCCGTTGCCGCTGGCCGGCGCGAGCGGCGACCGGTCGGTGCGGCCGTCCTCGTCGGCGGTGCGGCCCTGCACCTCGCCGATCGACAGCACGCTCGTGGCCCGCACGGTGAGCGTGCAGGTGGCGGTGTCGCCCGCGGCGTCGGTGGAGGTCACGGTGACCGCGTAGCTGCCGGCCGGCAGGCCGGTGGCGGTGAGCGTCGCGGTGGCCGTGCCACCGTCGCCGGTCGCCGGGGTGAAGGCGGTACGGCTGATCGAGCCGCTCGCGGGCACCGGCACGACCGCGGTGACCGCCAGGTCGGTGACCGTGTCGTCGGCGTCGGTCGCGGTGACCTCACGGGTGGCAGTGGCGCCCGCCGACAGCGTCAGCGTGTCACCGCAGGCCAGGGCGGGCGGCTGGTCGGCCGGGCCGCCGCCGGTGGTGTGGCTGCCCAGCCCGTCGAACGTGTCGGTGGCGAAGCCGGCCCACTGCGCGGCGGGGTCGAACGCGTCCGCCGGGTCGGTGTCGCCCGCGGTCACCGACGGCAGCCGGCGCAGGGTGTTGTCCGCCGTGCCGGTGAGGCCGCTGCCCCACTCGCTGCCCGGGTCCACGCCGACCTGGCCCAGGGAGTCGACCACCGTGCCGCCCTTGCGCAGCACGATCGCGTCGTCGCCGTTGAACAGCGAGCCGGAGTACGTCTGGTCGGCCTGGGCGAGGATGGCTGGCGCGGCCGCCGCGGCGGCGAAGACGAACACGTCACCGGCGGCGACGGTGCCGGTCAGGGACACGTTCGTCGAGGTGGAGGCGCCGTTGAAGAAGAGCTGGAGCTGGTAGTCGCCGGCCGCCAGGTCGATCGGGGCGCCGGTGCCGTTGTACAGCTCGACGGCCTTGTTGTTGGACGACCCCTCGACGTACTCGGAGATGAACAGGTCGGCGGGCGCGGCGCTGGCCGCGGTGGGTGCGACAACGATCGCCGTGAGGGTGACGGCGGCGGTGGTCGCGAGCGCGGCGAGGGTGCGGCGCGGGCGCATGGGGCCTCCACGATGGGTGGACAGGAACTAACGAACGTTAAGGCTCTCGTGGGTGCACCGTCCAGCCCCTTCGATGACCGGCCGGTGAACGCTCAGCGGTGACTGTCCAGCCGGTGCACCAACTCGGCCACGTCCACACCGTATTCGCACCAGTCGCGGTCGGGGCGGTAGCCCAGCTCGGCGTTGACCTTCAGCATCGACTCGTTGTCCTGCGCGTTCCAGGTCTGCACCTCGGCCACCTCGGGCTCGGCCGAGCGCAGCTCCAGCAGCATCCGCGCCTTGATGGCCCGGTCGATGCCGTAGCCGCGGTGGTCGTGGACGACGATCGTGTCGTACTGGTCGGCCCGGGTCGGGTGCTGCGCCGGCACCACCACCTCGGTCAACCCGGCCACCTCGCCGGTCTGCTCGTGCAGCGCCAGCACGATGTACGGCTTCATGCCGCGCCGGTGCAGCGTGGCGAGGCTGTCGCGCAGCCGGTCCGGGTCGTAGGAGCTGGGCCGCAGCTCCACGTCGTCGGAGTCGCGCACCTCGGCCTTGGCCCGCGCGTACGCCTCGATGAGCTCGTCCGGCGGGCCGCCCGGCCAGAACTCCACGCGGTAGCCCGCGCCGACCTCGGCGGCCATCTCGGTGAGCGCCGGCCAGTCCACCGAGCGCAGGTCGAGCACGCTGCGGGTCTCCACGTAGTCGCGGGTGAAGCCCAGCGACTCGTAGAACCCCACGGCCGGGGTGTCGCCGACCACCTCCACGCCGATCGACTGGAAGCCCTCGTCCCAGACCCGGCGGGCGGCCACCCGCACCAGCTCGCGGCCGATGCCGCCGCGCCGGATCGCCGGGTGCACCAGCACTTCGAGCACGCCGATCCCGCCGAGCAGCAGCACGTGCACATGCCCGAGGATCGCCCCAGGCGTGCCCTCCGGGGCGTCCTCCTGGGCGACCCACGAGATCCGCCGCTCGCCGGGCATCACCTCGGACAGATACTCCCGCATGGAGCTCTCCCGCCAGGGCGGATCCTGCGGCAGATCGGCCGCCAGGACCGCGTTCAGCGTGTCCAGCAGGGACGCGATCTCGGCGGACGACGCGGTCCTGGGATCCCACTCGCGCACCATCACCCGTCTAGCTTGCCGTCAACGGCAGCCGGGGGGAAGGGTTCAGTCCGCGAATGTACGCGAGCCGTCACCTCACGTTGCGGCTGAGTCTGCCGTACTCGTCGGCCTTGTCGAAGACGGCCTGGGCGTACCGGCGCACATCGTTGTAGGAGAGGATGGCGCCCCACCAGTCACCCGGGATGGTCATGTTCCGGCCGCCCTTGCACAGGTAGAGCCCGGCGGCGAGCGCCGCGTCGTCGATGTCGTGCGGGTTCTTCACGCCGTCGCCGTCAGCGTCCGCGCCGATCTCCTGCCAGGTGGTCGGGATGAACTGCATCGGGCCGAGCGCCCGGTCGTGGACGCGGTCGCCGTCGAGCAGCCCCTGGTCGGTGTCGAGGATGCGGGACCGGCCGCCCTGCCCGTCGAGCGGCTCTCCCCTGATCTCCGGCAGGGCCCGCCCGTCGGCGTGCAGCGTGGCGCCGTTGGCCGAGCCGTGGCGCGACTCGACGTGACCGATCGCGGCCAGCGTGGTCCAGCTCAACTGGCAGGCGCGGTTGCTCTGCGCGAGCACCAGCTCGGCGTAGGCGTACGCCTGGAGCGCCACCGCGGGGACGCCGGTCACCGCGCTGACCCGTTGCGCCCAGCCGGTGAGCGTGTCGGCCGGGCGCCCGGTGGGCAGCACCGGGGCGGTGGTCGCGCCGGGCAGCGGAGTGCCGGTCGGCGCGGCGGTGCCGGGCAGGCCGGTCAGGGCCGGGAGCGGGGGCGTGGCGGGTGCCGCGGCGGTCTGCGGCACGCTCGGTTCCGAAAGGGCCTCGGTGACCGGCTCCGACCGGCCGAGCGCCGCCGGCACGATCACCGCGCCGGCGGTGGTGGCGGCGGCGACCAGCGCGAGCAGGAACAGCGCGGGCAGTGTGGTGCGCCCGCCGGGCCGCCGCGACCAGGCGCGGGTGGCCCGGGCCGCGCCGACGGTGAGCTGCCTCGGGCGCGTCCGGATGGCGCGTGTGAACGGTATCCGCCGACGACGCCCGCCGCTGTCGGCCGGCGCCTCGCCCTTCGGCGCCGACCCGGAATCCGGCTGCTCGCCCTCGCCCGGACCGGGCTGCGGCTTCCCGCCCGGCCCGGCGTCCGCGTCGCGCTCGGCGCCCGGCATGGGCTGCGGCTTCTCGACAGGCTCGGCACCGGCTCTACGGGGCCGCGGGACGGGTGGGACACCGTCGTCGGGTGGCGCGGCGCGTCGCAGGGGCCGGGCCGTCGCTCGCCGTTCGCCGTCCACCACCCGTCGAGTATCACCCATCCGGGTGACGACGTCAGGCCCGGCCGTACGCTTGGGGCATGCCCCGGTACGAGTTCCGTTGCCGCGCCTGCGGCGACACCTTCGAGGTCAGCCGCCCGATGGCCGAGGCCGCGCAGCCGGCCGCCTGCCCGCAGGGCCACGCCGACACGGTGAAACTGCTGTCCACGGTGGCCGTCACCGGCCGGGGCGGCTCCGCCCCGAGCGGTGGGATGCCCAGCGGCGGCGGTTGCTGCGGCGGCTCCTGCGGCTGCTGACTTTCCGCCGTCCGTCCCGCGGGTCGATCGGGGTCTTGCCGCCGGTGTGATCTTTTGGCACCTTGGGGCGGAATCTGCCCAGCCGTTCTCACGATGCGTGACGGCACGACCATAGGGCAGCATGAACCCGACGTCACCGGGCGGAGGTTCGACGTATGTCGCAAGGACGCCACCTCCCCAGCGGGTGGGTGACCTTCGTGTTCACCGACATCGAGGGCTCGACGCGGCTGGCCCGGATGCTCGGCCCGGTCTACCGCCCGGTCCTGCACGAGCACCGACGGCTGCTGCGCGACACCCTGGCCGGCACCGACGGCGCGGAGCTGCTGACCGAGGGGGACTCGTTCTTCCTCGCGTTCCCCGACGCGGCCGCCGCGGTCCGCGCCTGTCTGACCGCCCAGCGCGCGCTCGCCGGCCACGAGTGGCCGAACCCGGACGCCACCCCTCGGGTCCGGATGGGGCTGCACACCGGCTACGCCGAGCCCCGCGACGGCGACTACGCCAGCCCCGAGGTGCACCGGGCGGCGCGGGTGGCCGCCGCCGCGCACGGCGGGCAGGTGCTCTGCTCGGCCGCCACCGCCCGGCACGCCGACCCGCTGCCCGACGGGGTGTCCCTGCTGGACCTCGGGCTGCACCGGCTGCGCGGCTTCGACGACCGGGAGCGGCTGTTCCAGCTCGTCGCGCCCGGGTTGGAGCGGCGGTTCCCGCGTCCGCGTACCGCCGACGCGACAGCGCACAACCTGCCCACCCAGGTCACCTCGTTCGTCGGCCGGCAGGCCGAGCGTGCCGAGCTGGGGCGGCTGGTCGAGGCGTACCGCCTGGTGACGGTGCTCGGCGCGGGCGGTGCCGGCAAGACCCGGCTGGCGGTGGAGCTGGCCGCCGGGATCGTCGAGGACTACCCGGACGGCGTCTGGTTCGTCGACATCGCCGCGGTGACCGACCCGGGGCTGGTGGCGTTCGAGATCGCCGCCGTGCTCGGTCTCCGCCCGGAGCCGGGCCGGCCGATGGTCGACACCCTCGTCGAGTACGCGGCGCCGCGCCGGATGCTCGTGCTGCTGGACACCTGCGACGCCCAGACCGCGGCGTCGGCCGACGTGATCGGCCGGCTGCTCGCCGGGGGCCGGGGTGTGCGGGTGCTGGCGACCAGCCGGGAGTCGTTCGGCGTACCCGGCGAGGTGGTGTGGCGGATCCCGCCGCTGTCGGTCGACGAGGGGCCCGACGGCGGGGGCAGCGACGCGGTGGCGCTGCTGCTGGACCGCACCGCCGTGGCCCGGGGCGGCCGGGCACCGGAGCCGGCCGAGCAGGCCGACCTGCACCGGGTGGTACGCCGCCTGGACGGGTTGCCGCTGGCCATCGAGCTGGCCGCGGCCCGGTTGCGGGTGCTCTCGGCCGGGCAACTCGCCGAGCGGCTGGACGACATGCTCGGCACGCTCGACGCCGGCCGCGAGACGGCGGAACCGCCGCCGGTGGAGGCCGGCTGGAGCGGCAACCAGCAGGACACGGTGGACCTGGTGGCCGCCGCGACCGGCGCCGCCCCGCCCACCCCGGCGACCCGGGCGGTGCAGCGTTCGGCGAGTGAACGGCACCTGACCATCCAGGCCACTGTGACCTGGTCGTACCGGACGCTCGGCGCGCGCTCGGCCCGGCTGCTGCGCTGGATGGCGGTGTTCGCCGGCCCGGTGGACCTGCCCACCGTGCAGTGGCTGCTCGACGAGGATCCGCTCGATCCGCTCTCGGTGCTCGTGGACAAGTCGATGGTGCTGGCCGAGCCGCACGCCTCCGGCAGCACGTACCGGATGCTCGACCCGATCCGGGCGTACGCGGCCCGGCGGCTGGTGGAGGCGGGCGAGGAGCAGAGCGCCCGCGCTCGCCACGTCGCCTGGTGCCGGCACGCGCTGGACCGGGCGCACCTGGGGCCGGACGGCCGCCCGGTGACGCTGTCCCTGTACGCGCTCGACCCGCTGGCGAACGAGTTGCGGGCCGCGTTGCGCTGGTGCGCCACCGGCGGCAGCGCCCGGTCGGGTCTGGTGCTGGCCGGTGACCTGGACCAGTGGTGGCGGGAGCGCGGGCTGGCCCGGGAGGGACGGCTCTGGCTGTTCCGGCTCTACGGACGCCTCGCCGAGACGGGCGAGGTCATGCCGGACGCCGAGCTGGCCGCCGCGTACCACATGCACTCGCTGCACGCGGGCGCGGACGGCGAGTTCGGCGAGGAGCTTCGGTACTCGCAGCGCGCCGAGGCGGCCGCGCGGCAGTCCGGCGACCGGGGGCTGCTGGCCCGGGTGCTCGCCGGGCGCGCGGCGCCGCTTGTCGACATGGGGCAGTTCGCCGAGGCGGAGCGGATCTGCCGCGAGGTGATCGACTGGGCGTACGCGCAGGACGTGGTGGGCGACGCGCTGCTGGCCGTCTACAACCTCGCCGAACTGCTCTGGCGCCGGGGCGCGCTGGACGAGGCAGCCGATCTGCTCGCGGCGGCCCGCCCGGTCGAGGCGGCCCGGCCGGCCGAGCGGGGCGGCCGGTCGGTGGACATGCTGCTCGGGATGGTGGCCCTGGCCCGGGGCGATCTGGTCGCCGCGCACGAGCACCTGCTGGTGGCGTTGCGGTCCCGGATGAGCCACGGTTACCTGGGCCGGGCCTGCGACACGATCAACGCGATAGCGGTGCGCTGCGCGCTCGCCGGGGACGCGCTCGCCGCGGCCCGGCTGTTCGGGGCGGCGCAGGCCACCCGGGCGAACCTGCGGGCCACGCCGGGGATCTACGGCCCGTACTGGTCAACTCGGCAGGCGGAGCTGCGGCGGGTGCTGGGCGACGAGGCGTTCGACGCCGCCTACGGCGCCGGGACGGGGCTGCGGCTGGACGAGGTGGCGGCGCTGGCGCTGCACGTCGAGCACCCGGACCTGGCCGCCGACTCGCCCCGGTTCGGCGCGCAGACGCCGGGTTCGTGGCCGGCGTTCGAGCCGCGCAGCACGGCCGGCTGAACCGGGCGGGGAGCCCGCCGGATGGCGGACTCCCCGCGGTGCGTCAGGTGCGGGCGGCAGCGCGGCGCTGGGCGTCGGCCTTCATCCGGGCGGCGCGGTCGAGGTCGGCCTGCGACACGGCGGCGACCGAACCGAAGACGCTCACCGCCTGGTAGTACGTCCAGGCGAGGCTGTAGCAGGCGGGCCGGACCACCGCGTTGTACGTGGCGCAGACCCGCTTCAGATCGGCGTAGAAGGCGCTGTCCAGGCGGGACTTGCTGGACGAGAAGACACCCATCGCCTTGTGGTTGCGGTAGCCGAAGTCGTGCCGGTAGCAGGAGAGCTTGAAGCTGAAGCCGATCGGATTGTCCGGGCTGGACGAGCAGTAGTCGGTGGACCAGTCGAAGCCGTACTCGGTCCAGGGGGCCCGGTTCTGCCGGGCGCTGTTCCAGGCGTTGTAGCTGGACGCGCTGGTCTGCGTCCAACTGGTCAGGACGGACAGCTTCTGCTGGGTGCTCACCGCGGCGGCGGCCGGTGTGGCCGGTCCGAGCATGGTGAGCAGGGCGAGTGCTGCGGCGGCGAGGGTGGTGGCGAGGCGACGGGACACGGGTACCTCCGCGGGGGGTGGCCGGGATCTCCGGGTGTCGACAAGTGTCGATCAAATGGGTGAGCTGGGCCGATGCTCCGGGGAACGGCTCGCTGACATCCGCCTGAACAGACGAATGCCTCCGGGCCGGCGAGGCGGCCCGGAGGCATCCGGTGAGGGTCAGCGCACGAAGCGCGGCGGGCTCGCCAGGCTCTCGTTGGCCAGCCGGTCCAGTGCGGTCACGTAGTAGGTGTACCGGGCGCCGTCGGCCGCCGTGGTGTCCACCCAGGACTGGGCAGCGCCGTCGGTGGCGCGGACGGTGCCGACCAGGTGTGAGGCGTCGGCGAAGTCGCAGCGCCCGGCCAGGCCGAGCCCGTCGAACCGGTAGATCGCGTACGACGCGGCGGTGCCGAGCGGACCCTTGCCGTCGGCCGGCTGCCGCCAGCTGAGGCGTACCCCGTCCGCCTCCCGCTGGGCCTTGGTGACCACCGGGAACAGCAGCGGCTTGCGCGGCAGGTGCGTCATGGTGGGCACCAGCGCCGGGCGGGAGTAGTGCTCGGCCGCGTAGATGTCGGTGGCGCCGAGCCGGTTCGCCCGGACCTGCACCGCGGAGAAGTGCACGTTGCCGAGCACCTCCGGGTACGACCGGTTGAGCGTCAGGTGGTTCGACAGCTCCTGCGGGTTCATCCAGAACGACCCGTACGCCGGTTCACCGCTCTTGTAGTCGGCCTGGCCGATGTAGAGCTGCACCCGCGTGCCGCGCACCTGCTCGGCCCACCACGGCACCAGCCGGGCGTAGTCGGCGGCCGGGTACTGGCCGATGTACCAGTAGAGCTGCGGCACGATGTAGTCGATCCACTCCTCCTTGACCCACTTGCGGGAGTCGGCGGAGATGATGTCGTACGACTGCGAGCCGGTGGTGTCCGAGCCGTTCGGGTCGGCCGACGCGTTGCGCCAGATGCCGAACGGGCTGACGCCGAACTTCACCCAGGGCTTGGCCGCCTTGATCTTGGCGTTCATCTCCTGGATCAGCAGGTTGACGTTGTCCCGCCGCCAGTCGGCCTTGTCGGTGAAGCCCCTGTTGTACGCGGCGAACGTCGCGTCGTCGGGCACCTGGTGGGTGCCGCTCGGGTACGGGTAGAAGTAGTCGTCGAAGTGAACGCCGTCGATGTCGTACCGGTTGACCGCGTCCATCATCGCGGTCTGGACGAACTCGCGGACCTCGGGGATACCGGGGTTGTAGTAGAGCCGGCTGCCGGCGACTCCGGCGGGCGGGTAGGCGAAGACCCAGTCGGGGTGCTGGCGGGCCGGGCTGTCCGGGGCCAGTTGCGACAGGTCGGCGCCGGCGCCGCCGGGCGCGGGCATGGAGACGCGGTACGGGTTGAACCAGGCGTGGAACTCCAGGTTGCGCTTGTGCGACTCGGTGACCAGGAAGTCCAGCGGATCCCAGCCGGGGTTCTGGCCGCGTACGCCGGTCAGGTACTCCGACCACGGCTCGTACGGCGAGGGCCAGAACGCGTCGGCGGTCGGGCGGACCTGGACCACGACGGCGTTGTGGTTGAGCTTCCGGGCGAGGTCGAGCCAGGCCAGGTATTCGGCCTTCTGCTTGGCCACCTGGTCCGGCGCGGTCCAGGAGTCCTTGCTGGGCCAGTCGATGTTCGTCACCGAGGCGATCCACATGGCCCGGAACTGGCGCTTGGGGGTGGCCGGGTCGGTGACGCATTCGGTGGAGGGGGAAGTGGCGGTGCCGGTGTCGCCGGGGGCGGCCTGGGCCGGCGTGCCGGCGACCAGCGTGCCGAGCAGCGCCGCGGCCAGCGCGGCGGCTCCGAGCCGAGTTGCCTTCATGCGGTGCGGTCCCTTCGTCGGGTCCGGGGGGACGGGCGGCGGCGGGCGCAGCGGCAAGATTCGCCGCTCTGCCCGAGCCTCAGGTAGAAAACTTTCACCTATCCGTGCCGGGCGCAAGACCCTGGGGGCCGATCGATGTCCGGCGTCGCCGATCGCGTCCGCGTTCCGGGTGGTCGGCGCCGGCTGGACCGCGGTGCTCGTCTCCATCGCCGCCGTCGCCGGTCTCGCCAGCGCGATCCTGGTCGACCTGGTCAGCATCCCCCACCCCTGAGGCGGGCACGCTGCTGGTGCGGGTGACCGCGGTCACCCTCTGGCAGTGGATTATGCAACGTTGTAAGCGCCTGTGTGAGGAGGCCGTCACGTCGTCGTGAAGCGGTACAGTGCGGCCAGCATTCGCCGGAAGGAAGTGCAGTGCGGCACAGGCTCAAGGACGTCGCGGAGCGCGCCGGAGTGTCGGTGAAGACCGTCTCCAACGTCGTCAACGGCTACCAGCACGTGCGCGCCGACACCCGGGCCCGGGTCGAGGAGGCCATCGCCGCGCTCAACTACCGGCCCAACCTGTCGGCCCGCAACCTGCGCAAGGGTCGGACCGGGGTGATCGCGCTCGCCGTACCCGAACTGGACATCCCCTACTTCGCCGAGTTGGCCCGGCACGTCCTCACCGCCGCCGCCGACCACGGCTGGACCGTGCTCATCGACCAGACCGGCGGCGGCTCCGAGCGGGAACGCAAGGCCGCCAGCGGGATCGGCGACCACATGATCGACGGCCTGATCCTGAGCCCGCTCGCGCTCACCGCCGACCACCTCGCCGCCCTGGCCGGCCTGCCGATTGTGCTGCTCGGCGAACGCGTCGACCACGGTCCCGCCGACCACGGCCCCGCCGACCACGTCGTGGTCGACAACGTGGCCGCCGCCCGCGAGATCACCGCCCACCTGATCGGGCTCGGCCGTCGCCGGATCGCCGCGATCGGCTCCCAGCGGACCCCCGAGGGCGCCAGCGCCCGGCTCCGCCTGGCCGGCTACACCGCCGCGCTGACCGAGGCCGGCATCGCCTACGACGACCGCCTGGTGGCGCCCGCGCCGGCCTGGCACCGCGCGGGCGGCGCCGCCGCCGTGCGCAACCTGCTCACCGAGGGGGTACGCCCCGACGCCGTCTTCTGCTTCAACGACACGCTCGCCCTCGGTGCGTTGCGTGCCCTGCACGAGGTGGGCCTGCGCGTGCCCGAGGACGTCGCGGTGGCCGGCTTCGACGACATCGAGGACGGTCGCTTCTCGATCCCGACACTGACCACCGTCGCGCCGGACAAGGAGCGCATCGCCCGGCTCGCGGTCGAGCTGCTCGCCGGCCGCCTGGGCCCCGACCGCGACTCCCCACCGCGCGAGCTGGTAACCCCTCACCACCTGGCCCTGCGTGAATCCGCCTAGCCGGCCCCCGCCGGCCGCGTTGATCATGAAGTTGACGCCGAAGTCGATCTCCTTGAGTGCCGCCAACTTCATGATCGACGGGGTGGTTCGTGGGCGTCCTCAGTCGAAGAAGCGGGCCAGGTGGGAAGGAGCGGGGGCGGGGGCGTCCGGCGGCAGTGGGGTCAGGTCGGCGAAGATCGACGCGCCGTCGCAGCCGACGTGCAGCGGATACCAGCGCGGCGCACCCGGTGGGCGCTGACCGCAGATGCCCTTGAACGTCTGCACGTCGAGCAGGCGTACGTGCGTCGGGTCGGCCACCGCGTTGACGTGCCGCCACCACGGGCTCATGACGTGCAGCACCCCGCCCGGACGCAGCGCCCGGTGGCACTCGTCGAACAGCGGCAGGAAGTCGATCAGGTGCTCGACGATGTGCACCGCGAAGAACACGTCCACCGAGTCGTCCCGTAGCGGCAGCGAACCGGCCAGGTCGGCGACCGCGTTCACCCCCGCCGCCGGATAGATGTCCAACCCCAGGTTGCCCGGCCACTGCTTGGTCGCGCCGCAGCCCAGGTCGACCACCACCGGCGCCCGCCCGGCCACGCTGACCCGGCACCAGATCCCGAGTACGCCGGACAGCCGACCGATCAGCTCCCGCACCAGCCGTAGCCGCTCCGGGTCGGCGACCTCGCCGGTCAGGTGTGCCACGCCCCGGTCGAAGCGCACCTCGACCGCCGTACCGCGCAGCCGCTCGTCGTGCCGGACCATGTCGGCCCACGCCTCGGCGAGGAAGCCGTCGGTCTGCCGGAGTCGCTCACCCGAGAGCGCGGTCTGCCCCATCGCCACCATGCGCGCCCGTTACCCCCTTTTCGCCCCGATATGCTCCCGCCCCTCGCCCCGCCCCTGTCGCCCTCGCCCCACGCCTCGTTGACCAAGGAGTCCGTGCCGGCAGAGGACGCCCCGGAGCCCTCAAACTCCTTGATCGGCGAGGCCGCGGGGCGGGTGGTGCGCGGAGAGGCGAGGGATCGGGGGAAGGGGATCAGGGGGAGAGGGCTCGGCGGACCGTGCGGGAGCCGCGCATGCGCTGACGGGGCTGGGCAGGGGCCGTCTTCGGGCGCTTGAGGTGGTAGCGGTGCAGCTCGTTGTTGCCCGGCAGCGACGGGTCCTCGCTCATCGAGACGAGTTCCCAGCCCTGGTCACCGGCCCGGTTCAGGTGGGCCAGCGCGGTGTCGCCGTACGACGATACGTCGATCATGGAGCCGTCCGGGCCGTACCAGATGAAGACGACCTCCCACCCGGTGTCGGTGGTGGCGGCCTGGCGGCGACGGACCAGCAGCGCGTACTCCCACTTGAGCATGCGCTCATTGTGGACCCGCGCGAGCCGGTCGGCACGGATCAGTGTTCGGCGATCCGTCCGTCGGCCACGCGCAGGCGCCGGTTCACGCTCACCGCGTCGAGCATCCGCCGGTCGTGGGTCACCAGCAGCAGCGTTCCCGGGTAGCTCGCCAGCGCCGATTCGAGCTGCTCGATCGCCGCCAGGTCGAGGTGGTTGGTCGGCTCGTCGAGCACCAGCAGGTTGACGCCCCGGCCCTGGAGCAGGGCCAGCGCGGCCCGGGTCCGCTCACCGGGGGACAGCGTCGCCGCCGGCCGCAGCACGTGGTCGGCGCGCAGCCCGAACTTCGCCAGCAGCGTCCGCACGTCCGCCGGGGCGAGATCCGGTACGGCGGCGCCGAAGGCGTCGAGCAGCGGCTGGTCGCCGAGGAACAGTCCCCGGGCCTGGTCGACCTCGCCGACCACCACACCCGGACCGAGCGCGGCGTGCCCCTCGTCCAGCGGCAGCCGGCCGAGCAGCGCGGCGAGCAGGGTGCTCTTGCCGGAGCCGTTCGCGCCGGTGATCGCCACCCGGTCGGCCCAGTCGATCTGCAGGTCCACCGGGCCGAGCGTGAAGCCGCCACGGCGTACCACAGCTTGTCGGAGCGAGGCCACGACGGCGCCGGCGCGGGGCGCGGCGGCGATCTCCATCCGCAGCTCCCACTCCTTGCGCGGCTCCTCGACCACGTCCAGCCGCTCGATCAGCCGGGCGGTCTGCTTCGCCTTCGCGGCCTGCTTCTCGGTCGACTCGGCCCGGTACTTGCGGCCGATCTTGTCATTGTCGGTGGCCTTGCGGCGGGCGTTCTTGACGCCCTTCTCCATCCACGCCCGCTGGGTGCGGGCGCGCGCCTCCAGGTCGGCCTTCGTGTCGGCGTACTCCTCGTACTCCTCGCGGGCGTGCCGGCGGGCCACCGCACGCTCCTCCAGGTAGGCCGCGTAGCCACCGCCGTAGTGGTTGACCTGCCGTTGGTGCAGGTCCAGCTCGACGATCCGGTTGACGGTGCGGGTGAGGAACTCCCGGTCGTGGCTGACCAGCACGGTCCCGGCGCGCAGGCCGGTGACGAAGCGTTCCAGCCGGTCCAGCCCGGCCAGGTCCAGGTCGTTCGTGGGCTCGTCGAGCAGGAAGACGTCGTACCGGCTGAGCAGCAGCGACGCGAGCCCGGCGCGGGCGGCCTGCCCGCCGGACAGGCCGGTCATCGGGTGGTCCAGGCCGACGTCGAGACCCAGCTCCGCGGCGACCTGCTCGGCCCGCTCGTCCAGATCCGCGCCGCCGAGGTCGAGCCAGCGTTCCAGAGCGTTCGCGTACGCGTCGTCGGCGCCCGCCGCCCCCGCGGTGAGCGCCTCGGTGGCGGCGTCCAGCGCCGCCTGCGCGGCGCTCACCCCGGTCCGCCGGGCCAGGAACCCACTGACCGTCTCGCCGGGCCGGCGCTCCGGCTCCTGCGGCAGGTAGCCCACTGTCGCCGTGGGCGGGCTCAGCGCCACCGAGCCCCGTTCGCGGGGGGCAAGACCGGCGAGGGTACGCAGCAGCGTGGACTTGCCCGCGCCGTTGACCCCGACCAGCCCCACCACGTCGCCGGGCGCGACGACCAGGTCGAGGTCTTCGAAGAGGAGGCGGTCGCCGTGGCCGGCGGTGAGATCCTTGGCGATCAACGTGGCGCTCATCAGGTGACCGAGCCTACCTGCGGGCGCATCCGGATTGCCGTGACCCGTGCTCGCGGCGGCGCCGGTCTGAGGGAGACTCACAGCCGTGGTGACCACACTGGCGATCGACTGTGGTGGCGGCGGGATCAAGGCCTCGGTGCTGGACGCCGCCGGGACCATGCGCGCGCGGCCGTTGCGCGTGCCCACGCCGTACCCGTTGCCGCCCGGCCTGTTCGTCAAGACGCTGCTGGATCTCGGCGCCCGCCTGCCCACGGCGGACCGGCTCACCGTCGGCATGCCCGGCATGATCCGGCACGGCGTGGTGGTGGCGACGCCGCACTACGTGACCCGCTCCGGGCCGCGCAGCCGCGTCGACCCGGAGCTGGTGGCCGAGTGGTCCGGGTACGACGCGCGCACCGCGCTGGCCGGGGCGTTCGGCGTGCCCGCGCTGGTGCTCAACGACGCCGAGGTGCACGGCGCGGGCGTGGTCGCCGGGACCGGCTGCGAGCTGGTGCTGACGCTCGGCACCGGGCTGGGCAGCGCGTTGTTCGACGGCGGGATGCTGGCCCCGCACCTGGAGCTGTCCCACGCGCCGGTGCGGTGGAACACCACCTATGACACGTACGTGGGGGAGCCGGAACGGCGGCGCCTGGGTGACGCGTTCTGGTCGCGGCGGATCCGGCAGGTGGTGGACGGCCTGCGGCCGGTGTTCCGCTGGGACCGGCTGTATCTCGGCGGTGGCAACTCCCGGCTGATCCGGCCCGAGCAGGTGGCCCGGATGGGCGACGACGTGGTGATCGTCCCGAACACGGCCGGAATCGTCGGTGGTGTCCGGGCCTGGGATCTGGTCGGCGGCCGGTACGACCCCACCGCCTGATCTTCACCCGCAGGAACACTCGCGCTCGCGCCGGTGTTGTGCCAGCGTCGGACCAAGGGTCTGGCGCGACACGAGGAGGTGGGTCGAGTGGATCTTCTGGCGGAGTACCGGCGGGCGACCATGTTCTTCGAAGCGGGTGACCCGACCGGAGCGGCCCGGCTGCTCGAACCGATCATCGAGGCGGAGCCGGACAACTCCTCGGTCCGGCAGCTGCTGGCCCGCGCGTACTTCCAGTCGGCCCAGCTCAACCGGGCCGAGGAGCAGCTGCGCGAGCTGGTCGACCGCGACCCGAGCGACCACTACGCGCACCACGTGCTCGGCCGCACGCTGGAGCGGATGAACCGGCCGGTGGACGCGCTGCGGCACCTGCGCATCGCGGCCGCGATGTACTCGACGAACACCGACTACGCCACCGCCCTGCGCCGGGTGGAGGGCAAGGTCGGTCGCTGACCGATGACGCGGAAGGGCAGCCCGGGCGGGCTGCCCTTCCGCGTACCTAGGATGGGACCGTGAAGCTCAAGCTCGACCTCCACGACATCTACAACAAGGGCCACGACATCGACCGCGCGCTGCGCGGGATCATGGACGAGGCGGTGGCGAAGAAGGCCACGCTCGTGGAGATCATCCCGGGCAAGGGGTCGGGCGCGTTGAAGAAGAAGGTGCTGCGCTTCCTCGACCAGAGGGACGTCAAGCAGCTCTACCACCGGGTCGAGAAGGACTCGAAGAACTTCGGCCGCCTGTTCGTCCACTTCCGCTGGAAGTAGCTGCTACTCACGGGGGTTCCGCATTTGCGCCTTCGCCGGTGCGAGTCGGCCAACTTTCTGTACGGGACCAAGGCGGCCCGCTGGCAGGCCGCTCGCGCCGCCGTACCAGGGCCGGCCCCGATGGGGCCGCCGCTCGGGGACCCCGCCGCCCTGGCGCAAGCGTCTGGCGGCACCCCGGCGGTTGCAGCCCGCCGGCGGCGCGACATTGTCGTCCCCGCCGGACAGCTTCACGCAGCCAGCGGGCCGTGGGTCGACCGCCAACTGATCGATCGCGGAACCGACGCGGACTCGAACTGAGCGATCAAGCTTTGCCAGTTCCCGTGCTGCGGCGTTCGTGAGCTCTACTGTCCATGTCACAGGCCGAGCTCCTGCTTGACGGCGCTCCAAGGCTGGGTCGGCTCGCCAGCACGCACCGACCTCAGCGCTTCGTCGCAAGCCTGAGCGTCTTCCTCATTGATCACTTGTTCCATGATCTCGGCAAGTTGTGCAAGCTGCTCACGAGCCCATGCCCTCAGGGCTTGGGTCCGGTTCGGGTTGCTTGCCACCGACTCCAGGAACCGCCCGATCGTCTCAAGGTCGTGAGGATCGAGCGATGCCGGTGGCCCCATCGCGGCCACACGCTGACCGTGACGAGTCAGGTAGACAACATTGCCTTCCTCGGCAGCTTCGACAGCTTCAGGCGGCGGACCGGCATGAGGTGGCACCTCGTACTCGAACGCGTGCGCGGCGGTCATGGGGCCATGTTAGCGCTGGAGGGCACCGAAGCCGGACAGCCGTGCGAGACGGTGACAGCGGAAGCTCGCCAGTTGGCTCTAGCGCGTTCGAGCGGTGAAATCGAGATCATGCCGTTTCCAGGCCGTCGAAGGGGGACCAACGACGACCACCGGTGACCACCCACGACGCGGGTAGCGGCAGCTCGGGGCTGCCGTCGCCCACTGTGCTTGACTATGCCCAGAGCCTAGATCAATACCGCTGGAAGTGACCAGCCGCGGCGTTTGATCCACTCCGATACGCCGAGGTGGTGACGATCAAACGATGGTCAGAGCGGGTACGTGCGCGCCACCGCCAGCATCTCCGAGCTGTGCGACCCGACCACTCCCACACCCTCCGGCCGGGGCCGGAACCCGGGCACCCCGGACAGTCCGTCACTGGCGTCCATGGCCCGCACCGAAACGGCACCGCCCCGGGGCACGAGCGTCAGCGTGACCTCGACACCCTCCGGCGGCGGGGCGTGGAACACGACCCCGAATCCCCACCTGCCGTCGCCGGGCTCGACCGGCACGTCCCGCCCGGCCACGGTGGCGGACCGCACTGTCGCCGTGCTGGTGTCGACGTGCAGCGTGAGCAGGCGTACCTGCCGCTGCGGCACCACCCGTACCCGCAGCACGCGCTGGTCACCGGAAGTGCTGTCGGAGAGCAGGTCCAGCTTCGGCGCGGGCAGGGAAGCGGCAGCGGCCGGTCCGGCGCGCATCTCGCCGTCGCCCAGCCCGGGGAAGTCGTCGGCCAGCGAGATGCTCCGGTCGACGTAGCCGTCGGTCCAGGGCTGCGGCCTCTCCTCGCGACTGAGCCACGCCGCCTTCCCGGTGCCCGCGTCCAGCGCGTACATCAGGTGGGTCGGCACGGGGTGTTCGGCGTCGAAGCGGTCCACCGCGAGGCCGACCCCGGCGAGCACCGCCGCCGCCAGCGCGGCGGCCGCGGCGGGCAGCGCGCCGAGCCGGCGTGCGCGCAGCGCGAGCAGGCCGCGCTGGCCGCCGGCCCGGGGGTGCAGCAGGTCCACCACCGGGAGTACGGCGAGGCCGAGCAGCACCGCGACGAGCGCGGCTACCGCGCCCATGCCCATGCCGAGCGCCGGGAACAGCAGCACCACCGGAGGCAGCAGGATCACCACCGCCACCGCGGCGGCCAGCGTCACCGCGACCACCGGCCACGGGCCGTCGGGCCGGGTGGCGAGCGCCGCGAACCCGGCGAGCGCGCCGGCCAGCGCCGGCAGTGTCGTCAGGTACGCCCCGCCGGGCGCCGCCACCGCGAGCAGCACCCCGAACACGGCGAGCCAGGCCAGCCCGCCGAACGCCAGCGCGGCCGGGCCGACCCGGCGGCGCAGCAGCGCGTACCAGCAGAACAGCACAGCGGCGGCGAGCGCCACGACGGCGAGGCGGTACGCCACCGGGCGGTACGGGTCGAGCAGTTCGGCGTACCCGGGTCGGATCGTGGTGATCGCGGCCCAGAGCAGCCACGCGCCGAGCGGGGCCACGACGACCGGCACCAGGGTCAGGCCGGAGCCGGCGGCGAGCGTGCCGGCGGTGGCCCGGCCCCGGCGGCGCAGCAGCCAGCCGAGCGCGCCGACGGCGAGCAGCGCGGCCACTGCCAGCGGCAGCGTCAGCCAGCCGGGGTAGCTGATCAGGCCGCCGAGCACCGGGAAGTAGGTGTCGTCGTGGCCGGCGCGCAGGTCGCCCAGGTCGGTGCGGCCGAACTCGCGGGTCAGGCCGAGCGCGTTGTCACCGTGCATCTGGAGGCTGCCCCGGTCCATCCGGGCCGGCACGTCCAGCGGGGTGTGGTAGATCGCGCCGCCGTCGATGTAGGCCGAGTTCAGGCCCACGAAATCCCGGTCGAGGAACGCGGTGAAGTCGGTTTCGTTCGGCAGCGCCCGGTAGATCTCCACCGCGAACGAGGTGCCCACCGGGTGCGGGGCGGCCTTGCCGAAGATCTCGACCAGCTTCGCGTTGTCCCGGGACGTCTCGAACATGATCACCGGGCCGGTGAAGCCGCGCGCCTCCAGGTTGAGCACCACGCCGCCGTCGCGGGCGAGCGGATGATCGGCGGCGAACCCGGCGGCGCCGCACAGGCACGCCTCCTCCGCGTCGGTGAGCACGAAGACGACGTCGTTGCGGGGGCGCGGGCCGGTGGTCAGCGCGCGTGCCACCTCCAGGATCGTGGCGGTGCCGGCGGCGTCGTCGTTGCCGCCCGGCCCGGTCTGCACCGAGTCGTAGTGCGAGACCAGGAAGACCTTCCCGGTCGGGTCGGTGCCGGGAAGCCGGGCCACCACGTTGCGGACCCGGGCCAGCGCCGCCCCGCCCGCCGCGCCGGACAGTTGCCCGGCCTCGGGTGCGACCGCGTCCTGCACCTCGGTCTGCAGGCCCAGCCCGCGCAGCGTGCCCACCAGGTGCTCGCGTACCCGGTCGTTGGCGGCGCTGCCGGCCACGTGCGGCTCGGCCGCGATCACCTCGACGTTCCGGAACGCCCGGGCGGCGCTGAAGTCGCTCTCGGGCGCGTCTGCCGGGCGCGGCGCCGGGGTGGAGAGGCCGACCAGGACGCCCGCCCCGACGGCGAGCAGCGCGGCGAGCGCGGCCAGGGCGGCGATCGGCCGGCGGCGGGGCCTGGCGAAGGCACGGTCGGCGGGGCGGGTGGGGGGTGCGCCCACTGGGACTCCTCGGGGTGGATCTGCGGGGTGAGATCATCCTGCACCCCCGAGGGCCGCGGCGGCAGTCCCCGGTCGGTGCGCTGCGGGCGTGACAGCGCTCCCGGCGTAACATCGTGGGTCAACCGTGCCGCTGTCGGGATGGGACCGTTGTGTCGGCCATGATCAGCAGGGCATTCGGAAGGAGTCCGACATCACCAGCGAACTCCCGCGACTAGCGGCGGTGACCCGACCGTACCGGGGTGCCGGCGCGTCGGGTGGTGCCTTCGTGCCGTCGGCCGGGGCGGGGCTGCACGGCACCGTACCCCCGGGGGAGCGGCTGCGGGTGCTGCTGGTCGAGGACGACGAGGGCGACGCGTTCCTGGTCGGTGAACTGCTCGCCGAGACCAACTCGATGATCGACCTGCTGGTCGCCACGAGCCTCAGCGAGGCCCGGCAGCGGGTGATGGGCGTGGACTGCGTCCTGCTCGACCTGGGTCTGCCCGACGCGCAGGGGCTGGACGGGCTGCGCCGGGTGCTGGAGATGGCCAGCGGCGCCGCGGTCTGCGTACTGACCGGCCGGTCGGACGAGCACCTGGGTATCGTCGCGGTCGCCGAGGGTGCGCAGGACTACCTGGTCAAGGGCCAGGTGGACGGTGTCCTGCTGACCCGGGCGCTGCGGTACGCGGTAGAGCGCAAGCGGGCCGACGAGAACGCCCGCCGGCTGCGTGAGGTGGAGCTGCGCCAGGCCGAGTCCGCCCGCCTGGAGCGCGGCCTGCTGCCGCAGCCGCTGATGACCACCGACGAGGTGTCGGTGCACACGTTCTACCGGCCCGGCCGGCACGCCGCACTGATCGGCGGCGACTTCTACGACGTGGTGCAGACCCGGCCGGACCGCATCGACCTGATCGTCGGCGACGTCTGCGGGCACGGCGTGGACGAGGCGGCGCTCGGCGTCGAACTGCGCGTCGCCTGGCGGGCACTCGTACTGGCCGGGGTGCCGGACGACGAGGTGCTGCCCGCGCTGGAACAGGTGCTGATGAGCGAGCGCCGGCTCCAGGAGATCTTCGCGACGGTGGCCACCACCCGGCTCGACCTGGCGTCGGCACGGGCCACCGTACGCCTCGCCGGTCACCCGCCGCCGCTGCTGCTCAGCGGCGGGACTGTCGCGCCGGTACCGGCCAAGGGCGGGTTGTTGCTGGGCGTACGCCCGCGCCGCCCGGTCGCCTTCGACCTGGAGTTCGACACCGCCGACTGGTCCCTGCTGTTGTACACCGACGGCCTGATCGAGGGCCGGGTGGACGGCGGTGACGAACGGCTCGACGTGCCGGGTCTGACCGGGCTGCTCGCCGAACCGGCGAACCGGGCGGTGCCGCTGGCCGAGTTGCCCGCCTGGCTGGTCGGGCGGGCCGAGCAGATAAACGGTGGCCCGCTCGCCGACGACGTGGCGATGTTGCTGGTCAGCCGGGGCACCGGCCGGTGAGTGCGAGGAACGAGCGGGAGTGGGGACTGTGAAGGCGTACCAGCAGGGGTGGACCCTGCGGCGGCGGGTGGCCGCGCTGCTCGGTGTGGTGGTCGTGCTGCTGCTCGGGCTGGCCGGCGCGGAGGCGGCGGTCGCCGCGCAGAACCGGCAGAACATCGACGTCGTGCTGCTCAGGACCGGCCCGCTGCGCGTCCAGGCGCAGGAGCTGATGAGTGCGCTGCTCGACCAGGAGACCGCGGTACGCGGGTACGCGGTGAACGGCGACCTCGGTGACCTGGGGCCCTACCGCGAGGGCGTGAAGCGGGAGCAGACCCTCCTCGCCTCGATCCGGGGCCTGTCCGCGGGCTACCCGGATGTCGGCCGCGCGCTGGAAGTGGTGGAGCAGGAGTCCGCGCAGTGGCGGACCCAGGTCGCCGAGCCGGTGATCGCCACGGTCGAACGCGACGGTCCGGCGGCCGGGCGGGCGCTGATCACGGACGAGACCCGGCAGCAGTTCGACGGGATCCGCACGTCGGTGGACACCCTCCAGGACGAGATCCTCTCCGTCCGGCAGGAGGCCGCCGACCGCGTCAACTCGACGAGCAACACCCTGGTCGTGCTGCTGATCATCGCCGCGCTTGTGGTGACGACGGCCGGCGTGGTCATGCTGCTCTCGCTGGACCGGATCCTGATCCGCCCGCTGGCCGACCTGGTCAGCCAGGTGCGCGAGGTGGCCGACGGCGACTACCGGCACCACATCGAGGGGTCCGGTCCGCCGGAGTTCCGGCGGCTCGCCGAGGACATCGACCAGATGCGGATGAAGATCGCCCGGGATCTGGACGAGGTACGCGAGGCGCGCGAGCGCATCGAGTGGGTCAACAGCCAGTTGCAGAAGCAGGCCGAGGAGCTGACCCGCTCCAACCGCGACCTGGAACAGTTCGCGTACGTCGCCTCGCACGACCTCCAGGAGCCGCTGCGCAAGGTGGCGAGCTTCTGCCAGCTCCTCCAGCGGCGGTACGCCGGGCAGCTCGACGAGCGCGCCGACCAGTACATCGCGTTCGCGGTGGACGGTGCGCAGCGTATGCAGCGCCTGATCAACGACCTGCTGGCGTTCTCCCGGATCGGCCGGTTGACCACCGGCTTCACCGAGGTCGACCTGAACAAGGTGATGGGCGACGTGGCCGGGCAGACCGAGGCGGCGTTGCAGTACGCCGACGCGGAGCTGACCTGGGGCGAGATGCCGACCATCCGCGGTGAGGAGCCGCTGCTGACCAACCTGCTGGTCAACCTGGTCAGCAACTCGGTGAAGTTCCGCCGGCCCGACGTGCCGCCGAAGGTGCACGTGTCGGCGCGGCTGGTGGACGGGGAGTGGGAGATCAGCTGCCGGGACAACGGCATCGGGATCGAGCCGGAGTTCGCCGACAAGATCTTCGTGATCTTCCAGCGGTTGCACTCGAAGGACGCGTACCCGGGCACCGGCATCGGGCTGGCCATCGTCAAGAAGATCGTGGAGTATCACGGCGGCCGGGTCTGGGTGGACACCGACACCGACGAGGGCACCGTCATCCGGTTCACGCTGCCCGCGCTGGAGGCCGACATCTCCGCCGCCCAGGCGGCCCAGGCGGCCCAGGCGGCGGCGACGGCACCGGAGGCCGAAGCCGGGGAGCAGACCGAGGCAACCGAGGGCGACCCGCCGGACGCCGGGCGGCAGCCGGACGGCGAGGCACCCGAAGAGTCGCCCGCAGGGGCGGACCGACACGGTACAAACGGTGGCATGAAGGAGACGGTGGGATGACCGCGCCCGCGGACGGCAAGAGCCCGATCGAGGTCCTGCTCGTCGAGGACGACCCCGGCGACGTGCTGATGACCCAGGAGGCGTTCGAGGAGCACAAGCTCCGCAACCGCCTCACCGTCGTCTCCGACGGCGCCGAGGCGCTCGCCTACCTGCGCCGCGAGGGCCAGTACGCGGACGCGGTGACGCCCGACCTGATCCTGCTCGACCTGAACCTGCCCCGCCGGGACGGCCGGGAGGTGCTGAAGGAGATCAAGAAGGACGACGAGCTGCGTCGCATCCCGGTCGTGGTGCTCACCACCTCGCAGGCCGACGAGGACATCCTGCGCAGCTACCAGCTGCACGCCAACGCCTACGTGACCAAGCCGGTGGACTTCGAGCGCTTCATCTCGGTGGTCCGCCAGATCGACGAGTTCTTCGTCAGCGTGGTCAAGCTGCCGCCGCGTGGCTGACCCGCTGCTGGACGACGTCGGCGCGCTGCTGCGGGAGGCGGCGGCCAAGGTCGTCGTGCCGTTGTTCCGCCGGCTCGACGCGTCCGACATCTCCGAGAAGGCACCGGGCGAGGTGGTCACCGTCGCCGACCGCGAGGCGGAGGCGCTGATCTCCGAGGGCCTGCGGCGGCTGCGTCCCGGCTCGGTGGTGGTCGGCGAGGAGGCGGTGGCCGAGGATCCCGGCCTGCTGCGGCACCTGCGCGGCAGCGGCGACGTGTGGCTCGTCGACCCGGTCGACGGCACCTCCAACTTCGCCGCCGGTCGCCGGCCGTTCGCGCTGATGGCGGCGCTGCTCACCGACGGCGTACCGGTGGCTTCCTGGGTGTACGACCCGCTGGACGGCACGATGGCGGCGGCCCGGCTCGGCGCCGGCACCGAGCTGGACGGGGCGTCGCTGAGCGCGCCGCAGGCCGAACCGCGGGTGGGCGCGTTACGCGGCACCGCGGCGACGAAGTTCCTGCCCCCGGACTTCCGCCGCCAGGTGGAGGAGGGCGGGCGTCGCGTCGGTGAGCTGCTGCCCGGCCAGCACTGCGCCGGCCGGGAGTACCTGGACATGCTCACCGGCGCGCAGCAGTTCGTGCTGTTCTGGCGCACCCTGCCGTGGGACCACACGCCCGGCGCGTTGCTGGTGCGCGAGGCCGGGGGCGTGGCCCGCCGGTTCGACGGCGCCGACTACCAGCCGGCCGACGAGGGCCGGGGACTGCTCGTGGCGGCGAGCCCGGAGATCTGGGACGAGGTGAGCGCGGCCCTGCTGAGCGGTTGAGCGGCGCTGCGCGACGGGCGCGGCACGCTGCGTCGACACCGGAGGCCGTACGCCGTCGCCGGCCTGGCGTGGCGCGCGTGGTCCGGTATCGTGACCGGCGGTCTCCGCCAGCAGGCCGCCGTCCGGCGCCGGCGGAGACGCCGCTCGGTGTACGGGGGCCGGCGGTCGACGGAAGGACCATCACGTGCCCAGGACCAGCCCTACCGGCCGGCGCGTCCGGCGGTCGCTGCTCGCCGCGCTCGCCGCGGTGGCCGTGCTGCTCGGCTCCGGCGTGGCCGCCGGACCGGCTGCCGCCGTACCCAGCCCGAACGCCCCGGACGAGGGCGACAGCAAGCAGTTGCGGGCGGCGTTGGAGGCGGCGGCGAAGGGCCACATCGAGGCCCAGAACAAGCTGGAGAACTCCAAGCGCCGGCAGAAGGCGCTCGCCGCCCAGCTCACCGACATCGAGGGACGCCTCGTCGGGCTCAGCGCGCAGGCCGGTGAGGTCGCCGCGCAGTCGTACCGGCTGGGCCGGCTCACCGCGACGTCGATGCTGCTGGCGAGCGCCGACCCGGACGACTTCCTCAAGCGCGCGGCCGAGCTGGACGTGATGGCCCAGCGCGACAGCAAGCGGCTGCGGGAGCTGGCCGACGCGAAGGCGCAGGCGGCCGAGGCGAAGCTCGCCATCGACGCCGAGGTACGCGAGCAGGCCAAGCAGGTGGCGGTGCAGGCCCGCAAGAAGAAGGACGCCGAGGTGGCGCTGGCGAAGGTCAGCTCCGGCGCCGGGTCCGGGTTCAACGGCAGTTCCTCGTCGGCGAAGCCCGCGCCGCGCAACTCGGACGGCTCGTGGCCGTCGGAGTCCTGCTCGGTGGACGACCCGACGCCCGCGTCCGGCTGCATCACGCCGCGCACGCTGCACATGCTCCAGCAGGCCCAGTCGGCCGGTTACAAGCGCTACGCCTCGTGTCACCGCAGCGGTGGCGGCGGCGAGCACCCCAAGGGCCGGGCCTGCGACTTCTCCGCCGCCAGCGGCGGGTTCGAGGACAAGACCGCCACCGGCGGCGACAAGTCGTACGGCGACAGCCTCGCCGCCTGGGCGAAGAACAACGCCAACAAGCTCGGCATCATGTACGTCATCTGGTATCGGCAGATCTGGATGCCGAACACCGGCTGGCGGGCGTACAGCGGCGGCGGCAGCCCGGCGGCGGACCACACAAACCATGTTCACATCTCGATGTATTGACCCGGTGTCTCAGCGGCGCTGCGTACCATCGCCACGATGAGCAGCACTTCGTCCGACGTCACGGCGGAACCGGCCGCCGACGCACCGGTTCCGCCCCGGGCCCTGCCCAACGGGCTCGCCGCGTTCCTCGTCTTCCTCTCCAGCGGGGCGGTGCTGGTGCTGGAGACCGTCTCGCTGCGCCTGGTCGGCCCGTACGTCGGGGTGACCCTCCAGGTGACCAGCTCGGTCATCGGCATGGCACTGGCCGCCATCGCGTACGGGGCGTGGTTCGGCGGGTGGCTCGCCGACCGGCGTGACCCGCGCACCCTGCTCGCCCCGGCGCTGGTGCTGGCCGGCATCGCCACCGCCGTCACGCTGCCGATCGTCAGGTACGCCGGTGAGGTGCTGCGCGGCGGCGCGGCGAGCGCGGTGCTCCTGCTGACCGCGCTGACCGTGGTGCTGCCCGCGGCGCTGCTGTCCGCCATCACCCCGCTCGTGGTGAAGCTCCAGCTCGCCGACCTGCGCCGCACCGGCCAGGTGGTGGGCAAGCTGTCCAGCATCGGCACGCTCGGCGGCATCACCGCCACGCTCGGCACCGGCTTCATCCTGGTGGCCGCGCTGCGCAGCTCCGTCATCGTGCTGGCACTGGCCGCGGTGATCGGGGTGACCGGGCTGGCACTCGGCGTCTGGCTGCGCCGGCAGGCCGGCCCCACCGGGCTGTCCGCGCCGGGCCGGGTCAAGGCCGCGCTGGCACTGCTCGGTCTCGCCGCCGCCGGGCTCACCGCCGCGGCGCCGAACCCGTGCGACGTGGAGACGGCGTACCACTGCGCCCGCGTCGAGGTGGACCCGTCGTGGCCGCAGGGGCGCACGCTCTACCTCAACTCGGCCGAGCACTCGTACGTCGACCTGAACGAGCCGAACCACCTGAAGTACGCGTACACGCAGTGGATCGGCCTGGTCGCGGACGTGGCGCGGCCGGCGCGGCAGCCGATGGACGCGCTGCACCTGGGCGGTGGCGGCTTCACCGTGCCGAACTACCTGGTCGCGACCCGGCCCGGCACCGACAACCTGGTCTTCGAACTCGACGGCGGCCTGGTCGAGCTGGACCGGCGGGAGCTGGGCCTGCGCACCGGCCCGCAGATGCGAGCCGAGGTGGGCGACGCGCGGGTGCTGCTGCGCGGCGAGCCGGGCGACAGCCGCGACTTCATAGTCGGTGACGCGTTCGGCCACCTGGTGGTGCCGTGGCACCTGGCCACCCGGGAGATGGCCGCCGACATCCGGCGGGTGCTGCGCCCGGACGGGATCTACGTGCAGAACGTCATCGACTATCCGCCGGGCCGGTTCATCCGCGCCGAACTGGCCACCGTGAAGGCCGAGTTCGCGCACGTCGCGCTGATCGCCCCGCCCGGCGCGATCGACGGGGAGCAGGGCGCCAACTTCGTGATCGTCGCCTCGGACGCGCCGCTGCCGCTCGCCGCGATCCCGGCCGGGCTCAAGTTGCTGCCGGAGCGGGCCGAACTGATGGACGAGGCGGCGGTGACCGGATGGGTCGGGGACGCGATGGTGCTCACCGACGACTACGCGCCGGTGGACCAACTGCTCGCGACAGCCTGAACGGGTGACTTTCCTGACCGATTCCGACCGCTGAGGTGTACCGGGGTCGACTTCGGGCAACAGGACCGACCATGGGTGGACCGGTCAGGAACGGCGTGCAACTGCTCGGCGAGCGGTACCGGCTCGTCGAGCAGTTGGGTGCGGGCGGCATGTCGGTCGTCTGGCGCGGCTACGACGAGGTGCTGGGCCGGCAGGTCGCGGTCAAGGTGCTGGCCTCGCGGCTGGCCAGCGACAAGGCGTTCCGGCATCGGATCCGGGTGGAGGCGCAGGCCGCGGCGCGACTGTGCCACCCCAACATCACGAACGTGTACGACTACGGCGAGTCCGTGCAGGTCGGCCTGACCGTGCCGTACGTGGTCATGGAACTGGTCGACGGCGGTCCGCTCAGCGGGCGGCTCGGCCGCGACGGGCAGCTTCCCTGGCGGGAGGCCATGACCATCGGCGCGGAGGTCGCCTCGGCGCTGACCGCCGCGCACGCCCGGGGCGTGGTGCACCGGGACGTGACCCCGGGCAACGTCATGCTGACGCCGACCGGCGTGAAGGTCGTCGACTTCGGCATCTCGGCGCTGGTGGGGGAGAGCGACAAGGGACCGGACGGCGCGCTGCTCGGCACGCCCGCGTACCTGGCGCCGGAGCGGCTGGACAACGGCCACGTCTCGCCTGCCACCGACGTGTACGCGGTGGGGCTGTTGCTCTACCGGATGCTCACCGGCCGCCTGCCGTGGCAGGCCAGCACCACCACCGAGATGCTGCGCGCCCACATGTACCGCGACCCGGACCCGATGCCCGCGGTGCCGGGCCTGCCCGAGCCGGTCGCCGCGCTGGTGCAGCGGTGCCTGGCCAAGCGCCCCGAGGACCGCCCCGCCACCGCCGAGGTGGCCCGTACGCTCGCCGAGGCGGCCGGTATCGCGGCGGTCGTGCCGGTGTCACCGGCGTTCGGCCGGATGGACCCGGCGCTCGCGGAGAACGCGGGCACGACGATCCTGCCGTGGTCGGCGGAGACCGGTGCGCTGCCGTTCTCGGCGGTGCGCACCCGGACCCGGCGGGCGGCGGCGCGGCGGCGCAAGCTGGAGGCCGGTGTGGCCGCCGTCGGACTGATCGCGGTCACCGCCACGCTGTGGGGCGTGACGTCGCGGAGCCCGGCCAGCGGCGGGGTGGAGCCGACCGAGGCGAAGATGGGGTTGCCCGAGCCGACTCCCTGCGCTGTCGACTACTCGCTGCGCCGCGACACCGGCAAGGACTTCTCCGCCGAGCTGACGCTCACCAACACCAGCGACCGCGAGCTGCGCGGCTGGACGATGAACTTCACGTTCCCCGGCAAGCAGACGGTCACCACGGCCCAGCCGCCGGCACGCCAGGTGGGACAGACCGTGTCGGTCACCGCTGCGGCGGCGACCCCGGCGCTGGCGCCGGGCGCGTCGACGAAGCTCACGCTGGCCGGACGCTACACCGGGAGCAACACGCTGCCGGTGGAGTTCACGGTCGGTGGTCGCACGTGCGGCGTGCAGGTGTCGGGGATCGCCGGCTCGGTGCCGGTCACCGTCGCGCCGACCACCGAGGCGCCCGCCAAGCCGCCCGCCAAGCCGACCACCAAGGCACCCGCAAAGCCGGCCACCAAGCCGGCCACCAAGGCCACCAAGGGTGGCCCGGCGAAGGCGAAGCCGGCGCCCAAGCCCAAGGCGCCGAAGCCCGCCAAGGGCGAGGCCGGGAAGAGCGACGACGATGACGACGACGAGGACGAGGACGACGACTGAGGGGCAGTGGTGCCTGCTCAGCCCAGCGCGGAGAACCGCTGCACCTGGGTGATGCCGCCCTCCACGATGAGGACGCTGTCCGGCGTCAGCACCGTGTCCGGTCCGGCGTACCGGAACGGCTGTCCGGACCGCTTCGCGCCCACCACCATCACGCCGTACCGGTCCTGCGGGGCGACGTCGCGCAGCGACCGCCCGACCAGCGGCGCGGGCACCCGGATCTTGGCGATGGCGAAGTCGTCGTCGAACTCGATGAAGTCGAGCATCCGGCTGACGATCAGGTGCGCCACCCGCTCGCCGGTCTCCGCCTCGGGGAAGACCACGTGGTGCGCGCCGACCGAGTGCAGGATCTTCGCGTGCTTCTCCGAGGTGGCCCGCGCCCAGATCTGCTCGATCCCCAGTTCGGCGAGCGCCAGCACGGTGAGCACGCTCGCCTCCAGCGACGCGCCGATCGCGACCACCACCCGGCGGAAGTCCGCCAGCCCGAGCTGGCGCAGCACCTCCTCCTCGGTGCTGTCCGCCTGCACCACCCGGTCCAGCTCGCCGGACCAGTGCTGAACCCGGACCGGGTCTCGGTCGACCGCGAGCACCTCGTGGCCGAGCCGGGACAGCGACTCGGCCAGGCGCGAGCCGAACCGGCCCAGGCCGATCACCACGATGCCCGTCTCGTTCGGATGTCTAACCGACAATGGGTTGCTCCTCCGGGTAGCGGTACAGCCGCCGACGGGTGTTCAACGCGATCGCCGAGCCGAGCGTGAGCGGCCCGACCCGGCCGACGTACATGAGCGCGGTCAGCGCGTACTGGCCCGCCGGGGAGAGCTGCTGGGACAGGCCGACGCTCAGGCCGGTGGTGCTGAACGCGGAGGTGACCTCGAACAGTGCCGCGTAGAAGGGCACCTGCGCGGTCAGCGCGATCAGGACGACGGTGCCGACGGCCACCAGCGCCACGCTGAGCAGCGCCACCGTCAGCGCCTGCCGCTGACTGGACGGGGACACGCGGCGTCGTCCCACGGTGATGTCCGGCTCGCCACGCAGCTCGGCCCAGATGGCGAAGCCGAGCAGGAAGAACGTGGAGACCTTGATGCCACCGGCCGTGCTGGCGCTGCCGCCACCGACGAACATCAGGCCGACGAACATCGGATAGCTCTCCTCGGTGAGCCGGTCCACGTTGACGAGGTCGAAACCACCGGTGCGGCTCAGCGCGATCTGGCCGAAGGCCGCGAGCACCTTGCCCGGCACGTCGTAGGTGCCGATCGTGTACGGGTTGAACCATTCGGCCAGCAGCAGGTAGACCACGCCGACGACGGTCAGCACCACGCTGCCCCAGACGGTCAGCTTGGTGGCCACCGTCCAGCGCGTCGGCCGTCGCCACTCCCGGGTGGCCTCGAAGATCGCCGGGAAGCCGAGCCCGCCGACGATCGCCCCGGCACTGAGCGACAGCGTCACCCAGGGGTCGCGACCGAAGGCCACGAGGCTGTCGGAGTAGAGCGTGAAGCCGCCGTTGTTGAACGCCTGGACCGAGTGGAACACGGCGGACCAGAGCGCCCGCCCCGGCGTGTAGTCGTAGACCAGCCACACCCGTCCGCCGACCACGGCGGCCACCAGCGCCTCGGTGACGAAGACGGTGGCCGCGATCCGCACCAGCAGCCGGCGCAGGTCACCGAGCCCGAACTCGGCGGTCTCGGCCTGGACGAGCAGCCGGTTACGCAGGCCGAGCTGGCGGGAGACGGCGAGGATCACCAGTGACGCGCCGGTCAGGATGCCGAGCCCGCCGAGTTGCGTGAGCACGGTGATCGTCACGAGCCCGAAGTGGTTCCAGTAGTTCGGCGTGTCGGTGACGGTCAGGCCGGTCACCGACACCGCCGACGTGGACGTGAACAGCGCGGTGACGAACGGGGTGTGCCGCTGCTCGCTGGTGGCCCAGGGCAGCATGAGCAGACCGGTGCCGACCAGGATCACCGCCAGGAACCCCAACGGCACCAGCCGTACGGGCTTCCGGAGCAGGCGGCGCATCCCGTCATCTTCCGTCCGGAGATTCACCGGCAGGTCAGGAACCGACCAACTGGCGGTCAACCACACCCGGTCTGCTGTGCGTACCCATCGACGACAGGAGACGGCGTTGCGACGTACCCTTTCCGCCCTCGGCGTGGCCGGCGCGCTGCTCGCGGCGGCCGCTGTGGTGGTGCCGGCCGTGGCCGCCCAGGCCGGCCCGGACCACCGCGCCGAGCAGGCCCGCGCGCCCCAGCGGCCGATCGTGATCGGCCACCGCGGCGCGAGCGGCTACCGCCCGGAGCACACCCTGGAGGCCTACCGGCTCGCCATCCGCCAGGGCGCCGACTTCATCGAGCCGGACCTGGTCTCGACCAGGGACGGCGTCCTGGTCGCGCGGCACGAGAACGAGATCTCCGGTACGACGGACGTGGCCGCCCGCCCCGAGTTCGCCGGCCGCAAGGCGACGAAGACCATCGACGGGGTGACGGTCACCGGCTGGTTCACCGAGGACTTCACGCTGGCCGAGCTGAAGACGCTGCGCGCCAAGGAGCGCCTGCCCCAGGTGCGGGTCGCCAACACCGCGTTCGACGGCAAGTTCGAGATCCCGACGTTCCAGGAGGTGATCGACCTGGCGCGGGCCGAGTCGAAGGCCCGGGGCCGGACCATCGGCGTCTACCCGGAGACCAAGCACCCCACCTACTTCGCGTCGATCGGGCGTCCGCTGGAGGAGCCGCTGGTCGCGGTGCTGCGCCGCAACCGGCTCACCCACCGCAACGACCCGGTGTTCGTGCAGAGCTTCGAGACCGCCAACCTGCGCAAGCTCGACAAGATGATCGACGTGCGGCTGGTGCAGCTCATGGACGCGAGCGGCGCGCCCTACGACTTTGTCGCCGGCGGCGACAAGCGGACCTACGCCGACCTGGCCACGCCCGCGGGGCTGGCCTGGATCTCCCGGTACGCCGACGGCGTCGGCCTGAACAAGAACCTGATCGTGCCCCGGGACTCCGCCGGTCGGCTGCTCGCGCCGACCTCGGTGATCCGGGACGCGCACCGGCAGAAGCTGGTGGTGCACGCATGGACGTTCCGGGCCGAGAACCAGTTCCTGCCGGTGGACTTCCGCATCGGCACCGACCCGAACGCGCGTGGGGACATCACGTCCGAGTACGAACTGTTCTTCGACCTGGGCCTGGACGGGGTGTTCAGCGACCACCCCGACACGGCGGTGGCCGCCCGAGCGGGCCGCTGACCCTCGAAAGGCGTGGCGGACCGGCCGGGTCGTTCCGGCCGGTCCGCCCTTCGCCGACGAGGACGTCTGGGTCTTCAACCTGCCCGGCAACCAGGCGACGACGGGTACTTTCCAGACGATCACGGCCACATTCAGCACGCCCGGCGGACCGGTCACCCGGACCATTCCCATCGACCCGAACAGCGCCATCGTCAACGACCTCGGCACCAGCAAGGCCTGGATCCGGACCCCGGCCGGCTGGACGCTGACGGGAGCCACCGCGGTCATCTCGGGCACCGCCCGCTTCTTCGTCCTCACGCACACGTGCGCCGCCGGCGACATCGGCCTTTCGCTGACGCTGACGAAGACCGGCACGCCCGCGAGTGGGCTCAAGGCCGGCCAGGTCGTCACCTACACGTACACCGTCGGGAACGCGAGCACGGGCACGACGGACCCGATCACGGCCATCGCGATCACCGACGACAAGGTCACCTGCATCACCTGCGCGACGACCTCGCTGGCGCCCGGCGCGAGCACCACCTGTACGGGGACGTACACCGTGACGGAGGCCGACGTGGCGGCGGGTGAGATCGTCAACACCGCCAGGGCGAACGGCTCGTTCGGTGAGCAGCAGGTCACCTCCAACGAGGCCACGTTCACAGTCACCACGGTCACGCCCCCGCCGGTGCGGGCCAGCCTGTCGATCGACAAGAAGGCCCGGGTCGAGTCGACCTGCAAGAACGAGTGCGAGCCCGACGGGTACGCGGCCAAGGGAGACAAGATCCTCTACACCTACCGGGTGACCAACACCGGCACGGTGACGATCACCGACGTCGCCGTGGTCGACCCGGCAAGCACCTGCCCGTCACCGGCAGCAGCACGACGCCGATGGTCGGCATCGGTGGTGGGCTGCTGGCCGCGGGCGGCCTGCTGATCGGCCTCAGCCGAATGCGCCGCAAGGTGGGCGTCCAGCTCTGACCTGTCACTCCGGAGGCACTCCGGGCGCTGTACGCGGTGCATCCCGCCCGGTCTCGCGGAAGATCGATGTGAATCTTGGAAAGTTCTCGTTCGGTATGAACGAGAACTTTCCAAGATCGGGGCCGGTCAGCTCGGGGGTTCGGCCACGTAGGTGCCTCGGCCGGGCTGGCCGGTGATCAGCTCGCGATCATGCAGCAACGACATCGCCCGGTAGGCCGTGTTCATGTGGACGCCGTAGGACTCGGCCAACTCGCGGGTGGAGGGCAGCCTGTCGCCCGGCTTCAACTCACCACTTTTGATCTTGGCGGCGATGTCGTTGGCGATGCGGCGGAACGGTGCTTCTGCTGTGGGCATGGTGGGACTCCGGTTGGTTCGGCGAATCCGATCCTGCCCTACCTGCACAAGTAACTGCAACAAGTTGCCCGGCGCGTCGAGAGTGGAGGCTCGCGCATAACCAGATCCTGGTGTAGGTTGACCCTGTCCGGCTCCGGTTGGTTCGGCAAACCTCGGGAGCCGGGCCCCGAATGGGCTCCGGGGTCGTACCGCCGAACGGGCTGCGGTCTCGGGGCCGGCGGCCCGCCCGCGTCCCCTGTCTGCGGGCGGGCCGCCTCCACGGCTCGGCGAGGAGGATCGGCGTGCGTAACGTGCTCAACCTGTTCCAGCCGTCCCGGCGGCGCGGCAAGGGCGGCCCGCCGAACCAGGGCTGGTACCGCTCGGACTCGTGCCGCCCGCTGAGTGTCGGGCAGATCCGCGAGCGGCGGTTCCGGACCGTGCGGCACGGGCTCGACCCGGCGGAGGTGCACGCCTTCCTCTACCGGGTGGCGGGTGACCTGGCGCTGGCCCGGCGCGACGCGTCCCGGCACGCCGAGGAGAACACCCGGATCAAGCAGGCGCTCAAGAGCTGGCAGTCCCGGTTCACTCCGGGCGCGCAGCGGTGAGCCGGGAGCGGTTCGTCGTACACCTGCCGGTGCTCGCGGCCGACCTCGACGGCGCACGGGGGTTCGCGCGGGCCATCTGCCGGGCCCTCGGGTTCCTGGCCGACGTGGAACGCGCCGGGACGACCGTGTCGCGGGAGGACGAGCAGTCCGTACGCCACTGGGTCTGGTGCGACCGGGTACGTGACGGTGGCCGGCGGTGCGCGCGGGCGGCCGACCACGACGGGGACTGCGGCGGGCGCTGACCCGGCCCGCGATGGCGTGGGCCGACATTCCCGGCGGGGCGTGCGTGGCGGGCGTGGCCATCCCGGGTCGGTACGGTTACGCGCCGATGTCCGGCGTTGTAACGTGCGGCCACCCCGTCGCGGGCACTTGTGTGCGCCGACCACATAGCCCGTGGGTGACGTCACTTCTAGCGTGAGCCGACAACTGACATTCCCCCTGTCCTCACCTGGAGTCGCAATGACGATCCGGCACACGCGACGGGTGTTCCTTACCGCCGCCACCTCGGTGGCGGTCGCTCTGGCCGCCACGGCCTGTGGCAGCCCGCAGGACACCGCATCCGGCGGCGGCGACGCCGCCCCGGTCAAGGTCGGTCTGGTCTACTCGCAGTCCGGCCCGCTCGCCAGCTACGGCAAGCAGTACATCGAGGGTTTCAAGGCGGGCCTCGACTTCGCCACCGAGGGCACCGGCAAGGTCGGTGACCGTACGATCGAGCTGACCGAGGCCGACGACGCGGGCGACCCGGCCAAGGCCGTGTCCGCCGCGAAGGACATGATCGGCAAGGGCACGAAGATCATCGCCGGGTCCACCTCCTCCGGTGTGGCACTCCAGGTGGCGCCGATCGCCGCGCAGAACAAGGTGCTGTTCATCTCCGGCCCGGCCGCCACGGACGCGGTGACCGGCGCGAACAAGTACACGTTCCGCTCCGGCCGGCAGTCGTGGCAGGACGTGGTGACCGCCCGGTCGTTCATCGGCGACGCGGCGGACAAGAAGGTCGTGGTGTTCGCGCAGGACGGCGCGTTCGGCGACGCGAACGAGGCCGCCGTCAAGGCCGTGATCGGCGGCGCCGGCGCGAACGTGAGCAGCGTCCGGGCCCCGGCCAGCGCCACCGAGTTCACGCCGTTCGCCAGCCAGATCAAGGCCGCCAAGCCGGACCTGCTCTTCGTCGCCTGGGCCGGCACCACCGCCGGCGCGATGTGGCAGACGCTCGACCAGCAGGGCGTCCTCGCCTCCACGACCGTCGTCACCGGCCTGGACATCCGCGCCTCGTGGCCGACGTTCGGCGCGGCCGGCACCAAGATCTCGTTCCTCTCGCACTACTTCGACGGGGCCAGCGACACCGAGGCCGCCAAGGCCGCGAAGGCGAAGGTGCCGGGCGGCACGCTCGACCTGTTCCACCCGGACGGGTTCGCCGCCGCGCAGATGGTCGTCCGTGCCGTGCAGGAGGGCGGCGACGACGTGGAGAAGATGGTGCAGGCGCTGGAGGGCTGGGAGTTCGAGGGCGTCAAGGGTGCCATGAAGATCCGCGCCGAGGACCACGCGCTGCTCCAGCCGATGTACCAGGCCAAGCTCTCCGGCAGTGGCACCGCCTTCACGGCCACCGTCCAGAAGTCGCTCACCGGTGACGAGAGCGCGCCGCCGGTCGCGCAGATGAAGGGCTGACCGATGCTCGCCACCCGCGGTCTGACCTGGCGGATCGGTGAGGTCGCCATCGTCGACTCCGTCTACCTCGATCTGGCGCCGGGGGAGTTCCTCGGCGTGATCGGGCCCAACGGCGCCGGCAAGACCTCCCTGTTCAACCTGATCACCGGCCTGCGCCGCCCCACCGAGGGCACGGTCCTGCTGGACGGCGCGGACATCACCGCGCTTCCGCCGCACCGGCGTGCCCGGCTCGGCCTGGGGCGCACCTTCCAGGCGTCCTCGGTCTTCGGCTCGCTGAGCGTGCGGGAGAACGTCCGGCTCGCCGTACAGGCACACCGGGGTGGCTCGATGAAACTGTGGCGGCGGGCGGCGGCCGACCGGGAGGTGGCCGCCGCCGCCGACGCGGCGCTCGACCGGGTCGGCCTGCACCACAGGGGTACGGCGCTCGCCGGCACCCTGGCCCACGGCGAGAAGCGCAAGCTGGAGATCGCGCTGCTGCTCGCCGGGGAGCCCCGGGTGATGCTGCTGGACGAGCCGATGGCCGGCGTGAGCGCCGAGGACGTGCCCGAGCTGGTCAGCGTGATCAAGTCGTTGACCGGCGACAGCGGCCGGGCGGTGCTCATGGTGGAACACCACATGGACGTGATCCTGGAGCTGGCCGACCGGATCGCCGTGATGCACCACGGCGCGCTGCTGGCCTGCGACACCCCGGACACGGTGATGGCGAACGCCACCGTGCAGGAGGCGTACCTGGGGGAGGCCCTGTGAACGCGAGCAGTGAGCCGGTCCTGTCCGTCGAGGACCTGTCCGTGCGGATCGCCGGACTGCACATCCTCCAGGGCGTGTCGTTCGAGGTCGCGCCGACCGGCGTCACGGTGCTGCTCGGGCGCAACGGCGTCGGCAAGACCACCACGTTGCGTGCGATCGTCGGGCTGACGCCGCGCGGCGGCGAGGTGCGCGGCAGCGTACGCATGGGGGCCCGGAGCCTGCTCGCGCGCCCCACCCACCGGCTGGTCCGCGACGGGCTCGGCTACGTGCCGGAGGACCGCTGCGTGTTCGCCGCGCTCACCGTCGCGGAGAACCTGCGACTGGCCGAACGGCGGGGCGTCACGCCCGCGTACGACAAGGTCTTCGCTCTCTTCCCGGAGCTGGAGCGGCGCGGACGGCAACGGGCCGGCTCGCTGTCCGGCGGGCAGCAGCAGATGCTCGCGATCGGCCGGGTGCTGCTGAACGACAACCGGCTGCTGCTGGTCGACGAGCCGACGAAAGGGCTGGCGCCGAAGGTGGTGACCGAGGTGGCCGAGGTGCTGGAACGGGTGGCGGAATCCGTGCCGGTGCTGCTGGTCGAGCAGAACCTGGCGGTGGTACGGCGACTGGCGACCGACGCGGTGGTGCTCTCCGCCGGGCAGGTCGCCTGGACCGGCGACGCCCGCGAACTGCTGCTGGAGACCGCGCTTACCAAGTCGCTGCTCGGTGTGGGTTCGGGTTCCGGGGAGGTGCACGCGTGAACACGGTGGTCCTGCTGACGCTGACCGGGCTGGGCCTGGCGGCGCTCTACTTTCTCGTGGCCTCCGGCCTCTCCCTGGTCTTCGGCCTCGCCGACGTGCTCAACTTCGCGCACGGGCTGTTCCTCGGCGTGGGCGCGTACGCGACGTGGTGGGCCTCGGGCAACCTGCCCGGAGCCGGGCCGGACGGGTTCGGCTTCGTCCTGGCTGTCGTCTTCGGCGTGCTGGCCGGTTCGTTCGTCGCGGTGCTGGTGGAGCTGGTGCTGATCCGGCCGCTCTACTCCCGCACCATCGAGCAGGTGCTCGTCACCGTCGGCCTGTCGCTGGCCGGGGTGGCGCTGCTCCAGGCCACCTGGGGCGCTGATCCGCGTCCGTTCCCGCGCCCGGACTGGAGCCGGGAGGTGACGTCGGTGCTCGGCGCCCAGGTGCCGAACGCCGGTCTGCTGCTGATCGTCGCCGCCGTGGTGGTGCTCGGCGCGCTGCTGGCGTTCCTGCGCTGGACGCGGTACGGCCTGATCATCCGGGCCGGGGTGGAGAACCGGGAGATGGTCACCGCGCTCGGCATCGACGTGCGCAAGGCGTTCACGCTGGTCTTCGCGATCGGCGGGGCCGCCGCCGCGCTGGCCGGCGCACTCGGCGGCGTCTACTTCGGCACCGTCTCGCCGGGGCAGGGCGGCTCGCTGCTGATCTTCGCCTTCATCGTGGTGGTGATCGGCGGGATGGGCTCGGTGGTCGGGTCCGCGTACGCGGCGGTCGCGGTGGGGCTGCTGCAACAGTTCGTCAACTACTACGGCACGTCCGGGCTGGGTGACCTGTGCGTGGTCGGCCTGCTCGCCGTGGTGCTGCTGCTGCGTCCGCAGGGCCTGGCCGGAAAGGTGGCTCACGCATGACCAACTCGGTGGTCGACGCGCCTCCGGCGCAGGTGCCCGACGAACTGACCCCCGGGCGTTCCCGCTGGCACCGACTGCGCCCGTACCTGCCGCTGGTCGCGCTGGTGGTGGCGGCGGTCCTGCCGTACTCCACGCTGAACCTGCCGGGCATCTTCGAGGGACCGCTGAACTCGCCCGGCACGCTGCAACTGCTCGCCATCTGCCTGGTCTTCGGCGGGCTCGCGGCCGGATACGACCTGCTGTTCGGGCGGACCGGAATGCTCTCCTTCGGCCACGCCCTCTACTTCGCCGCCGGGGTGTACGGCACCGACATCCTGGTCACCGAGGCCGGGTTGCCGCTGTGGCAGGCCGCCGTGCTGACGGTGGTCGGCGGGACCACGCTCGCCGCGCTGCTCGGCGCGGTGGCACTGCGCACGGTGGGCATCGCGTTCGCCATGGTGACGCTGGCGTTCGCGCAGGTCGGGGCGATCCTGGTGGCCCGCGACTTCGGTGGCCTCACCGGCGGTGAGGAGGGCTTGCCGCTGGACGTGTCAGGGCTGCCGCCGGCGCTGGTGGGCGTCACCAACACGGTGAACCTGTACTGGCTGGCGCTGGCGTACCTGGCGATCGTGGTCCTGGTCGTGCACCGGGTCAGCGCCTCGCCGACCGGGCGGGTGCTGGCCGGGCTGCGTGACGACGAGCGGCGCATCGGGGTGCTCGGGCTCGACCCGTACCGGTTCAAGCTCGTCGCGTTCACGCTGGCCGGTGGTCTCGCGTCGGCCGGCGGGGTGGTCTACGTGCTGATCGTCGGCGGCGCCAGCCCGCACATCACCTCGTCGGAGCTGACGCTGTCGCTGCTGGTCATGGTGGTGCTCGGCGGCCCCGGTACGCGGTGGGGGCCGGTGCTCGGCGGCGTCCTCTACATGTACCTGGACCATCGGCTCACCGCGTTCGGCAGCAGCGAGGCGGTGAACAGCCTGCCCGCGTTCCTCAGCCGTCCGCTGAGCCAGCCGTTGTTCGTCCTGGGCACGGTGTTCATCCTGGCCGTCTACTTCTTCCCCGGCGGCCTGGCCAGCCTGCGCTCCCGCCTGACCCCCGTCCTGACCGCCCTCCGCCGCCCCCGCTGACGGCTCCCATCCCCCTCCCCTCACCCCGTTGATCAAGGAGTTTGTGTCCTGATTCCGCGGTTAGGATGACCCAAACTCCTTGATCAACGGGGAGAGCGGGGAAGGGAAGACGTCATGGGGGAGCTGCGGCGGCTGGCTGTGGTCAGTGGGGGTGGGACCGGGATCGGGGCCTCCGTCGCCCACGGGCTCGTGATCGACGGGTTCGACGTGATCGTGGTGGGACGGCGGGGCGACGTGCTCGAATCGACGGCACGGCGGATCTGTGACGAGAGCGGGCGGGACGGGGCGGTCGTGGCTGTCGCCGCCGACCTGACCGATCCGGCGCAGGTCGGAGCGGTGGTGGACGCGGTCGGGGATCGTGCCGTGGATGCCGTGGTCAACAACGCCGGCGGTTACCTCAGCGGGTCGACCGACTCGCTCGCCGGTGTGGCGGACTGGTGGCGGGCCAACCTGGACGCCAACGTGCTGACCGCCGTGCTGCTCACCGAGGCGCTGCTGCCGGCCCTGAGCCGCCCCGGCGGCCGGGTGGTCCTGCTCAGCTCGATCGCCGCGCAGCGCGGTGGCGGCGGGCCGTACTCGGCCGCGAAGGCCGCACTGCACGGCTGGGCGTACGACCTGGCCGCCCAGCTCGGTCCGGAACAGATCACTGTGAACGTGGTCAGCCCCGGCTACGTGGCCGAGACCGAGTTCTTCGGCGACCGGATGACGCCGGAGGGGCACGCCAAGCGGGTCGCCGCCACGCTCGTCGGCCGGGCCGGTGAGCCGGACGACATCGCGGCGGCCGTGCGCTACCTGGTCGGCCCGTCCGCCGGGTACGTCACCGGGCAGGTGCTCGGCGTCAACGGCGGTTCCGTGCTCGGCCGCTGACACGCGGAAGGGGCGGCCCCCCGTGTGGCCGCCGCCCCTGCGCCGCTGTTCGGCGGCCCCGTGCCGCCGGCCAGGCGGCCGGCCGGAGTGCCCAGGTGGTTGAGCGTCTTCGCGACAGTCAGCGGTGCGTTCGTCGCCCTGTTCTCGTTCGGCCTGCTCACCTGGCTGGTGGTGCTGCTCTACGGGTTCTGGCGGCGGGGCTGGGGCAACGTCCTCGCCGCGGTCTACTACCTGACCGTCGGCGTGACGTTCGTGGTGGTCATCGGCGGCAGCGAGACGGAGGAGGTCAGCGGACCCCGAGGCGCCCTGATCCTGGTCTGGCTGGTTACCTGGATCTCGGGCGTCCCGCACGTGGTGCTGCTCAACGGCCGGCTGCTCGCCTGGCTGCGTGGCCTGTGGCGGGGCCGGCCGTACGCCGACCGCAGCCGGCTGCGCCGGGAGTACGCCCGGTACCTGCTCTACCAGTACCCGTCGGCGCGGGACGACCTGCGCATCGGCCGCCCCGACCTGCCCCGCGCGTACGACGACGGCGGACTGGTGGACGTGAACTCGGTGCCGGACCACGTGATCGCGGGGCTGCCGGGGCTGACCCGGTCACAGGCGCAGCACGTGGTGGCCGACCGGCGGATACGCGGCCCGTACACGTCGATGGAGGAGCTGGCGTCGCGGTGCCTGCTGCCGGCGGCGGCGACGGACTCGCTGCGCGAGCTGCTGATCTTCCTGCCGCCCGTATCGCCGCCCGCGCCGCCTTCGTCGACCCCTGGTCCGCCGGTGACGTCGGTGGACCCTGGTAGAAATGCCGGATGAGCCAGGATCGGATGGCCGTCCGGGAGCGCGCCGAGGCGGTGCTGCGGCGGCTGGCGGGCGACCACGCCCGGCTGCGCGAGGACCAGTGGCGGGCCATCGAGGCGCTCGTGGTCGACCGGCGCCGGGTGCTCTGCGTGCAGCGCACCGGCTGGGGCAAGTCGGCCGTCTACTTCGTGGCCACCGCGCTGCTGCGCGACGGCGGTCGGCACGGGCCGACCGTGATCGTCTCGCCGCTGCTGGCGCTGATGCGCAACCAGGTCGAGTCCGCCGCCCGCGCCGGCATCCGGGCGCGCACCATCAACTCGGCGAACCTGGAAGAGTGGGACGAGATCACCGCCGAGATCCACGCCGGTGCGGTCGACGTGCTGCTGATCAGCCCGGAGCGCCTGAACAACCCCGACTTCCGCGACGGGGTACTGCCGAAGCTCGCCGCCACCACCGGGCTGCTCGTGGTCGACGAGGCGCACTGCGTCTCCGACTGGGGGCACGACTTCCGCCCCGACTACCGGCGGCTGCGCACGTTTCTGGCCAACCTGCCCGAGCGCACGCCGGTGCTGGCCACCACCGCCACCGCCAACGTCCGGGTCACGCAGGACGTGGCCGAGCAACTCGGCGACGCGCTGGTGCTGCGGGGCACCCTGGACCGGGAGTCGCTGCGCCTCGGCGTACTCGACCTGCCGAGCCCGGCCCACCGCCTGGCCTGGCTGGCCGACCACCTGGACCGGCTCCCCGGCTCGGGGATTGTCTACACGCTCACCGTCGCGGCGGCCACCGAGACGGCCGACTTCCTGCGCGGCCGGGGCTGGTCCGTGGCGTCGTACACCGGCCAGGCCGAGGACGCCGACCGGCGGGCCGCCGAGCAGGACCTGCTGGACAACAAGATCAAGGCGCTGGTCGCCACCAGCGCGCTCGGCATGGGCTTCGACAAGCCCGACCTCGGCTTCGTCGTGCACCTGGGCGCGCCGCCCTCGCCGATCGCCTACTACCAGCAGGTCGGCCGCGCGGGCCGGGCCGTCGAGCACGCCGAGGTGCTGCTGCTGCCCGGCGTCGAGGACGCGGCGATCTGGCGGTACTTCGCCTCGCTCGCCTTCCCGCCCGAGGAACAGGTCCGCGCTGTGCTCGCCGCGCTGGACACCGACCGGCCGATCTCCACCCAGGCCCTCGAACCGGTGGTCGACCTGCGCCGGACCCGGCTGGAGCTGATGCTCAAGGTGCTCGACGTGGACGGCGCGGTCCGCCGGGTGCGTGGCGGCTGGCTCGCGACCGGCGAGCCGTGGGTCTACGACGAGGCCCGGTTGCGGCGCGTCGCCGACGCGCGCGCCGCCGAGCAGCGGGCCATGCGCGAGTACGCCTCGACGTCCGGCTGCCGGATGCGCTACCTGCGGGAAGGGCTGGACGACACGGGGGCGCAGGACTGCGGCCGGTGCGACAACTGCGCCGGCCCGCTGTTCGACGCCGCCGTCTCCGATCAGGCGCTGACCGCCGCGCAGACGTTCCTCGGGCGTCCCGGCGTGCCGATCCCGCCGAAGAAGCTCTGGCCCACCGGGTTGGAGGCGGTCGGCGTACCCCTGAAGGGCCGCATCTCCCCGGCGGAGCAGGCGCTGGCCGGCCGGGCCGTGGGGCGCCTGTCCGACCTGGGGTGGGGCGGGCGGCTGCGCGGACTGGTCGGGCCGGAGGCGCCGGACGGCCCGGTGCCCGACGACGTGGTGGCGGCCGTGGTCGAGGTGCTGAAGGCGTGGGCGCACGGCGACGACCCGTGGCCCCGGCGGCCGGTGGGCGTGGTGGCGGTCGGCTCCCGGACGCGACCGCTGCTCGTCGGCTCGCTCGCCGAGCGGATCGCCGCCGTGGGCCGGCTGCCGCTGCTCGGCCAGGTCGTCCCGGCCGGCGGTGGCGGGCCGCGCGGCAACAGCGCCCAGCGGGTACGCGCGCTGCACGACGCCTTCCTGCTGCCCGATGAGCTGGCCGGTGCGTTGGCGGAGCTGGACGGTCCGGTGCTGCTGGTGGACGACCTGGTCGACTCGGGCTGGACGATGGGCGTGGTGGCGCGGCTGCTGCGGCGGGCCGGTGCGCCGGACGTGCTGCCGCTGGCGCTGGCGGTGGCCGGCTGACCCGTCCGGGCGCCGGTTCCCGGCGTGTTGCCGGTCGCCGCGGGGAGGTCCGGGCGTGCGCGGAAAGTTCCCGGGCCGGGCGGAATGCGAGCGTCACCACCGTCGGCGGACCGTCGTCGGGTCCGGACCCGGGCGGCGGTACCGTGGGGTCATGACCGAGCAGCGACCCGTCGTCCAGACGTACACCGTGACCGGGATGACCTGCGAACACTGCGTCAAGGCGGTGACCGAGGAGCTGTCCGCGCTGCCCGGTGTCGACGAGGTCCGGATCGATCTGGCGAACGGTACCGCCACTGTCACCAGCGCGACGCCGCTGTCCGACGAGTCCGTGCGTGCCGCCGTGGACGAGGCGGGTTACGAGCTGGTCGGCGGCGGTGCCTGAGTCGTCGTCAGTCACCTCCGACCCCGGCGTCGTCCCCGACGACGCCGGGGCCGGCTCAGGCGCTCCCGCTGCGCAGCCCGGGGACGCGGTGCTGACCCGGGACGCGGTGCTGACCCGAGACGCGGCGCTGGTCGGGAACGGCGCGGGTGGTCCGGCCGGGACGGCCGGGACGGCCGGGCCCGTCGCGGTGGACCGGGAGACGCTGCGGCTGGCCCTGGTGGTGGGCGGCCTGGTGCTCGCCGTCCTGCTCGGTTTCGGCCTCGGTCGGATGAACGCGCCGGCCGGCCCGGCCCGGCCCGCGACGGCCGGCGGGGCCGCCACGGGCGGCGCCGACGGTGGCGTGCACGCCCACGCACCGGGGACCGGCGCGCACACGCACGACGGCGCCACAGTCACCCAGGGCGGCGGCGACGGCGCGACCGGACTGTCGATCACCTCGGCCGGCTACACGTTGGTGCCGTCGACCGGGCTGGTCGCGGGCCGCGCCGGTGAGCTGCGCTTCCAGATCCGCGACGACCAGCGCCGGGCGGTCACCCGGTTCGCCGTGGTGCACGACAAACCGATGCACGTGATCATGGTCCGGCGTGACCTCGGCGGCTACCGGCACCTGCACCCGGCGATGGCCGCCGACGGCACCTGGTCGGTGCCGATCACCGCACCGGCGGCGGGCCCCTGGCGGATGTACGCGGACTTCACCGCGGTGGCCGACGACGGTCGCCAGGTCGCCGTGGTCCTCGGTGCCGACCTGACCGCGTCCGGCGCGTACCGGCCCGGGCCGCTGCCCGCCGCCGCCACGTCGGCCACCGTCGACGGGTTCACCGTCGGGTACACCGGAACGCCGGAGGTGGGGAAGTCGGTGCCGCTGCGGTTCCGGGTCACCGGCGCGGACGGCGCGGCGGCGGCGCTGGAGCCGTACCTCGGGGCGTACGGGCACCTGGTGGCATTGCGCCAGGGCGACCTCGGTTACCTGCACGTGCACCCGGAGCAGGTGCGCGACGGCGACGACGTGACGTTCTGGCTGACCGCGCCGGGGCCGGGCAGCTACCGGATGTTCCTGGACTTCCAGGTCGGCGGCGTGGTGCGCACCGCGGAGTTCACGCTGACCGTCGCCTGAGTCGCGAGCCGCCTGGGCGGTCAGCCGGCCCGGCGGACCGGGCGGCGGGCAAGGTAGCGGAGCAGGTCGCGGATGTGGTGCTTCTCCTCGGCGGGCACGTTCGGGTCGGCGAGCCGATCCAGGATCACCCGCACGTCGGCCTCCACCGGGCCGTCCTCGGCACCCCGGCGGCGGGGCACCGGCCCGGCGTCGGGCAGGCCCAGCGCGCGGAACGCGGCCGCCACGGGCAGGTCGAGGGCGGCGCAGAAGCCGCGGACCTTCGCGAGTTCGGGGTAGTCCTGCCAGTCGCCGGCCAGCCAGCGGAACACTGTGGAGCGGCCGACACCGGTGTGGGTGGCGAGGTCGGTCACCGTCCAGCCGCGCTCCTCGCGCGCGGCGTCGATGGCCCGGCGTACGAAGCGCGCGAAGGCCATCTGCGGCGAAACGTCTGCGGAACCCATCCCTGGCGGATCTGTCCTTCCTCCGGTGGCCCGGCTCGCTCGTCGAGCCTAGTACGCCGGGCCGGAGAAGTAACTGACTGATCGGTCCGGAAGTCCCGTCGGCGAGACCCGGACGACTACGGAAGCTCGCTTCGGGCAATACGCTTCGGGTAATAGGCTGAGGGAACCCTGTGAGTCGATGGAGGAGCAGCATGGCCGAGCCGGAACGTCCCGTACCGCATCGCCCCGGCGCGGTGAGCCTGTTCTTCGTGGCCAAGGCCGCGGTGTTCGCGCTCGGGTTCTGGATCTGGCTGCTGGTGCTGGCGGTACGCGGCGGCGAGGCGACCGGCGTACACCTGATCGCCGCCACCGGCGCGATCTGCACCACCCTGGCCGCGGTGGTGCTCGGCGCTCGGCTGGCGTTGCAGCGCAACGCCGCCGCGCGGCACGCCGAGCTGAAGCGGCTGCTCGTCGACATCTCGTGGAACGCCTTCGCCGCCGCCGGGAACGCCGAGCAGCCCGGCAAGGTGGTGCCGTTCCCGAGCGCACCGCACGACGGCGCGCGGGCGCCGAACCGGGGCGCCGGTGAGCGGGTGCCGGTGCTGGACCGGGGCGACCGCAACCGGGGCGACCGGGGACGGTAGACCGCTGCCGCTCAGCGCGCCTCGGTCAGCAGCGTCTCCAGCCGGGGCGTGACACCCCACTGGCCGACCAGCTCGCGATACTCGGCGCGCTGCCCGTCGGTCGGCGCACCGGCTGTCCGCCGGGCCCGGATGAGCAGGTTGCGCGGGGTGTGCTGGGAGTCGACGAACTCCACCACCTCGGCGCGGTAGCCGTGCAGTCGCAGCAGCGCGGCCCGCAGCGAGTCGGTGAGCACGTCGGCGAACCGCTCCCGCAGGATGCCCTGCCGGGTCAGCAACTCGTACGGTGCCGGGGCCGGACCGGCGCGGAGCTGGGCGGCCAGGTCGTGGTGGCAGCAGGGCGCGGCGAGCACCCAGCGGGCGCCCCAGCGCACGGCCCGGGCCAGCGCCTCGTCGGTCGCGGTGTCGCAGGCGTGCAGCGCCAGCACCAGGTCGGGTGCCGGTTCGACTGATGCGTCGGCGATGGTGCCGGCCACGAAGCCGACCCGGTCGGCCCAGCCCAGCCGCTCGGCCAGCTCGGTGTTGCGGCGGCGCTGGTCCTCGCGCACGTCCACCCCGACCAGCGTCACGTCCAGGCCGCGCTGGACCAGGTGACGGTAGGCGGCGAAGGTCAGGTAGGCGTTGCCGCAGCCCAGGTCCACCACGCGCAGCGGGCCGGTGAGGTCGTCGGGCAGCGTCGCCGCGAGCGCGCGCAGGAACGCGTCGACCTGGCGGCGCTTGGCCGCCGAGCCGCCGATCTCCCGGAACAGGGGATCACCGGGGTCGAGCAGCCACTCCTTGGCGCGATCGTGCCCGCCCGGCTCGGTGGCCGGACGGCTGGCCGCCGCACGGTGCACCTGCGCCTCGCCGGACTTGGTGACCCGGAGCTGGAGCGTGGCGTCGGCGGTCTCGACGTGCCAGTTGCCGAACGGTTCGGCGAGCAGTTCGTCGACTGCGGCGCCGGCCTCCGTGCCGGGTGCCACGTTGCGGGTGTGCGGCCGAGATCCGTCGGAGACGGCGATCTGCAACCGGGGACCGGCCTTCAGCGTGACCGGGCGCAGTTCCGCGCGCACGACCGAGGGGCGCTGCCCACGACGGCGCCCGGCGGCGACCGCGCGGGTCAGCCCCGGCGCGAGCAGCAGCGCCCGCACCTCGGCCAGCGCGGAGTCCAACGCTTCCGGCATCAGTACCTACCTTTCCTGCCTCCGCCCCGGCGATCATGAGGTTGGCGGCCGTGAGCACGGCGTGTCGCGCCGTCAACTTCATGATCGTCGCAGGTGGTGAGGGGCGGGGATGGGGACGGCCTCCGGGACCGGGGTCCGGGAGGCCGTATCCGTGGTGTGCGTCAGTCGGTGGTGGTGGACTCGGCGGGTGCGCCGGTGCCGCTGCGGCGACGGCGGCGGCGACGGGGCTTGGTGCTCGCCACCTCGCCCTCCGCGGGCTGCGGTGCGGCGGCGGCCTCGGCCGTGCCCTCGGTGCCGATCACCGCGGTCGGCTCACCGGCCACCGTCTCGCCGGCCCGGCGACGACGCCGCCGACGCGGGGTACGCGGGGTCTCTTCGTCACCGCCGTCGGCCTGCCCGGTGGACGAACCGGCGGCGGGACCGGCCTCGCCGCCCCGGCGCCGGCCGCGGTCGCCGCGCTCACGGCCCCGGCTGTCGCCCCGGCGCTCGCCGCGCCGCGACCGGCCGCCACCGCCCAGGTCCTCCTCGACCTCGGCGGACAGACCGGCCCGGGTGCGCTCCGCGGTCGGCAGCGTGCCGCTGATGTCCGTCGGGATGTCCAGGTCCGTGTAGAGGTGCGCGGAGGTGTGGTACGTCTCCGGCGGCTCGGGCATGTCCAGCCCGAGCGTCTTGTCGATGATCCGCCAGCGGGGCATGTCGTCCCAGTCGACGAACGTCACGGCGGAACCCGTGGCCCCGGCCCGGCCGGTACGGCCGATGCGGTGGGTGTAGGTGTCCTGGTCCTCGGGGCAGTCATAGTTGATCACGTGGGTGACGCCCGTGACGTCGATGCCCCGGGCGGCCACGTCGGTGGCGACCAACGTGTCGATCTTGCCGGCCCGGAACGCCCGCAGCGCCCGCTCGCGCGCGCCCTGGCCTAGGTCACCGTGCACGGCGGCGACGGCGAAGCCGCGGAAGTCGAGATCCTCGGCGACCCGGTCGGCGGCCCGCTTGGTGCGGGTGAAGATCATGGTCAGCCCGCGGCCCTCGGCCTGCAGGATGCGCGCCACGATCTCGACCTTGTTCAGCGAGTGGGTGCGGTACGCGAGCTGCTTGGTCTGCGGCGACGGACCGGTCTCGGCGGTGTGCCCGGCGTGGATCGTCACCGGCCGGCGCAGGAAGCGCCGGGACAGCGCGACGATCGGGTCCGGCATGGTGGCCGAGAACAGCATGGTCTGCCGGTCCTCCGGCAGCATCGCCAGGATCTTCTCGACGTCGTCCAGGAAGCCCAGGTCGAGCATGCGGTCGGCCTCGTCGAGGACGAGCGCACGGACCCGGTCGAGCCGCAGGTGCTTCTGCTTCTGCAGGTCCAGCAGGCGGCCCGGGGTGCCGACCAGGATCTCGACGCCCTTGCGGAGCGCCTCGATCTGCGGCTCGTACGCCACACCGCCGTAGATCGGCAGCACCCGGACACCCCGGGTACGGCCGGCGGCGTCGAGGTCCTTGGCGACCTGGATGCCCAGCTCGCGGGTGGGTACGACGACAAGCGCCTGCGGGACGCCGTCGCTGCCCTCGGACGGGGCGAACACCCGCTCCAGCAGCGGGATGCCGAAGCCGAGCGTCTTGCCGGTGCCGGTCGGCGCCTGCCCGATCAGGTCGACGCCGCGCAGCGCGATCGGCAGCGCGTACTCCTGGATGGCGAAGGCGCGGGTGATGCCGGCGGCGGCCAGCGCCTCGACGGTCTCCTGCCGCGCGCCGAGCGCGGCGAACGTGGGTGCCTCCGGGGGGACCGGAGCGGTGGGGGCCAGTGGCTGGCCGGAAATCTGTTCGCTCATGTGGATGTGGGGGTGCCCTCTCGTGGTGCGCCCCTTCTGTCCTCAGGGCGCGATCGGTGTGGCGCGGGCCACGCGGTCAGGGGCGAACTCGCCGAGCCGGACCGGGCCGCACGCGCGTCGGGGACCGGCGTTGATCAGCAAGTGACCGAATCGGTGCCCACGGCAACTGTCTCATCGTACCTGAACGGCCAGCGGGTCGTCCCGATTCCAGGTGGTGGCCGTGTACGCGGGGTGATTACCTGTGACTCGGGTCACATGCGAGACGCCGGTAGCCCTGCGCTCGTGTCCGCCCCCGAAGCTCTGCCCGACCCTGCCGCGGCCGACCTGTTCGGGCTCGTCGCCCATGGCGAACCGCTCGCGTTCGACCGCCTCGCCGCCGCCGAGATCCGGGCCGCGATCGAGGTCGATCCCCGCACGGCCGGGCGGCTGTCGATGTGGGTGCGGCGGCTGCTGGGCGAGGCACTGTCCCAGGCGGGCCGGGCGGCCGGGGCGCGCTCGTCGCGTTGATCAGGTGGACCGGCGGGGACGTGCCGGGGCTGCTGCGCCGGCTGACCGATGCGCACACCGCGCGGATGGCAGCCGCCGGATCGAACAACTGAGCCGCCGTGGCGGGAGCCCGCCACGGCGGCCGGTGCCGCGGGAATCAGCGAACGGTGAACCCGACCGCGCGAGGCGACGCCTCGGCGATCTCGACGTAGGCGACCTTGCCGACCGGCACGATCACGCGCCGGCCCTTCTCGTCGGTCAGCGAGAGCGTGCCCTCACCCTTGGCGAAGGCGTCGGTCACGATCTGCTCGATCTCGGCCGGCGACTGCGCGCTCTCCAGGACCAGCTCCCGCGGCGCGTACTGCACGCCGATCTTGACCTCCACTGTGCCTCCTCAACTGGGGCGAAAAAGCCACCGTGGGAAGGCTATCCGATCCGGCGGCCCGATGTTCAGGCCGACTCACCTTGCAGCGGGAAGCTGGCGATGCCACGCCACGACAGGGCCGCTACCAGCGCCTCGGCCTCCGCCTTGGGCACCTGGCGGCCGCCGGCGAGCCAGAACTGGGCGGCCGTCTCGGCGGCGCCGACCAGACCCGAGGCGAGCAGTTGGGCGTGCGAGCGGCTGACCCCGGTGTCCGAGATGATCGTGTCGGTGATCGCCGCGATGCAGCCCTGCTCGACCCGCTCCACCCGCTGCCGCACCGCCGGGTCGTTGCGCAGGTCCGACTCGAAGACCAGCCGGAACGCCTCGCTCTCGTGGTCGACGAAGTCGAAGTACGCGCGCACCGCGGCGCCGACGCGCTCCTTGTTGTCGTTGGTGCCGCTCATCGCGTCCTGCACGTTGGCCACTATCGCGTCACAGTGCGTGTCCAGCAGTGCCAGGTACAGGTCCATCTTCCCGGGGAAGTGTTGGTAGAGCACCGGCTTGGAGACACCGGCCCGCTCGGCGATGTCGTCCATCGCGGCGGCGTGGTAGCCCTGCGCGACGAACACCTCCTGGGCGGCGGCGAGCAGCTGCTTACGGCGCGCCGAGCGGGGCAGGCGGGTGGGCCGACCGGCGGTCTGTGCACCGTTCCCCACTGCGGTCATCGGATCCTCCGAGTATCTGCGTACGAGCCGGCACGTATCACCCGAACCGGTCCGGGTTCGTGAACCCGTCGCGGAATTGGCCCGCCGCTGTAACTTATCGCCACTGTCACCACACGGTAGCCTCAGCGGGGGCGACCAAGGAGCGCGCGGTGAGTGAAACAGGGCAACCCGGAGCCGCCACCCCGGGAGAGCACGGCGACGGGACGGGCCAGCAGGACGACCCGGTCCGTACCGGCGGCGGTTGGGCGCCCCCGCCGAGCGGCTGGTCCCGCGGCGCTCCGGCGTCCGGCGGCTGGCCCTACGGCGACCTCGGCGGTTGGGCCGCCTCCTCGCCCCGGCACGGCGACCTGCCGGCCCCGCTGCCCGGCCACTCCGCGCCGGAACCGGGCCGCGTCAACGGCCGCCACGTCAACGGCGTGCACCACGCCGGGGAGGAGTCGCCAGTGACCCGCCAGGCGCCGGTCAGCGCCCCGCCCGCGGACGAGCCGCCCCGGCCGGCCGACGGCGAGCGGCTGGCCGTACCGGCCCCGCGCCCGGCGCCGACGATCGAGCAGCCGGCCGACCCGGGAGAGGCCACCGGTTCCCGGCACGCCGCCGACGACCCGGCCGCCCGGGCCCCGCGCTGGGCCGACAGCGGGCCGACCTCCGCGCCGCCGGCTCTCCAGGTCCCGCCGGTCGGCGCCGCCGCCTCCGGCTTCGAGGTGCCGCCGGGCTTCCACGCGCCGAACACCGAATCCACCCCGTCGCTGTCCCGCGGCTGGGCCGACCGGCCGATCACCCCGCCGGTCCCGAGCCGGCCGGAGCACGCACCGGGCGACGTGCACCCGCCGGAGGGCCGGGCGGTCACCGCCGAGCCACGGGCCGCGGCCGAGATCCCGGCGGACGACCCGAGAGCCGCCGCCGAACCGGACTGGTCGGGGCCGTCCTGGAACCGCCCGAGCTGGGGTGAAGGCTGGGCCCCGCCGTGGGCCCGCACCGACGAGCCGCCGGCCCGCCGGGCCGAGGAGCCGCCGGTCCGGGGCCCGGAGGAGCCGCCGGCCCGCCGCACCGGAGAGCCCGTCGCCGAGCGGCGGGAGTGGGAGGACGACAGCGCCGCCCACCGCACCCCCCGCGAGGACCGCGCGGCCGAGTGGGCGCCCGAGCCGGTGCGGCAGTACGAGCCGGCCCGCGTCGAACCGCCGGCCGCCTACGAGCCACCCCGACCCGAGCCGGTACGGCAGTACGAGCCGATGCGCGCCGAGCCTGCCCCGGGACCGGAGGCGGCGCGGCCGTACCCGCCGTCCGCCGAGTCCGAGGCGTCCTGGCCGTACGAGCCGGGTGCCGGGCCCGAGCCAGCGCGCCGGTACGAGCCGCCGGCCGCACCCGAGCCGGCGACCGAGGCGACCCGGCCGTTCCGGCTGGCCCGGGGCGACGCCGAACCGCCGCACGGCTACGACCGGCCCTCCTGGGCCGGGCCGCCGGTGCCGGTCGCCCCGCTGGGCGCGCCCGCCGGCCCCGCGCCGACCAGCGCCCCGCCCGCCCCGGCCGGTGGATACGCTCCGGCGCCCCCCACCGAAGCGGCCGCCACCGCCCCGCCGACCTCAGGCGTGCCCGCCACGAGCGGCGCGCCCCGTTTCGACCGCACACCCGCGTCCCACCCGACGAGCGCCCCTCCCTACGCCGCCCGCCGGTCCGCACCGGAACCGGTGCCGGCCGCCGACGCGGTCGCCGAGCCCCGACCGGAGGATCCGTCCCCCGTGCTGCCGCAGCGCGTCCCCTCGGAACCGGACGTGCCAGTCGTGCCGGAGCCACCGGCAGTGGAACCGTCCGCCGAGACCCCCGAACTCGCCCGCATCGCCACCCACCTGCGCCGCGACGACGAACCCGCGCCACTACGGGAGCGGCCGGAGGGCTTCGACGTCAACGCGATCCTCGACGCGGTCCGGGAGGTGGCGGGCGTACGCGACGCCGCGCTGCGCCGCACCCCGGCCGGCGCGCACAGCCTCCGGCTCGACCTGGCCGACGGCGCGGACCCGGCCGAGGTGAGCCGCCTGGTGGCCCGGCTGCTCCAGGAGCGGATGGGCCTGGCCGCCGCCCCGCAGAACCTGCCCGGCGAGCCCGCCGTGCCGCCACCGGCGCCGCTGCGCCGCCGGTCGGCGCGGCTGGACCGCTCCGGTGAGGCGCGCGCGGGCGAGAACCGGGCACCCGGCGGGCAGTCCGCGCCGGGCCAGGCCCGTACCGACGGGACCGGCGCCGCGCAGCCCGAGCCGGGCGAGGCCCGCAACGGTGACGAGACGGGCGGCGACGAGATGCCGGCGCGGACCGGTGTGGCACGTCCGGCCGCGAACCGGTCCGGCGACGCGCGGTTCGGCGCGGACCGCGCCACGCGGCCGGCCGAGGTGCCCGGCGACGGCGACGAGCCGCCGCGCCGCCGCCGGCAGGCCACCCACCGGGGCCGGGCCGCTGTGGACGAGACGTCGCTGGCCGCCGCGCCGACCGGCATGTCCACCGGCAGCCCGGTCACGCTCGGTACGTCGTACTCCGGTGGGCAGATGACCACGACGGAGACCGCGCCGTCGCGACCGCTGGACACCGGCGGCGTGCCGGGGCCCCGCGTGGTGATCGAGCACGTCCTGGTGAGCACGTTCGGCCTGGACGCCACCACGGAGGTCCGCCTGGTCGCCGGTGACCGGACGGCCGAGGGGCACGCGACCGGGCCGGCCGTCGACGGGTACGTGCTGCGGCTCTGCGCGGTGGCCGCGGCCGCCGCGGTGGACGAGCTGCTCGGCCGGGCCGTCCCGGCCGGCGAGCGGGGCCGGTGCTTCGTGGAGCACGCCGCGGTGGTGCCGTTCGGCAACTGCGAGGTCGCCACAGTGGTGGTGCTGCTCGTCTGCGACGGCTGGGTGGAGCAGCTGGCCGGTTCGGCGCTGGTGGCCGGGGATCCCCGGCAGGCGGTCGTGCGGGCCACGCTCGCGGCGGTGAACCGGCGGCTGGAGGCGCTGCTCTCCTGAGCGCGTGTGCGGTACGGCCCCGGCGGGGAAGACTGGAGGCATGAAGCGCGCCGCACTGTGGCCGGAGCACAGCCTTCCCGCACACCACGTCCCGCCGCCCTGGCCCGGCCGGCACGTACGCCTCGACGGCACGCTCGTGCACGTCCGCGACACCCCGGCCACCGGTGGCGGCGCGGAGCCCGCGCTGTACGTGCACGGCCTCGGCGGGTCGGCGCAGAACTGGACCGACCTGGCCGGGCTGCTCGCGGACCGGCTCGACGGGCAGGCGATCGACCTGCCCGGCTTCGGGCGCAGCGAACCCGGCCCGCGCTACACGATCCCGTCCTTCGCCGATCGGGTGATCCGGTGGATCGAGCACAGCGACCGGGGCCCGGTGCACCTGTTCGGCAACTCGCTCGGCGGCGCGATCACGGTCCGGGTGGCGGCGTTGCGCCCGGACCTGGTCCGCACGCTCACCCTGGTCTCACCCGCCCTGCCGTTCCTGGACTTCCGCCGCTCGTTGCAGGGGCGGATGCTCCCGCTGCTGGCGATCCCCCGGGGCGAACGGCTGGCCGCCTGGCGGCTGGCCCAGTTCAGCCCGGAGGTGACGGCGCAGCAGGTGATGGAGGCCTGCGTGGCGGACCTGACCCGGATCAGCGAGCAGCGCCGGCAGGAGGCGATCGACGAGATCCGGATCCGGTACGAGGCGGCCCACTACGCCGCGGCGTACGTGCGGACGTTCCGGGGCCTGGTCGGCAGCTTCCTGCGTTCGTACCTGCCGGGGGAGGGCGCGCTCTGGCGGCAGGCGGCGGCGGTACGGGTGCCCACGCTCGTGGTGGGCGGGCGGCAGGACCGGCTGGTCGACGTGCGGGTGGCGCCGCAGGCGGCCCGGGTCATCCCGGACAGCCGGCTGCTGATGCTCGACGGCGTCGGGCATGTGGCCCAGTTGGAGGTGCCCCGGACCGTGGCGCGGGCGGTGCTCGGCCTGCTGGCCGAGGCGACCCCGTCGCTCGTCACCGGCATGGGGGAGAGCGGAACGGAGCGCGACATGGCAGGCTGAGCCGGATGCCCAGCTCACGCCGTCCTCGTGCCGCCCGCTCCCGTTCCTCGCTCCGTCACTGGCGTACCGTGCTCGTGGTCTGCGCCTTCGTCGTCGCCGCCGCGGTCGGTGTCGGCGCGGCGGTGCAACTGCCGTCGGCGGGTGCGGTGGCGCGGTTCACCGACGGGTTCGTCGCCCAGCCGCCGGCCTCAACGCCGGGACCGTCCATGCCGGGACCGTCCATGCCGAGCGTTCCGCCGTCGCCTCCGGTGGTGCCCAGTTCTCCGGCCGCGCCGGTGCTGACGCTGTCCGACCCCGGTCCGGCGAAGGGCCGGGGCAGCTTCGCGTACGACGAGCGGCCCAGCGGCGTGCTCGGCCGCTCGGGGACGCTGCGCCGCTACCGGGTGGCGGTGGAGAACGGCTCCGGCGAGGAGGTCACCGCCTTCGGTGAGGCGGTGCAGCGGGCCTTGGCCGGCCCGGGCAGCTGGGTCGACGGCGGCCGGTTGCGGTTGCAGCGGGTCGGCTCGGACGACCGGTACGACTTCACGGTCTACCTGGCCACCCGCGACACGGCCGGACGGCTGTGCGGGGCGGGCGGGATCGACATCCGGGTGGGCGGCGTGCCGTACACGTCGTGCCGGGTGGCGGGCAAGGTGGTGATCAACCTGGCCCGGTGGCGTACCTCGGCGCCGCATCTGGTCGACGCCGGGATGCCGCTGGACGCGTACCGCCTCTACGTGGTCAACCACGAGGTGGGTCACCAGCTCGGGCACCGGCACGAGGGGTGCCCGGGTGCGGGCCGGGCGGCGCCGGTGATGCAGCAGCAGACGCTCTTCCTCAAGGGCTGCCGGCCGAACCCGTGGCCCTACCTGGGTGGCAAGCGGTACACCGGGCCGTCCCTCTGAGCGCCGGCTTGTGAATAACATTCGCGGCATAGGTGGCAAAAGCAGCTAAATGCCCGAATTGCATGGGACGCTGGGGTCATGACGTCGTCGTCCCGTTACGACAACCCGGCGGCACCGCCACCCGAGCGTCCCACGCGGCGCCGGATGCGCCGGCGCCGGCGCCGCTCGGTTCTGCTGCTGGCGATGCTGCTCGCGGCCCTGAGCGGCGCGGCCGGCGTCACCCGCCTGAACGCGCCGCCGTCCGGGCACACGCCGCTCGCCGCCGAACCGTCGCTGGCCCGCGGCGCCGAGGCCGACGTCCCGGCCGCGGCGCCGACCGGCTACCCCACCGCCGGCCCCGGAACGTTCGCGGTGGCGCAGGGCCGGTCCCCGGTACGCGGGCAGGACGGCCCGCTGCGCCGCTACCGGGTCGAGGTCGAGCAGGGTACGGGGCAGGACGCCGACGGGTTCGCCGCCACCGTGGACGCGGTACTCGGCGACCCGCGCAGTTGGATCGCGTCCGGGGACCTGCGGGTGCAACGGGTGCCCGAGGCGGTCGCTGCCGACTTCACCGTCTACCTCGCCACCCCGGTAACCTCCGAGCGGATGTGCGCCGAGGGTGGCCTGCGCACCGATCGGTACACCTCCTGCCGGCTGCCCGGCCGGGTCGTGCTCAACCTGGCCCGGTGGATGACGGCGGTGCCCGACTACGGCGCCCCGCTGGAGGTCTACCGCACATACGTGATCAACCACGAGGTCGGGCACGAGTTCGGCGAACTGCACCAGGCGTGCCCCGAGCCCGGAGCGCCCGCCCCGGTGATGCAGCAGCAGACGTACGGGCTGGACGGCTGCCTGCCCAACGCCTGGCCGTACGTCGGCGGGACGCGATACTCCGGCGAGCCCACCGACGGCGTCTGAGTTATTCCCGGTCCCGCAGTTCGGGCGCAGTGTCCCTCATCATGGCCGATCCCCGTCCGGGCGAGCGACAATGGCGCGGTCACACCGCCGATTCCGGGGAGTCCACCGTGTCGTTGCCCCCGCTCGTCGAACCCGCCGCCGAGCTGACCGTAGACGAGATCCGCCGCTACTCGCGCCACCTGATCATCCCGGACGTCGGGGTGGAGGGGCAGAAGCGGCTGAAGAACGCCCGGGTGCTCTGTGTCGGCGCCGGTGGCCTCGGCTCGCCGGCCCTGCTCTACCTGGCCGCGGCAGGTGTCGGCACGCTCGGCATCATCGACTTCGACACCGTCGACGAGTCGAACCTGCAGCGCCAGGTCATCCACGGCGTCTCCGACGTGGGCCGGTCCAAGGCGGAGTCCGCCGCGGCGTCGATCCGCGAGATCAACCCGCTGGTCGACGTGGAGATCCACAACACCGCGCTGGACCGGGAGAACGTTCGGGACATCTTCTCCCGGTACGACCTGATCGTCGACGGCACCGACAACTTCGCCACCCGCTACATGGTCAACGACGCGGCGGTGCTGCTCGGCAAGCCGTACGTCTGGGGCTCGATCTACCGCTTCGACGGCCAGGCGTCGGTGTTCTGGGCCGAGCACGGCCCCTGCTACCGCTGCCTCTACCCGGAGCCCCCGCCGCCCGGCATGGTCCCGTCCTGCGCCGAGGGCGGCGTGCTCGGCGTGCTCTGCGCGTCGATCGGGTCGATCCAGGTCAACGAGGCGATCAAGCTGCTCGCCGGCATCGGTGAGCCGCTCGTCGGCCGGCTGATGGTCTACGACGCCCTGGAGATGAGCTACCGCAAGATCAAGGTTCGTAAGGACCCGAACTGCGTGCTCTGCGGCGAGAACCCGACCCTCACCGACCTGATGGAGGACTACGAGGACTTCTGCGGCGCGGTCTCCGACGAGGCGCAGGAGGCGGTGGTCGACTCGACCATCACCGCGCTGGAGCTGAAGGACTGGCAGGACTCCGGCAAGGACATCTTCCTGGTCGACGTGCGCGAGCCCGCCGAGTACGAGATCGTCCGGATCCCCGGCGCGACGCTCATCCCCAAGGGCGAGATCCTGTCCGGCGAGGCGCTGGCCAAGTTCCCGCAGGACCGGCAGATCGTGCTGCACTGCAAGTCCGGCGTCCGCTCCGCCGAGGCGCTGGCCGCGCTGAAGGCGGCGGGCTTCTCCGACGCGGTGCACCTCCAGGGCGGTGTGCTCTCCTGGGTCAAGCAGGTCGACCCGTCGCTGCCCGCGTACTGAGTCTTCTCGATGGGCCCGCCCGGCGTCCCGGGCGGGCCCATCGTGCTCTCCGGCGCCCCTGGCGTGGGCATACGCCGATCGCGGCGACCGCTGGGCCGGGTGGTCCTGACCGAGCTACCGAGGCGTGACGTCGGCCGCGCCAGTACCGTCAGTGCCGTGGTCGACTTGGACGCGGCGATCGGATTCGTCGTCGCTCACGGTGACGCGGTGGACCGCGCCCGCCTCTCCCGGCTGCGCTCCGGCGCTCCGGTGCCGCCCGACGTGCTCGACGCCGCCGAGGCCGGACAGGCGCCGGGCGGTGGCTGGCCCGCCGTCCTCGACGGCGACGTCGCCTCGATCGACGCGACCTGCTTCCGCCTGGCCGAGCTGGACGACCTCGGCGCGCTGGGCCGCCCGGCCGCCCGGCACGCGCTGGACTGGCTGGCCGCCCGGCAACTACCCGACGGCGGCTGGGACGAGGACCCCTCACTGGCCGGGCTCGCCCCCGAGTGGGCCACCCCGGGCGACCCCGAGGCTCGGCTCTACCAGACCGCCAACGCCGGATTCTGGCTCACCGTGGCCGGGCTGGACGCCCGGGCCGCCGGGCCGCTGGACCACCGGGTCGGCGGCGCGTACGCCGGTGTGGTGCAGGCGGCGGCGCAGGCGCTGGCCGCGCAGCTCGCGCCGGACGGAAGCTGGCCGTCGTTCCTGCCGGCCGGCTGGCTCGCCGCCGCGGTGCTGCACCGCCAGCAGATGTACTACGAGTCGGCGCGCATCCAGGCGGTGCTGGCCGACCGGGTCCCGCAGATGTCCCCGGCCGACGTGGCCTGGCTGGCCGCCACACTGCGCCGGGCCGACGTGGGCGAGGAGCAGTGGCTGCTGGTCTCGGCGCGCAGGCGGCTCGCCGAGACCCAGCGCAGCGACGGCGGCTGGGACAGCGACGACGGCCACCAGTTCGACGTGCACACCACGCTGCGGGCGATCCGCGCGTGCCGCCCGGACACGCCCGAGGCCCCGGTGTCCGGAGCGCCGTTCGTGGTGCCGCAGACCGCCGAGCTGCCCGCGCCGCCGGCCATACCGGCCCCGCGCCGGCTCCCCGCCTCTCCGCCGTCCGCCACGCCTGCGCCGCCTGTCTCCTCGCCTCCGTCATCCGCGCCCGTGTCTCCGTCTTCCGCGCCCGTGTCCCCGCCGTCCGGGTCCGTGTCTGCGCTGCCCGCGCCCGTCTCTGCGCCTGGGTCGGCCGCGCCCGCCCCCGCCCCTGCGCCTTCGGCCGCGCCCGCCCCCGCCCCTGCGCCTTCGGCCGCGCCCGCCCCCGCCCTTCCGCTGTCCACGTTTGCCAGCCCTGCCCTGGCTCGCCCGCTGACGGGCCCGGCCGGGGGATCTGCTGCATCGGCGGGTTTCGGTTCCGACCCGTCGGTCCGCCGTGGCCCTGAGCTTTCGTCCGGCCGCGGGCCCGAATCGTCGGCGGGCTTCGGCCCTGACCTGCCCTCCGGTCCCGACCCCGGCCCGTCGACCGGACCGGTGGCAGCGCCCGCGCTGTCGGCTGGTCCGGACGGTGGGCCGGGTCCGTGGTCTGACTGGATCGTCACGCCCGGCCTGCTCCCCGAAGAGGGCACCGGGATTGCTGCGCGTTCGGTGCCGGACCTGCCGCCCGGCCCGGTTATGCCCGGTCTACCTCCGTTGGTTGCGACGCCGCGTGCGGCCCCGGTGTCTCCCGGGACGCCTCCGCTCGCCACGCCGCCGCCGGCGCCCATGGCCCCGACGATCGCCTCCTCGCTGCAGCCCGGCACATTCCCGCCGGTCGACCCCGCCGAACCGGCGGACGGTGGTCCACTCCAGCTCGCGTAGCCCAACCCGTCGATGATCAACACCGGTTCGGCGAAGTGGCGGCATCAGGGGCGCCGGGATGCCGCCACCTCGCCGATCTGGCGGCGGCCCCACCAGTACGGCGAGGTGGCGCTACCGCAAGCACGCCACGAGCCGGAGCCGGTCAGCGTACGTGGCCGTCCCCGGTGACCACGTACTTCGTGCTGGTCAGCTCCGGCAGGCCCATCGGGCCGCGCGCGTGCAGCTTCTGCGTCGAGATGCCGATCTCCGCGCCGAACCCGAACTCGCCGCCGTCGGTGAAACGGGTGGACGCGTTGACCATGACCGCGGCGGAGTCCACCCGGGCCACGAACTCCCGGGCCGCCCGCTGCGAATCGGTGACGATCGCCTCGGTGTGGCCGGTGCCGTACCGGCGGATGTGCGCGACCGCCGCGTCCAGCGAGTCGACCACCGCCACCGAGATGTCGGCGGAGAGGTACTCGGCGCCGAAGTCCTCCTCGGTGGCCGGGACCACGGCGTCGGAGTGGGCGGCGACAGCGGGCGTGCCGTGCACAGTCACCCCGGCCTCGGCGAACGCGGCCAGCACGGCCGGCAGGAACGCGTCCGCGACGTCGCGGTGCACCAGCAGCGACTCCGCGGTGTTGCAGGTGGACAGGCGCTGGGTCTTGGCGTTCAGCGTGATCGCCAGGGCCTTGCCGAGGTCGGCGGCGGCGTCCACGTACACGTGGCAGTTGCCCACACCGGTCTCGATGACAGGCACCGTCGACTCCTCCACGACGGCGCGGATCAGCGACGCGCCGCCGCGCGGGATCAGCACGTCGACCAGGCCGCGGGCGCGCATCAGCTCCTTCACCGAGTCGCGGGTGGTGGAGTCGAGCAACTGCACCGCGTCCGCCGGCAGCCCGGCACCGGAGACCGCGTCGCGCAGCACCGCGACCAGCGCCGCGTTGGAGTGCGCGGCCGACGAGGAGCCGCGCAGCAGCGCCGCGTTGCCGGACTTCAGGCAGATCCCGGCGGCGTCGACAGTCACGTTGGGCCGGCCCTCGTAGACGATGCCGACCACCCCGAACGGCACCCGCACCTGTCGCAGCTCCAAGCCGTTGGGCAGCGTCGAGCCGCGTACCACCTCACCCAACGGGTCGGGCAGTGCGGCCATCTGGCGCAGCGCGTCGGCGATGGCCGCCACCCGGCCCTCGTCGAGCGCGAGCCGGTCCAGCACGGCCGCGGACAGCCCGGCCTCGCGCCCGGCCGCCAGGTCCGCCGCGTTCGCCGCCAGAACCTCTGCGGTACGCGCCACGAGCGCGTCGGCCATCGCGTGCAGCGCGGCGTCCTTGACGGTACGGGTGGCCGTGGCCAGGGCTTCCGCCGCGTCCCGGGCTCGCCGGGCCTGCTCGACGACGCTCATCGTGCTTCTCCTTCGGAGGTGTTTTTTTTAAGGAAGGGCCCCTTATTAACAGACGTCTGTTAATAAGGGGCCCTTCCTTACAGCAGGACCAGGTCGTCGCGGTGGACGACCTCGCGTTCGTACGCCGGGCCGAGCGCCGCGGCGAGTTCGGAGGTGGAACGGCCGAGCAGGCCGGGCAGCTCCACCGCGTCGTAGTTGACCAGGCCCCGGGCCACCGGCGCGCCGGCGGTGTCGACCAGGTCCACCGGGTCGCCGGCGGTGAACGCGCCGTCGACGGCGGTGATGCCGGCGGGCAGCAGCGACTTGCGCCGGCCGACCACCGCCTGCACCGCGCCCGGATCGAGGTGCAGCCGGCCGCGGGGGGCGGTGGCGTGCGCCAGCCAGAACAGCCGGGCTGCGGGGCGGCGGCTGCTCGGGTGGAAGTACGTGCCGACCGGCTCACCGGCCAGCGCCGGCCCGGCCAGCGGCGCGGCGGTGAGCACCACCGGGATGCCGAAGCCGGTGGCGATCCGGGCCGCCTCGACCTTCGTCACCATGCCGCCGGTGCCCACTCCGGCGCGCCCGGCCCCGCCGATGTCCACGCCCGCCAGGTCGCTCTCGCCGTGCACCTCGGTGATCCGGGTGCTGCCCGGCCGGGCCGGGTCGCCGGTCCAGAGCGCGTCGACGTCGGAGAGCAGCACCAGTAGGTCGGCGTCGACGAGCGCGGCGACGAGGGCGGCCAGGCGGTCGTTGTCGCCGAACCGGATCTCGTCGGTGGCCACCGTGTCGTTCTCGTTGACGATCGGCACCGCGCGCAGGTCCAGCAGCTTGCGCAACGTCCGGTACGCGTTGCGGTAGTGCGCCCGCCGGGTCACGTCGTCCACGGTGAGCAGGACCTGCCCGACGGTGCGGCTGTGCCGGGCGAACGCCGCGGCGTACCGGCCGATCAGCATGCCCTGGCCGACGCTGGCGGCGGCCTGCTGGGTGGCCAGGTCGCGCGGGCGCCGGGTCAGCCGCAGTGGGGCGAGTCCGGCGGCGATCGCGCCGGAGGAGACCAGCACCACCTCACGTCCGTCGGCGGCGAGCCCGCCGAGCGTGTCGACGAGCGCGTCGACCCGGGCGTCGTCGAGGCCGCCCGTCGTGGTGGTCAGCGAGGACGAACCGATTTTGACCACGACCCGCCGGGCCGAGGTGACTGCTTCGCGCACCCGACCATTCTGCGCGCTGCGGTCTGCCACGCCTCGGCGCGTTCCCATATCGTGGCAGCTCGTGACACCTGACGAGTACGTCGAGGCGGTGCTGGCGCTGGTCGAGCGGATTCCGCCGGGGCGGGCGATGTCGTACGGGGCGGTGGCCGACGCGCTGGCCGAGCGCTCGGGGCGGGCGTCGCCGCGGCTGGTCGGTTCGATCATGGCCCGGCACGGTGGTGGGGTGCCGTGGCACCGGGTGGTGAACGCGGCCGGCCGGCTCCCGCCGGGGCACGAGCGCAAGGCCCGGGAACGGCTGCTCGCCGAAGGGTGCCCGCTGCGCGGCGACCGGGTGGACCTGGCGGCGGCGTCCTGGTCACCGGACGAGGGGATGTGACGCCGGCCATAACGTGAGTAGCATTCGGCTCCATGACAGCTTCGGGCCTGCCCCGCCGGGTGCATCTCGGATACGCGCTGGGTTCGCTGGTGACCGGCGCGTTCGGCACCGTGCCCGGGCTGCTCCTGCTGCCGTACCTCACCGACACGCTCGGCGTCGCCGCCGGCCTGGCCGCACTGCTGGTGCTGCTGCCGAAGGCGTGGGACGTGCTCGTCAACCCGGTCGCCGGGCGGATCTCCGACCGGACCCGCTCCCGCTGGGGCGCGCGCCGGCCGTACCTGCTCGGCGGCGGGCTGGCGCTCGCCGTACTGTTCGCCTCGATCTTCGCCGCGCCGTTCGCCGACGGTCCGGCCGCCGCCGCGTACGTGGCGCTGGCGTTCCTGGCGACAGCCACCGCGTTCGCGTTCTTCCAGGTGCCCTACGTGGCCATGCCGGCCGAGCTGACCGCCGATCCGGCGGAGCGTACCCGGTTGATGACCTGGCGGATCGCGGTGCTGGCACTGGCCATCCTGGTCTCCGGCGCGGTGGCCCCGGCGGTGGTGACCGTGGGCGGCGACGGCGTCCCCGGCCACCGGTGGATGGGCCTGTTCGTCGCCGCGCTGATCGTCGCCGGCACCGTCGGCGTGTTCCTCGGCACCAGGTCCGCGCCGACCGGGACGGTGGGGGAGAGCGAGCCGAGCCTGCGCGCGCAGCTCGCGGTCGCCACCGGCAACCGGCCGTTCCGGGTGCTGCTGATCTGCTTCGTGATCCAGTCCGCCGGGGTGGCCACCGTGCTGGCCGGGGTGAAGTACTTCGCCGACCAGGTGCTGCGCGAGCCGGACAGCGGCCCGACACTGCTGTTCGCCTGCTTCGTCGCGCCCGCGCTGCTGGTCATGCCCCTCTGGTCCCGGGCCGGTGCCCGGCTGGGCAAGCGGGCGTCGCTCGTCGCCGCTTCGCTGATCTTCGCGGCGGGCGCGCTGGCCCTGGTCGCCGCGCCCGCGCTGCCCGCCGCCGCGGCCTACGCGGTGGTCGCGGTGATCGGCGTCGGGTACGCGGGCCAGCAGGTCTTCGCGCTGGCCATGCTGCCGGACTGCATCGCCTACGACACCGCGCGCACCGGGCGGCGGCAGGCCGGGGTGTTCACCGGGCTGTGGACCGCCGGGGAGACGTTCGGGCTGGCGCTGGGGCCGGGCATCTACGGGCTGGTGCTCCAGCTCTCCGGCTACGTCTCGTCGTCCACCGGTACCGCCGCCGTCCAGTCGGACACGGCTCGGCTCGGCGTGCTGCTCGGCTTCACCGTGCTGCCCGCCCTGCTGGTGGCGATCCCACTGGTGCTGCTGCGCGGCTACACCCTGACCCCGGCCCAGCTGGCCGACGCGCCCGGGGACACCGCGCCCGGCGCCGCCGCCCTCGGGGCCGACCGCGCCGCTCCGGCCGCGCGGGCGTGAACACCGGCCCGTCCACGAGAGGAACCACCCGATGACCGACACGGCAGACGTGGGCGCGCTGCCCGCGCGCGGGACGCCCGCGTCAGACGTGCTGGACGAGATCCGCGCGCTGCGGGCCACCGACCGTCCGACGCACGGCGGGCGGCTGTTCGCGTACGTCTACGACCCCGGCGTGGCCGGACTGGACGAGCTGGCGCAGGCCGCCTACGCGGAGAGCGCGCACGTCAACGGCCTCGACCCGACCGCGTTCCCGTCGCTGCTGGCGATGGAGAACGCGCTCGTCGGCGCCGCCGCCCGCCTGCTCGGCGGCGGCCCGGGCACCGGTGCGCCGGACGTGGTCGGCAGCGTCACCAGCGGCGGCACCGAGTCGCTGCTGCTCGCCGTCAAGGCGGCGCGGGACGCCCGCCCCGACCTGACCGAGCCGCGGATCGTGGCGCCGGCCAGCGCCCACGCCGCGTTCGCCAAGGCGGCGCACTACCTGCGGGTCACGTTGGACACCGTGCCGGTCGACCCGGTGACGCTGCGGCCGGACGTGGCAGCGGTGGCCGCCGCGATCCGCCCGGAGACGGTGCTGGTGGTGGCGTCCGCCCCGTCGTACGCCCACGGGGTGGTCGACCCGGTGACCGGGATCGCCGCCGTCGCGCAGGCCGCGGGCGTGCGCTGCCACGTGGACGCCTGCTTCGGCGGCTGGGCGCTGCCCTGGCTGCGCCGGCTCGGCGCGCCGGTGCCGCCGTTCGACTTCGCCGTGCCGGGCGTCACCTCGATCTCGGTGGACCTGCACAAGTACGCGTACGCCCCGAAGGGCGTCTCGGTGCTGCTGCACCGCGATCCGGCGCTGCGTGCCCCGCAGTTCTTCGCGTACGCCGACTGGCCCGGGTACACGATGGTCAACCCGGTGATCGCCTCGACCCGGTCCGGTGGGCCGATCGCCGCCGCGTACGCCACACTTCGCCACCTCGGCGAGGACGGCTACCTGCGGCTGGCCGCCGCGACCCGGGACGCGGTCGCCGGGCTGGCCGGTGCGGTACGGGCCACCGGCGGGCTGCGGCTGATAGCCGAACCGGACACCACTGTGGTCTGCTTCACCAGCGACGACCCGGGGCTCGACCTGTTCGTGCTCGTCGACGAGCTGACCGCGCGTGGCTGGCACACCCAGCCCCAGCTCACGTACGCCGATCTGCCGGCCAGCGTCCACCTCACGGTGACCGCGGCGGTGGCGCCCCGGGTGGCCGAGTTCGGTCCGGCGCTGGCCGAGGCGGTCGCGGCGGCCCGCGCCGCCGGGCCGGTCGTGCTGCCGCCGGAGCTGCTGGCGCTGGCCGGCAGCCTCACGCCGGAGGCGCTCACCCCCGAGCTGGTGGCCGGGCTGGCGGACGGGCTCGGCCTGGCCGGCGGCGCCGGTGTGCCGGACCGGATGGCGGTGGTGAACACGTTGCTGGACTCCGCCCCGGCGCGGCTGCGGGAACGGCTGCTTGCCGAGTTCGTCGGGATGCTCCAGCGTCCGGCCTGGTGACACGGCGACGCCCGGCCGGCGCGTGGGCGCCGGCCGGGCGGGCGACGGTCAGCTCGCGGCGACCGCAGTCACCGTGAACGAGGTGGTGTTGTCCGACGGGTCCACGTCCTGCGGGTCCGCAGCCCCCCAGAAGTAGTTCCCCTTCCCGGTGAAGGTGCCGGTGCCCAGCTCACCGGCAGCGGTGCCGGCGGGTGCCCTGAGGAAGACGTCGAGGGTCCGCTCCTCACCGGGCATGAACCGGCCGCCCGGCACGGTGAACGCGAGCGGGAAGCTCGGCATGTCCTGCGGCTCGATGTGGTCGACCTGCACCCCGGCCGGCAGTGCGGCCGCGACGTCGACGGCGAAGGTCGGCGCGTCGTTGCCGTAGCGCACGGTGACCGGCATCCGGCCGAGCAGGGTGCCGTCCGGCTGCGGGGTCAGCGTCACCGCGCTGCTCCGGATGCTGAGATCGGTGTCGACGGCCTGCACGTACGGGCGCGGCTTGCGCAGGCTGCCGGTGGTGGAGCGGAAGAGGGTGGTGAAGCCGGTTGCGTCGGAGGCCGCGGTGGCGCCGTCCGGGACGACCTCGATCCGCCCGCCGTCCGCGACCATCGGGTAGCTGCGCGCGGTGGTCCAGACGTGGAAGCCGAGCCGGAAGGTGACGCTCGTGCGGGCCTCGATCTGGTCGGCGCCGCAGTTGATCACCAGCCGGTTCTCCACCAGGCGGGTGTAGAAGCAGCCGCCGCCGGGCTCGATGGAGGTGAACGAGGCACCCGCCGGCTCGGTGACGACCAGGCTGAACGACGTCGCGGTCGCCCGCCGGTTGGTCACCGTCGCGGTGAGCGTCCCGACGTACCCCCGGTCGGTCGGGTCGAGGACGAGCCGCTGGGCAGTGACGTCGACCCGACCGGTGACGGCGCTCGGCGCGGCGGCGGCCGGCGCGGCCAGGGTGATCAGTGCGGCGGCCCCACCGAGCAGTGCGGTGGCGATCCGTGCCGTACGTGTGGTCATGCTTTCCTCCCGTGATTCCCCGTTGCCGGACGGTGGCATCTCCGCCCGTCCGATGCCCGTCTGACGTCCATGTGGGACGGTTGGTTGCGATCTGTCGGTCAGCCGACAGAGGTCAGCTCGACCTCGTTGTCCTCCCGGTTCAGGTCGTTCCAGTAGCGCTGCTGCGAGTCGACGTGGATCACGCGCAGCGTCGGCGGTTCGTCGGCGGTCACCGGATGGTCGAACGTGAACGTGTACGTCCTGCTCGCGCCCGCCGACAGGGTGTCCAGCACACAGGCGATGTCTCCGTCGAGCCGCACGTTCCGGCACCGGTCCAGGGCGGAATCAGTCGGTACCGTGTAGCCGTACCAGCCAGTGAACCCGAGCATGCGCACGCTCACCGGCCCCCGGTTCACCACTGTCACGGTGACCGTCACCTTCCGGATCCCCTTTTTGTCCGGCGGCCCGGCCACGTCGTCCCGGGCGGTCATCGTGAGGTCGGTCAGGCGGGGGTCGGTGCCGAACCTCGTGGGTCCGTCGACCTGCCGGAACCGTTCACCGTTCCAGGAGTACGTCCGCCACTGCCGTTGCGGCGCCCATTCCGGCGTGCCGCAACAGGGCTGGACGTCGGCGACGTGCGCCCTGATCTCCCCGCCGTCCCGCACCGAGAACTCGGTGATGTCGCCCATGCCCGCACGGGTGCCGACGACCCGGCCCATGGTGATGACCCGGCCGTCGTCGTCCCGATCGAGGGCGAGCACCTGCTTGCCCGACGCCTCGCCGTAGCGGCAGGCGACGAGGACGACCGTTTCGGCCGCGCCGTCACCGTCGAGATCGACGTACTCCGGACCGGCCAGCAGCGTCGGGACCGAGTCGTCCTGCGGCCCGGCCCGGAGCCGGACGTCGTCGCTGACGCAGGTTTCCGGCGCGTCCGGCCAGGACACGAGGTCGAGCCGGGCGGCGAGCAGCTGGGACCGGGTGATCCGGCCGTCCGGCACGCCCCGGGTCGAGGCGGCAGCGCTCGGCGACGGCGTGGACGGTGGCGGCGACGTGCTCTCGGACGGAGTCGGGGTGACCGTCTGCGCGGGCGTCGGGGGCGGTCCGGGCCGCCGGTCCAGGGCGGCGTTCGCGCCCACCGGGACCACCACGGCGAGCACCACGGACGTCGCGGTGACCACCGCTGTCCGCCGGCGACGGCGCCGGACCGTGCGCCGGACCGCGGCCGTCCCGGCCGGGTGCACCACCGGCGTGTACGCGGCGCGGAACTCGGCGAACTCGCCGCCGACCAGGATGTCCTCGGGCTCAGTCATGGTGGTTCACCTCGCTCGTGGTGGTGAGCTTCGCCGCCAGGGCGGTCCGCCCCCGGTACAGCCAGGACTTGACGGTGCCCTCCGGCACGTCCTCCTGGGCCGCGATCTGCGCGACGCTGAGATCGGCCAGGTAGTGCAGCACCACGGCGCGGCGCTGATGAGGCGGCAGCTCGGACAGCGCGGCGGTCAGCGCGACCCGGTCCGGCCCCGGCCCCGGGACGTACTCCTCCCGCTGGCGATGCAGCCACGCCTGGGCCGTACGCAGCCGCCGCCAGCGGCTGGTGGCCAGGTTCCAGGCCACCCGGCGGACCCAGGCCACCGGGTCGTCGTAGCGGGACACCCGGGACCAGCGGGCGAACGCCCGGCAGAACGCCTCCTGCACCATGTCCTGCGCATGGGACAGGTCGCCGCAGTAGGCGGTGAGCTGAAGCGTCAGGGACCGGAAGTGCGCGTGGTAGAGCCCGTCGAAGTCGACTGCCTCGCGCCTCTCGGCGCGCCTCGCTGTCCCCTCGGGTGGCTCGTCGAGCATCGGCTCCCTCGTCACCGTCACTGGTCCTCCCCGTATGCGTACCGCCGACGCGGTCACGCCGGTCACACGCCCTGACGCCCGTACCGGTTGCGGTGGTTGCCGTCCGAGCGCGGTGTCGGGCGTCGGGAAACCGGCCGACATCGCGCAGAGCCGCCCCGCGCTCGGGCGGGGGAAGACGACGTCGCCCCGCCCGGATCGGCTCCGGGCGGGACGACGGGGGAACGGTTGTCAGCCGGCGATGGTCAGATCGAACGAGACGGCGTTGTCGGCCGGATCGGCCTCGGGCACCGTGATGGTGTCCCATCGGAGCCCGATCCGCCCGTCGGCGGGCTGTGGTTGACTGGCACCTCGGAGTTCTGCGAGGGAGGCCAGAGATGCAGGTGCCGGCCGTGCTCGGCGAGCCGATCCGGTTCGTGCTGAACTGGGGCCGCCGCTACTCGCTCTGGGTCTTCAACTTCGGCCTGGCCTGCTGCGCCATCGAGTTCATCGCCACCAGCATGGGCCGGCACGACTTCATGCGGCTCGGTGTGATCCCGTTCGCCCACGGGCCCCGGCAGGCCGACCTGATGGTGGTCAGCGGCACCGTCACCGACAAGATGGCCCCGGCGGTCAAGCGGCTCTACGACCAGATGCCCGAGCCGAAGTACGTGATCTCGTTCGGTGCCTGCTCCAACTGCGGCGGCCCGTACTGGGACTCCTACTCGGTGACCAAGGGCGTCGACCAGCTCATCCCGGTCGACGTGTACGTGCCCGGCTGCCCGCCGCGCCCGGAGGCGCTGCTGCACGGCATCCTGCGCCTTCAGGAGAGGATCGCCGCCGAGCAGTCCGGCGTCGGCGGCGTGCTCCGGCCCGACGCGCTGACCTCCGCGGCGGACGCGGTGGCGCGGCCGGTCGAGGCGCTGACCGCACCACCGGTACGTCCGCCGGTCGGCTGAACCGCCCGGGTGGCGGCGCGGGGATAGCCTGCGGCTCATGACCGACCTCGCGGAGGAGCGCTCCGCATTCATCGTCGACGTGCTGACCGCGGAGTTCGGCGCGTCCATGGCGATCGACCCGGCGGCGTTCCGCCGCAAGTTCCGCAAGATGGCGGCGTCACCGTTCGCCTTCTACCGGGGCAGCGCCGCGCTGTTCTACGCCGACCAGCGGGGCGACTTCGCCAGCGACCGGTTCCTCGACGGCCGGACCAGCCGGGTGTGGATCCACGGCGACCTGCACGCCGAGAACTTCGGCACCTACATGAACGCCTCCGGGCAGCTCGTGTTCAACGTCAACGACTTCGACGAGGCCTACGTCGGGCCGTTCACCTGGGACCTGAAGCGCTTCGCCGCGAGCGTGGCGCTGCTCGGCTACGCCAAGGCGCTCTCCGACCGGGTGATCGGCGAGCTGGTGACCGGCTTCGCCCGGTCGTACCTGGCCGAACTGCGGGCCATCGCCGCGGGCGGCGACGACGCGATCGGTTCGATCACGCTCGACAACGCCGACGGTGTGCTGCGCCGGGTGCTCCAGCAGGCGCGGCTGAACACCCGGGTGGACCTGCTGGCCGCGCAGACCACGATCGACAACTACGAGCGCCGGTTCTCCCTCGGCGACGGCGTCCACGAGATCGACGACGCGACCCGGGAGAAGGTCTGCGCGGCGTTCGCCGACTACCTGCACTCGCTGCCGGACCCGACCACCCGGATGCGCCCGGTGGCCGCCGGCATCAAGGACGTGGTGCTGCGCAAGGGCGTCGGCATCGGGTCGGCCGGGCTGCCGTCGTACAACCTGCTGCTGGAGGGGCACACCCAGGCGCTGGAGAACGACGTCGTCATCTACATGAAGCAGGCGCAGGTGCCGGCCGTGGCGCGGTACGTCGACGACGAGCGGGTCCGGTCGTACTTCCGGCACCAGGGGCACCGCACCGCCGAGTCGCAGCGCGCGTTGCAGGCGCACGCCGACCCGTGGCTGGGCTTCACCGAGCTGGACGGCGTCGGGCAGCTCGTCGCCGAGGTGTCCCCGTACGCGGCGGACCTGGACTGGGCCGACGTGAACGAGCCGGAGGAACTGGCAGGCGTGCTCGCCGACCTGGGCCGGGCGGTGGCCCGGATGCACTCGGTCGCCGACGACGAGTCCAGCCACGACCTCGTCGACTACTCCACCGAGGAGGCGGTCGTCGCGGTCGTCGACGCCGACCCGGAGGCGTTCGTCGGCTATCTGGTCGACTTCGGCCACCGGTACGGCATCCGGGCGCGCGAGGACCACCAGCTCTTCGTGGACCTGTTCCGCAACGGCCGGCTGCCCGGCATCTGAGCCGGCCGGGGCGCGGCGCCTCAATGCGTGAAGTCGAGTACCGCCTTGATGTCCTCGCCGGCCGAGGCGTACGCCTCGCGGTAGTTCGACAGCGGCACCCGGCGGGTGATCAGCGACGTGAGCCACGACTGTTCGGCCTGGGCGAGCGCCTCGGCGGCCATCTCCCAGTGCCGCCGGCCGGCGTTCACCGAGCCGAACACCACGTTGTTCTCCAGCACCAGCTCCCGGTTGAGCGCCCCGGCGTCGAAGTCGATCTTCCGGCCACCGCTGGACACCCCGGTCAGGCAGACGATGCCGGTCGGCGCGGCCTTGCACATCGCGTCCAGCACCACGGTGGGCGCGCCGGTGCACTCGATCACCACGTCCGGCTTCACGTCCAGCTCGGGCACCGTCGCCGTGTGGTACGTCGCCCCGAGCGCGCGGACCAGCTCCGGCTTCGGCCCGGTGGTGTTGCGGTCCAGCACGTGCACCGACAGCCCACGCTGGCTGCCCAGCAACGCGGCCAGCAGCCCGATCGGCCCGGCGCCGGTGACCAGCACGGTCATCGGTTTCCACTCGGCCCGGCGGCCGATCCTCTCGATGTGGTCCCACGCCTTCGCCACCACGCTCGTCGGCTCCAGCAGCACGCCCACCGACGCGAGCGCCGGGTCCAGGCCGACGGCGAACTTGGGCTGCAACCGCCAGCGTTCCCGGGCGAACCCGGGCAGCCCCTTGATGCCGTGCTCGGTGTAGCGCCCGTTGCGGCACATGTCCCACTCGTCCACCGCGCAGTTCGCGCAGGGCACCGGATCGGGGTGGCGGACCACGCCGGCGACCAGGTCGCCGGGGTGCAAGGTGCCGGTCGGATCGTCCAGCACGCGGCCCAGTGACTCGTGCCCGAGCACCAGCCGTTCCTGGCCCGGCGGCGCCTCGCCGTACTCGCCGGCGACGATCTCGTGGTCGGTGCCGCAGACACCGACGGCCAGCGACTCGACCAGGATCGCGCCCTCCTCGGGCGGCGGCTCAGGCCAGTCCTCGACGAGCCGCAGAGAATCCGGGAGACCGGGGGTCACAGTCACAGCACGCACGGACCTCATCTTTCCGCGCGCCGCCGCCGTCCGCCCGGCAAAGCGGCGATCCCGGCCCGGGCGGCCCGACCCGGTCCGCAGCCGTCGGCCATAGGATCAGCGCATGACTCCGGAAGAGGTCGGCCGCCGAGTGGTGGCGCTGCTCGCGCCCGTCGAGGCCACGGCGTCGGTCTCCGGCGGTCAGGGGTACGCCCGCGCCACCGTCGACGTACCCCCGGCGAGCTGGGCGGACGCGGTGCGCGCGGCGCGCGACGACGACGAGCTGGGTCTCGATTTCCTGGACTGGTTGTCGGCGGTGGACGAGCTGGCCGACGGCTTCGACGTGGTGCTGCACCTCTGGTCGGTCCGCCACCGGCACGGGCTGCTGCTGCGCACCCGGGTGCCGAGGGACACGCCTGTCGTCGCGTCGGTGGTCGGCCTGTTCCCCGGCGCCGCGTGGCACGAGCGCGAGACGCACGAGATGTTCGGCATCGACTTCGCCGGCCACCGCGAGCTGCGGCCGCTGCTGCTGCCGCCGGAGTTCGAGGGGCACCCGCTGCGCAAGGAGTTCGTCCTCGCCTCCCGGGTCGCGAAGCCGTGGCCCGGCGCGAAGGAGCCGGGCGAGTCGGAGGCGGGCGGCGGCCGTCGGCCGGTGCGGCCGCCGGGCGTGCCCGCGCCGGGTGAGTGGGGCACGACGCCCACGCCGGCGGGTGCGGCGGGCGCCGGTGCGGGCCCCCGCGGGGGTACGCCGGCGCGTCCGGCCCGGGAACGTCCGCCGCGGCCCGCTGCGGGGGAGCGTACGGCGCGCCCTGCTGCCGCTGAGCGCCCGGCGCGGCCGAATGCCGCTGAGCGCCCGGCGCGGCCGAATGCCGCTGAGCGCCCGGCGCGGCCGACTGCCGGGGAGGCTTCGGAGCGGCCTGCTTCCGGGGAGGCCGGGCCGGGGTCCGGTGCTGCTCCCGCGGCGGATGAGGCGGGTCCGCCCGGTCGGCCGCTGCCGGGGGAACGGCCGACCGGTCCGCCCCGCCAGGAGCCGGGGCCCGACGCGGCGGGGGAGAGCTGATGCCGGACTGGTTGGAGCTGGTCCTGCGTGTGGCGGGCGTGCTCGTCGCGTTCCTCACGCTGCCGCTGATCGTGGGTCAGGCCGAGCACAAGGTGATGGCGCACATGCAGGGCCGGCTGGGCCCGATGTACGCGGGCGGTTTCCACGGCTGGGCGCAACTGGTCGCCGACGGGATCAAGTTCGTGCAGAAGGAGGACGTCACCCCCCGCGACGCGGACCGGCCGGTGTTCCGGCTGGCGCCCGCGGTGGCGCTGGTGCCGTACCTGCTCGTGCTGCTGGTCATCCCGCTCGGACCGGGTGACCTGGTGGCCCAGCCGCTGGACATCGGCCTGTTCTTCGTGCTCGCCGTGGTGGGCGTCGGCGTGCTGGCGGTGCTGATGTCGGCGTGGGCGTCGGCGAACAAGTACAGCCTGCTCGGCGGGCTGCGTGGCGCGGCCCAGCTGCTCGGGTACGAGCTGCCGCTGGTGCTCGCAGCCGCCTCGGTGGCGATGGCGGCGGGCACCCTCAGCCTGCCCGGCATCGTGGAGGCGTGGCAGCCGTGGTGGCTGCTATGGCAGGCGCCGGCCATGGTGATCTTTTTCGTGGCGGGACTGGCGGAGATCCGCCGTCCGCCGTTCGACATGCCGGTGGCCGACTCCGAGCTGGTCTTCGGCTACATGACCGAGTACACCGGCCTGCGGTTCGCGTTCTTCCTGCTCGCCGAGTACGTGGGCATCGTGGTGATCGCGGCGCTGACCACTGTGCTGTTCCTCGGCGGCTGGCAGGGCCCGTTCGCCGACGCGCAGCTCGGGTGGCTGTGGACGCTGCTCAAGGTCTTCGCCGTCGCCTTCGTGATCATCTGGCTGCGGGTGAGCTACCCGAGGCTGCGCGAGGACCAGCTGCAGCGCCTCTGCTGGCTGGTCCTGGTCCCGCTGGCCCTGGCTCAGCTCGTCCTGACCGCCGCAGTCCGCCTGGCCCTGTAGCCCGCCCCTCCCGCCCTCCCCGCCCCCCGGCCCCCCGCCCCGGCGGGGAGGGGCGGGCCGGGGCGGGGTCTACTCGCTCGGACTCGGGTGGGGCGGGGGTGGGGTGCCGTCGCCGAAGGGACGACCACCCAGTTCCTCCCGCCCGTGCGGGGTGAGCCAGTTGCTCAGGTCCGGGCCGAGCGGCACGACGCCGGTCGGGTTGATGTCCCGGTGGACCTCGTAGTAGTGCCGCTTGATGTGGTCGAAGTCGATGGTGTCGCCGAACCCGGGCGTGGTGAACAGATCCCGGGCGTACGCCCACAGCACCGGCATCTCGCTGAGCTTCTGCCGGTTGCACTTGAAGTGCCCGTGGTAGACCGGGTCGAAGCGGACGAGCGTGGTGAACAGCCGCACATCCGCCTCGGTGATCGTGTCGCCGACCAGGTACCGCTGCCCGGCCAGCCGCTCGCTCAGCCGGTCCAGCCGGTCGAACAGCCGGTGGTACGCCTTGTCGTACGCCTCCTGGCTGCCGGCGAAGCCGCACCGGTAGACGCCGTTGTTGACGTCGGCGAAGACGACCTCGTTCACCTCGTCGATCTCGCCGCGCAGCGGTTCCGGGTAGAGGTCCGGCGCGCCCGGCCGGTGGTGCGCCGTCCACTCGGTCGTGAGGTCCAGGCTCATCTGCGCGTAGTCGTTTGTCACCACCTGACCGGTGGGCACGTCGACGAGCGCCGGGACGGTGATGCCGCGCTCGTAGCCGGGGAAGCGGGCGAAGTACGCCTCGGCCAGCCGCTCGATGCCCAGCACCGGGTCCTTGCCGTCCGGGTCCAGGTCGAACGTCCAGCTCCGCTTGTCGTGGGTGGGCCCGGCCACGGCCATCGAGATGGCGTCCTCCAGCCCGAGCAGCCTGCGGACGATGATCAGCCGGTTGGCCCAGGGGCAGGCCCGGCTGACCGCCAGCCGGTAGCGCCCCGGCTCCACCGGCCAGCCGTCCCGCTCGTCCGCGGTGATCCGGGTGGCGATGTAGCGCTGGTCGCGGGTGAACTCGCCACCCGGCTCCACGTACTTGCCGCCGGTCCGGTTCAGGCCCTCGTCGTCGCTGACCACGCCCACCTCCGAGTTCGCTTCTCGCTCCCATCATGGTCGCTCCGGCGGTGGCCGGCAGGGCGAGCGTCTGCGGAGACCGGCAGGGTGAGCGCCCGGGAGAGCGCATAGGCTGCCCGCCGTGACCGATGTGGAGGCGGCAGCTCGGCGTTTCGTCGCCGACGTGTGGAACGCGGGGCGCGAGGAGAGCGCGTACGAGCTGGTGGCGGCGGACTGCCCGGGGCTCGGCGGCACCGGCCCGGCGGCGATGCTGGCGTGGCACCGGGACCGGCGGGCCTCGTTCCCCGACCTGCGCTACAAGATCGTCGAGGTGGTGGCGACCGGTACGCGGGTGGCGGTGCGCTGGCGGGCCGCCGGCACCCAGGCCGGCCAGTTCGGCCCGGTGCCGCCGACCGGCCGGGTGGTCAGCTACTCGGGCGCGACGTTCCTGCGTTTCGACGACGACGGGCGGATCGTGGACGTGTGGAGCGTCAACGAGCTGTTCCAGGTGCTCCAGCAGCTCGGCGTGCAGATGCTGCCCCCGCTCAGACCCGGCGAGGCGTGATCCGGTCGACCGGCAGGTTCACCGGGAACGGCTCGCCGGTGTCGACGAACTTCGTCCACCGGCCGGTCTCCGTGTAGACCTCGTGCACCGGATCGATCTTGTAGGTGTAGACGACGATGCCCTCGTCCTCGATCTCGATCCGCCAGTGGAACGGGATCGCGGCCTGCGCGTAGAGGGCCGGCTTGAGCACCCGGTCGATGGACCGGGTGCTGGGCGAGACGATCTCCACGGCGAGCACCACCTCGTGCGGCTCGTACCGGGACGGCTCGCGCGCGGCGGCGGTTGCGGTGGTGACCAGCACGTCCGGGATGAAGGAGCGGGTGCGGTTGATGCGCACCTCCACACCCTGGGTCACGTCGTACCCGTCGGGGCAGTCCTCGTCGAGCGCGACCATGAGCAGGGCCGCGATGCTCTGGTGGATCCGGGTGGGGGAGGGGGACATGAGCAGCACTCCATCGAGCAGTTCGCGGCGGCGACCGTCCTCCGGCAGCGCGTCCAGATCGTCTGTCGTCCACCCGCCCTCCGGCGGGTGATCGCTCTCCAGCGCGGCGGTCATCGGTGAGCCCTTCCCGGTGCGTCGTTCTCCCCGCGCTCACGATACCGCCGCCAAGAGTCGGGGGGTGGTCGCGCGCGCCCGGGCCACAGGGCAGGATGGGCGGCATGAGCGAGCACGGTGGAGTGCCCGGTGCCGGGTTGGTCAAGGGCCTGGCGGTCACGTTGAAGACGATGACCCGCCGCTCGACCACCCAGCAGTACCCGGACGTCGCGCCCGAACTGCCGCCCCGCTCCCGCGGCGTGATCGCGCTGCTGGAGGAGAACTGCACGGTCTGCATGCTCTGCGCCCGCGAGTGCCCGGACTGGTGCATCTACATCGATTCGCACAAGGAGGAGGTGGCGGTGCCCGGCGCCGCCCGCCCCCGCCAGCGCAACGTGCTCGACAAGTTCGACATCGACTTCTCGCTCTGCATGTACTGCGGCATCTGCGTCGAGGTCTGCCCGTTCGACGCGCTCTACTGGTCGCCGGAGTTCGAGTACGCCGAGTACGACATCAAGGATCTGCTGCACGACAAGGACCACCTCGGGGAGTGGATGGCCACCGTGCCGCCGCCGCCGGCCCACGACCCGCTCGGCGACCCCTCCAAGGAGGAGACCACGGCCGCCCGGAAGGCGGCGGGTCCGTCGGCCCGTCCGGCTCCCGCCCGGGTACGCCCCGACGCCGCCACCGATCCGGGCGGAGGCGCTGCCTCATGACCGGTGTGGACGTCCTGCTGCTCGCGCTGGGCGCGGTGGCGGTGGGCTCAGGTGCGCTGGTGGTCGCCACCCGGCACCTGGTCCGGGCCGGCCTGTGGCTGGTGGTCTGCCTGGGCGCGCTGGCGGGGAACTACCTGGTGCTGACCGCCGAGCTGGTGGCCTGGGTGCAGGTGCTCATCTACGTGGGCGCGGTGGTGGTGCTGCTGCTGTTCGCGGTGATGCTGACCCGTGCGCCGATCGGCCCGTCGGACGACCTGGACCGGCCGGGCTGGCCCGCCGCGCTCGTCGGTGCCGGCAGCGGCCTGGGCCTGGCGGTGCTGCTGATCGACGCGTTCCGCTGGTCCCGGGTGGACCTGCCCGCCGCGGGCACCGCCGAGCGTCTCGGCGAGCAGGTGTTCCGCTCCTGGGTGCTGCCGTTCGAGGTGCTGTCGGTGCTGCTGCTGGCCGCGCTGGTGGGCGCGATCGTGCTCTCCCGCCCCGACATCGGCCGTCCGGCCGCGCCCACAGCGGCCCCCGACGGCGGCGAGCGCCCGGCCCGCGTCGCGTCCACCCCGGCCGCCGACGAGGGCGGGCGCCCGTGAGGCCGGTCATCCCGTACGTCACCGCCGCGCTGCTGTTCGGCCTCGGCGTGTACGGCGTGCTGCGCCGCCGCAACGCCGTCCTGGTGCTGATGGCGGTGGAGCTGATGCTGAACGCGGTGAACCTGGTGCTGGTCACCGCCGACACCACCGTGCAGGCCGTGCTGCCGCACTCCGGTCAGGTGTTCGCGCTGTTCGTGATCGTGCTCGCCGCCGCCGAGATCGGTGTGGGGCTCGCCATCGTCCTCCAGCTCTACCGGCTGCGCGCCGGCGTCACCGTCGACGACGTCCCGTTGGCCGAGCCGGCTCCGGCGGTGACCCCGGTCGAGCGGCCGGAAGGAGCAATCCGGTGAGCACGCCGACGCTGTGGCTCGCGGCGGTGCTGCCGGCCGCGCCGCTCCTCGCCGGGCTGCTCGGCCTGCTGCTGCCGCCCGCTCCGCACCAGGACCGGGCGTCGGCCCGACGTTCCGCGGTCGCGCTGGGCGTGGCCGGGGCGGTCGTGTCGCTGCTGGCCGCGCTGGCGCTGCTGGTGCGCGTGGACGCGCCGGTCGAGGCGTCCACCACCTGGATCGACCTGGGTGGGCTGCGGGTCACGCTGGGCCTGCGGCTGGACGGTGTGGCGGTGCTCGTCGCCACCGCCGTCACCGCTGTCGCGCTGGCCGTGCAGGTCTACTCGATCGGCTACCTGCGCCGGGGCCCGCACGACGACGTGGACGTCGACCACCGCTACCCGCCGTACGCGGCGCAGCTCAGCCTGTTCACCGCCGCCATGCTCACGGTGGTGGTGTCCGGCGATCTGATCATGCTGCTGGTCGGCTGGGAGGTGATGGGCGTCTGCTCGTACCTGCTCATCGCCCACGACCGGCGGCTGCCCGAGGCGCCCGGCGCGGCGGTGCAGGCGTTCCTGGTCACCCGCGTGGGTGACGTCGGCTTCCTGCTCGGCATCGCGCTGCTCGGCGTGGGCGCTGGGAGTTTCCGGATCGCCGACGTGCTGGCCTACGACTACGGCACCGGCACGCTCACCGCCGCCTGCCTGCTGCTGCTCGCCGGGGTGGCGGGCAAGAGCGCCCAGTTCCCGCTGCACACCTGGCTGCCCGAGGCGATGGCCGGCCCGACGCCGGTGTCCGCGCTGATCCACGCCGCGACGATGGTCGCCGCCGGGGTGTACGCGGTGGCCCGGCTGTTCCCGCTGTTCGAGCGCGCCCCGGCCGCGCTCGCCGTGCTCGGCGTGCTGGCCGCGATCACGATGCTGCTCGGCGCGTTCGCCGCCACCGCGCAGGACGACATCAAGCGGGTGCTCGCCTGGTCGACCGTCTCGCAGATCGGCTACATGACCGGCGCGCTGGCGGTCGGCGCACCGGCTGCCGCGCTGTTCCACCTGCTCACCCACGCCGCGTTCAAGGCGCTGCTGTTCCTCGCCGCCGGTGCGGTGATCCACGCCGTCGGCACCACGCTGATGTCCCGGATGGGCGGCCTGCGTTCCGCCATGCCGGTGACGTTCTGGTGCACGGTGGTCGGCCTGGGCGCGCTCGCCGGCGTACCCCCGCTCTCGGGTTTCTGGAGCAAGGACGGCGTGCTGGCCGCCGCCGAGGCGGTCGCGCTCGACGGCGCCGGGCCGACCGCGGCCTGGGTCGGCTGGCTGGTCTGGCTGGCCGGGCTGGCCGGCGTGGCGGTGACCGCCTGGTACGCGACCCGTCTGCTGCTGCGTACCTTCCTCGGCGCCACCCGCACGCCGCTGCTGCGCCCGCACGACCCGCCCGCGCTGCTGCGCTGGCCGGTGCTGCTGCTCACGGTCCCGGCCGCGCTGCTGGGCCTGGCCGCGTTCGCGCCGTGGTTCGCCGATCGCCTGCGGGTGCCCGGCGACGACACCGGCGAGGCGGCCGAGCTGGTCCACCTGGCACCGAACCTGATCCTGCCGTTCCTGCTGCTGCTCGCCGGTGCGGGCGTCGCCTGGGCGGGCTGGCGCCGCGACCCGGCCGCCGACCCGGCCCGCTTCCTGGGTCCGCTGCGGCCGGTCTTCGCCCGGGCGTTCCGGCTCGACGACGTGCAGCACACCCTGGTCGTACGCCCGGCGGGCGCGCTCGCGCGGGTCGTGCGTACCGGTGACGAACTGGGCGTGGACGGGCTGGTCGAGGGCAGCGGCCGGGCGGCGGTCGAGGTGGGCGGCGGCCTGGCCGCGCTGCACCGGGCGGCGCTGCCGCGCGCGGCGGCCGGCGTGCTGGCCGGCGCGCTGCTGATCGGCCTCGCGGTCGCGCTGATCGGAGTGACCTCATGACGTTCGGGCAGGTCCTGCTGGTGGCGGTGGTCGCGGTGCCGGCGCTCGGCGCGCTGGCCACAGCGGTCGTGCCCGGTGACCGGGCCGGCCGGGTGGTCGGCACCGTCGCCGCCGCGGTGACGCTGCTGGCGGCGCTGCCGCTGGTTGGCGGCGACCACGGCTGGTTCGGGTACGGGCCGCGCCCGGCGGTGCAGCCGTGGCACCAGTTCGACCTGCCGTGGGTGCCCGGGCTCGACCTGCGCTTCCACCTCGGCGTGGACGGGATCTCCTGGCCGCTGGTGGTGCTGACCGCGCTGCTCACGTTGCTGTGCTGCGCGTACACGCTGTGGCGGGTGCCGCCCGGCGGCGGCAGCGGGCGGGCGCTCGTGGCGCTGCTGCTGGTGGTCGAGGTGGGCATCCTCGGCACGTTCCTCGCGCTCGACCTGGTGCTGTTCTTCCTGTTCTTCGAGGTCGTCCTGCTGCCGATGTACGCGATCATCGCCGGCTGGGGCGGCGCGGACCGGCGGCGCGCGGCCCGCAAGTTCGCGCTCTACACGCTGTTCGGCTCGGTGCTGCTGCTGGTCGGCGTCTACGTGGTGGTGGCCGCCGCGGGCACCGCCGACCTGGTCGCGCTCACCGGCGGCGCCGGGCTGTCCCGGGGCACCCAGCTCGCCGCGTTCACACTGCTGGCGCTCGCGTTCGCGGTGAAGAGCCCGCTCTGGCCGCTGCACTCGTGGCTGCCGGACGCGCACACCCAGGCACCCACCGTCGGCAGCGTCATCCTCGCCGGGGTGCTGCTCAAGATGGGCACGTACGGACTGATCCGGATCGCCGTCGGGGTGGCCCCGGAGGGCGCCCGGTGGGCCGCGCCGGTGCTCGGCGTACTCGCCGTCGCCGCCATTCTGATCGGTGGCCTGGTCTGCCTGGCGCAGGACGACCTGAAGCGGCTCATCGCGTACTCCAGCGTGGGGCACATGGGCTTCGTGCTGCTCGGGGTCGCCACGCTCACCGCCACCGGAATCCAGGCCGCACTGATCGGCAACATCGCCCACGGCGTCATCACCGGCCTGCTGTTCTTCCTGGCCGGGGCGGTCAAGGACCGCGCGCACACCGGCTCGCTGGCCGAGCTGTCCGGGCTGCGGGAGACCGCGCCCCGGCTGGCCGGGCTGCTCGGCTTCGCGGCGGTCGCCTCGCTGGGGCTGCCCGGCCTGGCCGGGTTCTGGGGTGAGGCGTTCGCAGTGGTCGCCGCCGTGCAGCGGGGCGGCCCGCTCTGGCTCACGCTGGCCGTGCTGGCGGCGCTGGGCGGGGCGCTCACCGCCGCGTACTTCCTGCGGCTGCTGCGCCGGGTCACGCACGGCCGGCCCAGCCCGGCGGTGGCCGGTCTCGCACCCGGGCTGGCCGGGGCGGAGCTGACCGCCTGGGCGCCGCTCGTGCTGCTCGCGCTCGCGGTCGGTCTGGCCCCGGCGCTCGTGCTGTCGTACGCCTCCGGTCCGGTGGAGGCGCTGCTGGGGGTCGTCCCATGAGCCTGGTCCAGCCGGTCGACAACGTGGCGATGCTGCCCGCGTACCTGGCCGCCGGCACGGCCGTGCTGGTGCTCCTGTTCGACCTGCTGGTGGCCCGGCCCGCCGTCACGGTGGCGATGGCGGCGCTCGGCGCGGCCGGCACCGCGGCCGGCGCGGCACTGGTCGGGGCGGCCGGTGAGCGGCGCACGTTCTGCGTCGGCGACGACTGTTCCTGGGTGTGGGGCGGCCGGGCCGCACTGGTCGGTGCCGTGATCGCCCTGCTCACGCTCGGCGTGCTGGCGCTGTCCGGCCCGCTGCTGCGCGCCGGTCGTACCCCGGTCGGCGAGTACTGCTTCCTGCTCGCCTGCGCGATGACCGGCGGCGTGGTGCTCGGCGCCGCCGGTGACCTGATCACGCTGATCGTGGCGCTGGAGACGCTGACGCTGCCGCTGTACGTGCTGGTCGGGCTGCGGCGGGACAGCCTCGCCGGTGCCGAGGCGGCGGTGACGTTCTTCGTGGTGAGCGTGGTCGCCACCACTGTGACGCTGCTCGGCGCGGCGCTGCTCTACGCGGTCACCGGCACGCTGCACCTGGACCGGCTCGGCGCCACCCTGGCCGTCCGCGCCGACCTGACCGATCTGCCGCTGACCGGCGTCGCGGTGGCCCTCGTGGTGGCCGGGCTGGCGTTCAAGGTCGCCGCCGTGCCGTTCCACGCCTGGGCCCCCGCCACGTACGACGGCGCGCCCCTGCCGGTGGCCGCGTACCTGTCGACCGCCTCGAAGCTCGGCGGCGTGGTGGCGCTGCTGGCGGTGGTGCAGCGGGCGCTGCCGGGTGACCTGACCGGTCCGGTGCTGGCAGCGCTGGCGGTGCTGACCATGACCGTCGGCAACCTGGTGGCGCTGCGGCAGCGGCGTACCGTGCGGTTGCTGGCCTGGTCGTCGGTGGCCCAGGCGGGCTACATCCTGGCCCCGCTGGGCGCGCTGGCGCTGTCCGCGGGCCGCACCGGCGACGCGCGAGCGGCCGCGTACGCCGCAGCCGTCGCGTACGCGATCTTCTTCGTGCTGCTGGAACTTGCCGCGTTCGCCGCGGTGGTGGCGCTGCGCCCGGCGGACGGTGACGGCGGCACGCTCGCCGACCTGCGCGGCGCGGCACGGCGGCACCCGTGGGTGGGCGGCGCGTTCGCGCTGGCGCTGATCGGGCTCGCCGGACTCCCGCCGGGCCTGGCCGGGCTGTTCGCCAAGGTGACTGTGGTACGCGCGCTGCTGGCCGGGCACGCGGGATGGCTGGCGCTGGTGGTGGCGCTGAACGCGGTGATCGGCCTGGCGTACTACCTGCGGGTCACCGCGTCCCTCTACGCGACGCCGGCCGGCGCGGCGGCGGTCCGGCCCGCCCGGACCGTGGTGTTGGCGCTCGGCGTGGCCACCGCCGCGGCGGTGGTGATCGGTTTCGCACCGCAGATCGTGCTGGACGTGGCGGCGCGCTGACCGGTTCCTGCCCGGATGGGCGACCGCTTCAGCCTGCGCACAGCAACATCCAGCCAACTTTCAGCCATGAGCCGGATGGTTGACGGGTACCGGTGTGTTGAACCGGTCAGCGGGCCTCCCGCAAGGGTCCGTGCACCGAAGGAGAGATCGTGCATCACAACCGTCTCAAGACCGCAGCGCTGCTCGGCCTGTTGACCTCGCTGATCCTCGCGGTCGGCTACTGGTTCGGCGGTAGCGGCGGTCTCGTCATCGCCGTCGTCGTGTCGTTGCTGATGAACGGCGTCACCTATTTCTTCTCCGACAAGCTCGCACTGCGCTCGATGAAGGCGCAACCGGTCAGCGAGGCACAGTTCCCCGAGCTGTACCAGATGGTGCGGGAGCTCTCCACGCTGGCCGGGAAGCCGATGCCCCGGCTCTACGTCAGCCCGACGTCGCAGCCCAACGCGTTCGCCACCGGTCGTAACCCGGAGAACGCGGCGGTCTGCGTCACCCAGGGCATCGTGGAGATCCTGGACTACCGGGAGCTGCGCGGCGTGATCGGCCACGAGCTGTCCCACGTCTACAACCGGGACATCCTGATCTCCAGCGTGGCGGCCGGCCTGGCCGGCATCATCACCATGCTGGCGAACCTGGCCTGGTTCATCCCGCTGGGCTCGTCCGACGACGAGGACGGCCCGAACCCGGCCGTGCTGCTGCTCACGCTGATCCTCGGCCCGATCGCCGCCACGGTGATCCAGCTCGCGATCAGCCGGAGCCGGGAGTACCAGGCCGACCAGTCGGGCGCCGAGCTGAGCCGCGACCCGCTGGCCCTTGCCAGCGCCCTTCGCAAGATCCACAGGGGTACGCAGGCGCGCCCGCTGGCGCCGCAGGGCCAGCTCGCCAGCACCGCGCACCTGATGATCGACAACCCGTTCAAGCGGGGCGGCGGCATCGCCGCGATGTTCGCCACCCATCCGCCGATGGAGCAGCGGGTGGCCCGCCTGGAGCAGATGGCCCGCAACTCCGGGCCGGTGCAGTTCCAGCGCTGACCCGCCGTACGCCCCGCCGCGCCCGCGTCGCACGACGCGGGCGCGGTGGTGTGTCCGGGCACAATGCGCTTCCCCCGGTCGTGCCGCGCCGTTAGGGTCGAAACGTCTCCCGCTCATTACCCTCCTGGAGGTCGACCGTGGCCGCACTGCGCCCGTACCAGGGCGTCTGGCGGATCCCTGGCGCGCCGATGCTGCTGATCCTCGGCATCATCGGCCGGCTCGGGATCGGCATGACCCCGCTGGCGCTGCTGCTCGTCGTCGAGCAGGTCACCGGCCGGTACTCCCTGGCCGCCGTCGCCGGCGGCATCTACGCGCTCTCCGGTGCCGCACTCAGCCCGGTCGCCGGCCGGATCGCCGACCGGGTCGGACCCGCTCCCGTCCTGCTGGCCACCGCGCTCGCCCACCCGCTCGCCCTGATCGGGCTGCTCGTCGCCACCCGCTCCGACAGCGGCAACCTCGGGCTGATCTACCTGGCCGCGGGCCTGGCCGGCGCCACGTATCCGCCGCTGACCGCCGCGATCCGAGGCGCCTGGAACGACCTCACCGCCCCCGCCACCGGCCGGGGGCACCTGCGCAACACCGCGCTCGCCGCCGAGACCACGCTGTTCGAGGTCGTGTTCGTGGTCGGCCCGCTGCTGGTGGCGGGCTTCGTGCTGTTCGCCGACGCCTCCGCCGCGCTCGTCGGCGCCGCGGTGGTCACCCTGGTCGGCACCGGCACCGTCGCGCTCGGCCGGGTCATGCGCGGCTGGCGCCCGCACGCGCGAGAGCACCACGCCCGGGGCCTCGGCCCGCTGCGGCTCGGCGGCTTCCCCGCGCTGCTGCTCTGCGTGGCGAGCCTCGGCATCGCGTTCGGCGCCTCCGGCGTCATCGTCCCGGCCTTCGCCGGAAACTCCGGCGCCGACGACCCCGAGAGCCTGGCCGGCGTCCTGCTCGCCGTCTGGGGCATCGGCAGCGCCATCGGTGGTTTCTGGTTCGGCGTACGCAAGCCCGCCGCCAACATGACCCGCCAGTTCGCCTGGCTGCTCGGCACCGTCGCGGCCAGCCTCGTCGTCTTCGCGTTCATTCCCGACCCGGCGGCGCTGGGCGTCGCGCTGGTGCTCGGCGGCGCGGCCATCGCCCCCGCCCTCACCCTGGAGAACACACTCGTCGGACGGATCACCCCGTCCGGCATGCTGAACGAGGCGTACACCTGGGTGGTGACCATGTCGGTCGCGGCGAGCGCCGCCGGCGGCTCGGTCGCGGGCCTGATCATCGATCACGCCGGTGGCGTCTCGTGGGCGTTCGTCTTCGCCGGGGTGGCGGTCGCCGTCGGGGCCGCGGTCGCCGCGCTGCCCGGTGGCCCGATCGCCCGGGCCGAAGCCACAGCGGTACGCGCCGAGCAGTCGCTCGCCGCCTGACCGCTCACCCGCCGGCGGTCACCACCCGCTCCGCGCCGCCGGGCGGCGGCCAGGCCCAGCGCGAGGATCGCCACCGCGCACGCCAGCAGCGTGGGACGTGCCCCGAACGCGGCGGTCGCCGGACCGCCGAGCATCGTGCCCAGCGGCACCGCCAGCACGGTGACCGCCCCGTTGGCCGACAGTACGCGGGGGAGGTCCACGGTGCCGGCGCGGCGCTGGAACAACGCCATCGCGGTCGGCTGGTAAGGCGCCCACACCAGGCCGGCGAGCGCGAACGCGGGCAGCGACAGGACGACCGGCGCGCCCAGGCCGAGCGGCAGCAGTGCGGCGCCGAACAGCGCGACGACCCCGGCGAGCGTGGCCCGCAGTGGCCGTCCGCGCAGGTGACCGGTGAGCAGCCCGCCCAGCAGCGAGCCGACGCCGAACGCGGTGTAGTAGGCCGCGAGCGTCCCGGCGGAGGCGTGCAGGTCGTCGGTGACGAAGATCGGCATGGCGACGTAGAACGGTCCGAAGAAAAAGAAGAACGCGAAGGACAGCGACAGCAGGCCGAGCAGCGACCGGTCCCGCGCGATGATCCGGAATCCCGACGTACGGGACGGTCCGGCCGTCGGGTCCTCGTGGCGGTCTCCGTCCTCGCGGTCTCCGTCCTCGTGCTGGGCTCCGGCCGGGTGGCGGACGCTGCCTTCACGGCGGGCGCCTCCACTCCGGACGGCGCTGCCACGGCGGACGGCCGGGACGACGAGGCGGTAGCTGACGGCCAGCACGGCGAAGCGCGTCGATCGCGATCACCCACACCGCGCCCGCCCAGGCGATGAGGAGACCGGCGAGCGGTGGGCCGACGATCGTCGCCGCCTGGCCGAACACGCCGAGCAGCGCGTTCGCGGCCAGGTGGTGCCGCCGTGGCAGAAGCTCGGCCACGAGCGTGAAGCGACCGGCCGACCCCCAGGGATGCAGGAGTGAGGACACCGCGAGCAAGGCGACGTAGAGGCCGACGTCCAGCACCCCGGCGAGGTGGGCGGCCGGGATCGCCCCCAACGCTGCGGCCCGCACAGTCGCGTCCCAGCCGGCGAGCTGGGCCCCGCTCCGCCCACCCAGCCACCGCCCGAGCAGCAGCGTGCCGGCCGCCCCCGGCAGCGTGTACGCGGCCACCGCGAACGCCGTCCAGGTGCCGCGCTGCCCCGCGGGGGCGAGTTGCAGGGCCAGCCACGTCACCGCGACCAGGGCGAGCCCGTCACCGAGAGCGGAGGCCGCGAGCCCGGGCAGCAGCCGGCGCAGCACCGGTTGACCGAGCACCGGCCGATAGGGGAGGAGCATCGTGGGCGTCATGCTCCCACCCGACCGTATGCCCGGCCCGTACCCCAAGGAAGTCGCCTGACGGCAGAAACAGGGCTGGAAACGGTGGCAACCGGCGGGCACGTCGTTCCGGCCCGGCGGGCGTCCGGCCCCTGCCAGACTGATCGTTACCCGCCGGTGTTCCGCGCCCATTCCACTCGACGCGAAAGGTGCAGGCCATGGCCACCGACGACATCCACCCTTTCCGGCTCGACACGCCGGACGAGACCATCGCCGACCTGCACCGCCGGATCGCGGCGACCCGCTGGCCCAGCCGGGAACTGGTCGACGACCGCTCGCAGGGTGTGCAGCTCGCGACCGTCCGGGCGCTGGCCGACTACTGGACGAACGAGTACGACTGGCGCGCCTGCGAGACGAGGCTGAACGCCCTGCCGCAGTTCACCACCACCATCGACGGCGTGGAGATCTACTTCGTCCAGGTACGGTCGAAGCACGAGAACGCCCTGCCGCTGATCATGACGCACGGCTGGCCGGGCTCGGTGGTGGAACTGCTCGGGGTCGTCGGTCCGCTCACCGACCCCACCGCCCACGGCGGCACCGCCGAGGACGCCTTCCACCTGGTGCTGCCGTCCGTGCCCGGCTACGGCTTCTCCGGTACGCCGACCGAACCCGGCTGGGAGAACGGCCGCATTGCCGCCGCCTGGGCCGAGCTGATGCGCCGCCTCGGCTACACCCGCTACGTCGCCCAGGGCGGCGACGTGGGCGCCGCCGTCACCGACGCGATGGCCCGCCAGGGACCGGACGGGCTGCTCGGCGTCCACGTCAACCTGCTCGCCGGGGCGATCGACCTCAAGGACGAGCTGCCGGCGGAGTCCGAGCAGGAACGCGCGGCACACGACGCGCTCCAGCTGTTCACGACGGATGGGTTCGGCTACTTCCTGGAGCAGACCACCCGGCCGCAGACCATCGGCTACTCGCTGCTGGACTCACCCGTCGGGCTGGCCGCCTGGATGCTCGACCACGACACCGACAGCTACTACAAGATCTCCCGCGCGTTCGTCGACGGCACACCGGTCGGTGGCCTGACCCGGGACAGCGTCGTCGACAACATCACGCTCTACTGGCTGACCGGCACCGGCGCCTCGTCCGCCCGGTGGTACTGGGAGTTCGGCCGGTTCCTGGCCGCCGCCAAGGAGGCCGGCCAGGCCCCGCCGCCGGCCAAGGTGCCCGTCGCATTCACCGCGTTCCCCGACGAGATCTGGGCGGCGCCGCGCAGCTGGGTCGAGGCGGTCTACCCCGGCGTCGCGTACTTCAACGAGGTCGACAGGGGCGGGCACTTCGCCGCCTGGGAGGAGCCGGAGCTGTTCGCGGCCGAGATGCGGGCCGCGTTCCGGCCGCTGCGGGGCCGCTGACCCGCGTCGTGGCCGGTGACCGGGCCGGTCACCGGCCACGACGCGGTCGTGCTCACCGGTAGTTGGTGAACTGGAGCGCCAGCCCGAAGTCCTCACCCTTGAGCAGCGTGATGACGGACTGGAGGTCGTCCTTCTTCTTGCCGGTGACGCGGAGCTGGTCGCCCTGGATCTGCGCCTGCACGCCCTTCGGGCCCTCGTCGCGGATCTTCTTGCTGATCGCCTTGGCCTTGTCCGAGTCGATGCCCTGCACCACCTTGGCGTCGATCTTGAAGATCTTGCCCGACTGCCGGGGCTCGCCGGCGTCGAGCGACTTCAACGAGATGTTCCGCTTGACCAACTTCTCCTTGAAGACGTCCAGCGCGGCCCGGACCCGCTCCTCGGTCTCTGCCTGGAGGCTGATCGCCTCCTCGCCCGCCCAGGAGATCTCCGCGCCGGTGCCCCGGAAGTCGAACCGCGTCGAGAGCTCCTTCTCCGACTGGCGGACGGCGTTGTCGACCTCCTGCCGGTCGACCTTGCTCACGATGTCGAACGACGGGTTCGCTGCCATGCTCATGCTCCTGCTGTCCGGCGGTCTGTCCTGGTCCGTCCCGCGCTGACCAGCGTGGGACCTCCTGACGGTACCCGGTTGCGGCAGTGCCGGGGGCAACCGCTATCCTTGCTTCCGCTGCCGCGTTGCGACGCGGTGGCGTGCCCTGGCGGGTTGCCCGAGCGGCCAATGGGAGCGGACTGTAAATCCGTCGCGAAAGCTACAGAGGTTCGAATCCTCTACCCGCCACCAGGTGCACCAACGGCCCCTGACCAGCAGGAATGCTGATCGGGGGCCGTTGTCGTTGATCTAGCCGAGTCCGGCTGAGTCCAGCCGTTGACGACTGGTTGTGGGCAGATGGTGGGCAGGTCGATCTTGCGGCCTGAGCGTTCTTCTGGGGCGGTGAACGCTTGGGCTGGCCGTGAGGGTCCGGTCGGGCAGGCGCCATGCGTGTATCGACCGGCTGAGGGCTTCCGCGGTGAGGTGTCGCCGGCTGCGGGAGATGGACCGGGGGCAAGCCAGTCCCGGGGTTGGACTGGCGCGGCAGTCGGAAGCCTTGACCGCCGACAAGGCCGACCAGCTCGGCTTCCGTACCGCCTGGCCGTGATCGTGTCGTCGGCCGGATCAGCAGACTCGGGGCGGTGGTCCGGCGGTAGTCGGTGGCTCTCCGCCCCGGCGCCGAAGGCGGCCGGGGCGGCTTGCCGCCGGCCGGGTTACCGCCCTGCGCCGCGCGGAGCGCGGTGCCTTGATCCAAACAAGAGGAAATCGGCAATGAAGCCATTCGGCTTCCGCCCCCGGATGCCGCACGCTTTTGCTGCCAGGGACTCGAACCCTGAACCCCTTCGGCTGTCTGTGGATCGACTCAGATCGGGCGGATCGGCGTCCTGACCTGGGCGAGGTCTCTCGTTGCTTTACAGCGGTTGACAGTCCTTGTCGCTGTCAGTTGTGCCCGGATTGTGTCCGATGATCTTGTTGACCCCTGGCTGTGGCCGAGAGCCCGAAGATGCAGAAACTGGGCATGCAGGGCAGCTCGGCTTCCTCTCAGCAAGCATGCCAGCGGAGGTACCTAAGAGATGCCTCCAGACCCGCTTTAGGTAAGTCTTGACCCCGTGCGGGGGTCGCGCATACCCTCCGGGAAACATGTACTAGCGCCAAAAAGGGGTCGGTCGCGATGTTGGACATCACTGTGAAGGTGCCCCCGGAGCGGGTAGCGGATTTTTACTCGATGTATGGCCGCTGGTTGGCTGGGGCAGACGCAGCCAGCGCCGGGCAAGTTAGCGGGGTCAAGCCAGAGCCAACCGACTGGACCCAAGCAGATGTAGACCTGGCCCGCACTGTCTGGGGGAGGTTCAGCGACAACGCTAAGGCGCTCTTCTCCACCTTGATCGATCAGCCTGGCCGCGAGTTTGATGGCGATGATCTAGCAGAGTCGCTGAACATCCCTAACGGGCGGCATGGCGTCGCGGGTGTCCTGGCATGGCCCAGCCGGCACTGCGCCGCAGCGGGACGCAACTACTGCTGGCTATGGAGCTCCCGGGAGGGCGGCCCCGTCGTGTATTGGATGACCGACGAGCTCGCTGGCCTGTTTCGGCAGGCGCGCGAAGGCTAGCCCACCTGCAACGTTAACCAGCTTCACACGGACTCCGCCCCTAACCCTTGCCTTGCAAAGGCGGCTCGCGGCAGTGAACGCTCGCTGATGGATGTCGGCGAGTGCGGTTCGCGTCGGCGATCTTGTTGTCCTGTGCCAGCGGTTGTCGGCGGTTGTCGCGCGTCTCGCTGACTTCTTGCTGACGGCGGGGCCGCATCGCCGCATCGCGGAGTCCAGTGCCGACGCTGCCACTCGTTGCTGTCGCGAACTACGGGAGCTAGGGCGCCGTGGCCCGCCGGGGCTCACAGACGGGAAGTCCGTCGATGACACGCACATACGATCGAGTACTTGATCAAGATCCGCGGTATAGTTTCGGCATGACAAGCCGCAAGAAGCCCACCGCTCAGGCAGAGCCGGGCGTGGGTACCAGCATCGAACTGTTCACGGGTGGCGGCGGCTTGGCCCTGGCGATGCATGAGGCTGGCTTCCGTCACCTCCTGGCGGTTGAGCTGGAGCGGCGGGCGTGCGGCACGCTGCGGCTGAACGGCGCTGTCGACTACGAAAAGGGGTCCCCCCTTCCGAAGTCACTGGGCGACCGTTGGCCGCTGCGGCAGGGCGACGTGCGGGAGGTGAAGTTCGACCGGTGGCTTGGCGAGGTCGACGTGGTCGCCGGTGGCGTGCCGTGCCAGCCGTGGAGCCTCGGAGGCGCTCACAAGGGCTTCGATGATCCACGCAACCTGTGGCCCGAACTGTTCCGCTGTGCCCGCGAAACCCGACCGCGGGCGATCGTGGCGGAGAACGTCAAGGGCCTGTTGCGGCCGTCGTTCAAGCCGTACTACGACTACATCATCCGGGAACTGTCGGCCCCCTTCGAGCAGCGGATCGAGGGTGAGGACTGGCGCGACCACGACAAGCGCCTGGTCAAAGCGCTCCGCGCTCATGACGTTGACCTAACCGAGCGGTACGACGTCAAGTACAAGCTGGTCAACGCGGCGGACTACGGCGTTCCGCAAGTGCGGTGGCGAGTGTTCGTCGTGGCCTTCCGCAAGGATCTCGGGCTAGCTGATTGGGAGTTCCCCGAGCCGACTCATTCGGAGCTCGCGCTGAAGCACGCCCAGGACAGTGGAGAGTACTGGGAGGAGCACGGCGTCCCGGTGCGAGAGGATTTGCTACCAGAAGTCCTGCCGCTGCCTGACGGCAAGCCGCGCTGGCGGACCCTGCGAGATGCGATTTGGCCGGCGTCGCCGGAATCGCGCTCGCTACGCCTTCCCGAACCTGTAGGTGACTACATCGAGCACCCAGACTGGCTGCACCATGTCGGCTGGCCGGGCGCCCGCCAGTACCCGGGACATACTCCCAACGACTTGGACCGACCGGCAAAGACTGTTAAGGCGGGTGTTCATGGCGTTCCGGGCGGCGAGAGTGTGGTGCGGCTTGATGACGGGTCAATCCGGTACATGACGGTCCGGGAGACCGCTCGTGTGATGACCTTCCGGGACGACTGGCGGCTTGACGGCCCACGCGGGGAGCAGATGCGCCAGCTTGGCAACGCCGTGCCGGTGCAGCTTGGGCAGGTAATGGCAGAGTCCGTGGCCAAGGCACTGCAGCAGTCCTCCAGCGAGCGGGCATAGGCCACAATCGTTCTATGGCCACTCAATGGCGGGACGCCGCGCCCACTGAATCGGCATGGAAGCCGGTCAAGGGCATGTCAGCCAGCGAACGAGCCGAGGAACAGGACAAGGCAGCAGGTGGACGAAGGAACAGGTATCTGCTGGGGGCGTCCGGCCGGACCGTTCTAGCCTCTATCTGTTTGCGGCTACCGCCGAAGTCACGGCGGGTGTACGCGTACCTTCGCTGGCCGGAAGGACGGAAGACGCGCGAGCGATACGTCTGCCAGGTCGACTGCGACACTCGGGAGGAAAACCTCGCGCAAGCATGGCGCCAGGCCCTGAGCGTCGGACTGGCCTCGCTTCAGCGGCCAAAGAAGGCGGCGCAGTCGTGGGCCTCATCTCCGGCCGTACGTAGCGTCATGCGGGCGAACCGCTCCCGCGATACCCGACCAGAGATGGCCCTTCGTTCGGCCGTGCACGCCCTGGGGCTGCGCTACCGCGTAGACCGCCAACCGTTGGTCGGACTACGGCGAAAAGCTGACCTAGTCTTCGCCGGGCCGCGCGTCGCCGTCTTCGTAGACGGCTGCTTCTGGCACGGATGCCCGCAGCACTACCGGCCGTCGACGCGCAACAGCGAGTTCTGGTCAAGCAAGATCGCGGGCAATAGGGAGCGTGACGCACAAACCGACGAGAACCTGGCCGCTGCGGGTTGGACCGTAATCCGAGTGTGGGAACACGAGGACACGCAGCAAGCGGCTAGCCGCATCGCGGAGGCTGTGCTGGCCTTGCGTGCCGACCGGCGTCAGGCGAAGCCGAGCACTAGACGGGTCCGCCATCTGGAAGATCAGTCCACCGTCCCGTTCACCGTCACATAAGCCTGCCTGCGGTCTCCAAATCCATGCTCAACTGCTCGGCGACGAGAGTGTTCCGCTCAGCAGTGGCCTCTGGGTCCTCCGTCGGAACGAGCTCGTTGTCCACCACCCGGTGGTCAGGGATCTCAAGGCCGAGCCGCGCCATCTCGGAGAGGAACCGAGCCTGGTCCTGGACCACAACCCTGGGGCCGCCCTCGCGTTTCTTCTTGGGGCGCCAGATCGGTCGCTTCTGGTACTCCTCCAAGGCTTCTATAGCTGCAATCCGCTCGTGTCCCTCTTCGAGGATCGACGCGGCGACTGCCAGGCGGACCCTCTCGCACATCTCTGTTAACGTGAACCGGCGGTTACACAAGCGTCCAGCACGAGGCCGCCCGGGATGGACTGTATCCCAGATAGACCGCGCGTTCTGGCGATCAGAGCCTGGGGCGTTCGCACCAAATCCGGGCATCACGGTGTTCCAAAGAACCGGCCGGTACTCGCGGAGGAGCGCCCGCTCGGCGAGCACGATCCAAGCATCGTCGAGGGGCAGGTACCGGACCTTGAAGTCGGTGACGTTCAGGGTTTGACCTGCCTCGGCAACGGATTCGGCGTGCTTCTTGATTCTATTGACGAGCTGGAAGCCGTCCGGACTCGCGGGATCTCCGTAGCTGGAGTTGCCGGCCTCGGCCTTTCCGACGTAGATCGGGACCTCGCGCTCGGTGTCCTTGAGCGACGCGTAGAGCGCGAAGTCTCCGTGGTAGTAGAGGGCGTAAACGCCGGCCCCCAGGAAGTCACCAGGGCCCCGGCAAAGTCGTGAGGGTGTCCGGCTTGATCCGCTTGGTGTAGACGCGCCCGTGCTGGTGGTAGCAGGGCGGGCATGACTCGTTTAAATGATCATCGAGGTTCTCTACGCCTTGTTGATCGTCCGAAGTGAGTCATGCCCGCCCTGCCATCATCGCTGATATCGTCTGTGTCCAGCGCACCGGATGTCACCGTGCCCGAAACCGCTGCTGGACTGCCCGCAGCGCTGGCCGACCTGCCGGATCCCCGTGCCCGCCGCGGTGTCCGGCACCGGCT